>CAJXPR010000015.1 GCA_913058135.1 uncultured Gammaproteobacteria bacterium
CTACACAGAGTAGATCGTCGGCAGCGTCAGATGTGTATAAGAGACAGGTATGTTGCGGATGATAGCCGGTGGTGGTGACGACCAGCGTATCACCCTCCCAGTGCGCGACAGAATCTCCCATCCACTTTTGCATGTGGGGCATGGGTTCATCATCGATGCGTATGATACGGGCATCGTGAATCATTTCGGCCAGAATCATGACGTAGTCTTCGGTTTGCACAATCTGATAATTATTGTTGTACATGACCGGCAGCATGGGCGGCCCGGAGTGGGTGCCGAAGGAAATCAGGCAGCGCTCGGACAGCGGACGGCCTTCCGGACCGTCATTGGGAGCGGGCGCCCCGGGGGCACGGGCAAAACGGGCGCGGGGATCACCAGCGAAGGGAATCTGACCGTTGGGTGGATCCACGATGATTGAGGACCGGGGTTCGCCGTTGATGACCTGGATACGATCACCGACTTCTTTCCAGAATTCGTTATAACCGTCATTGGTGTCGCCGTCATCACCGCCCTGAGCCCCGGCGCCGGGTTCACGATCGGGGTCACTGGCAGCATACTCGGCCTCCAGAAACGCCTGGTGCCCTCCCTCCATAGCGCGAACCTGGTCGGCACTAAGCACGAGGGTTTCGCCCAGCTCCCGGTCCCGGGTCAACGGCGTGAGCGTGGCATTGCTCCACACGCCCTGCAGGTCGGGTTTCCCATAAGGCGTCCGGGGCAGGTCGTCCTGGGCCAGGGCCTGGCCTGCGCCGAGGGCAACGACCAGAGTCAGGGCCGCAACTGTCATGTTCTGTCGAGTGGTCATTGTTATTCTCCCGCTAGAAACAGTGTTTTCACCCGATTATTGATCAATAGTCGCCCTCGTACAAGTCGATCTGCCTGCAAGACATCCTGCCTGGCGCTTACAATCTGTCAAACTTTACTGCAAATCATTGATGCCATCACAATTTGTTGCCGTTATACTCCCGCGGTTACGTTTTTGTCACCCAATAAAATAATAGGTATCCCGTTTTGAACTCCGTGCTCCGACTCTCGCTTGTGGGACTGACGTCCTTGTGTCTTCATGTTGCCGCCCAGGCCCAGCCGGGCGTTAATGGCATCAATCCCGCCCCGCTTGGTGTGCAGGCCCGCTTTGGCAGAGAAATGGTGATCCCGTTACAGCGTTTGCCGGACGATGTTGCGATCAGTCTTGATGGCGAACTGACCGATTCGGTGTGGGCACAGATTCCCGCACAGAGCGGCATGTGGATCGTGGAGCCGGAAACTCTGGAACGGGCGCCCTATGACACGGAAATGAAGGTGTTCTACACCGACGATGGCATCTATATCGGGGTTAACATGGAGCAACCGGCGGACACGCTGGTGCGTCGTATCACTGCGCGTGACAATCGCGAGGTAAACCGCGATCGCGTGTCTTTTACACTGGATACTTCGGGCGAAGGACAGTACGGCTACTGGGTCAGTCTGGCCCTGGGCGACAACCAGCTGGACGGCACTATTCTGCCCGAGCGCCAGTACAACAGCCAGTGGGACGGCGCCTGGTATGGTGCCACCAACGAAAATGCCAACGGCTGGAGTGCGGAGTTCTACATTCCCTGGGGACAGCTGGCCATGCCAGGTCGTGAAGGCCGACGGCAGATCGGCTTCTATGGTGAGCGTGTGGTTGCACACCTGAATCAGAACTGGGCGTGGCCGCCTATCGCCAAGTCCGATCCGATCTTTCTGAGTAACTTTCCGCTGCTGGAGATGGAAGGTGTCAATCCGCAGCAGCAGTGGAGTCTGTTCCCGTCTTTTGCGTCCACCTACGATGAAATCGATGCCGACTGGGAGCACCGGGCAGGCGTCGATGTTTTCTGGCGACCGTCCAGCAACTTTCAGATGACGGCAACCCTGAATCCGGATTTCGGCTCGGCAGAGGCTGATGATGTGGTTGTGAACCTGACCGCCAGCGAAACCTTTTTCCCGGAAAAGCGACTGTTTTTCCAGGAAGGACAGGAGATCTTCAACACCACATCGCGTTCAAACGGTAGTATCGGCAAGCGCTTTACCATTCTGAATACGCGTCGCATCGGTGGACGTCCCCGTTCACCAGATCTGCCTGATGGGGTGTCATTGCCGGCGCGCGAGCGCATCCAGACCGCAGATCTGCTGGGTGCTGCCAAGGCCACCGGTCAGCAGGGCAATTTCCGCTACGGTATCTTGGCCGCTTCCGAAGATGATACTGAATACCGGTTGCCGGGTCAGCGAGTTGAACAACAGGGACGTGATTTCACCGCGTTCCGTGTGTTGTACGAGGACCAGGGTGGCGGCACCGGTGCCGCCTATCGTGGCATCGGCTACATTGGTACGCTGGTGGCACATCCGGAATCGGATGCCCAGGTCCATGCGGTTGATTTCCGGTATCTGACCCAGGGGGGTATCTGGAGTTTTGACGGGCAGGTAGTGACCTCTGACGTTGACGACGGCGATCAGGGTTTTGGTGCTTTCACCGATATCGTGTATTCGCCGCGTCAGGGCTTCAAACACACCCTGCATTTAACCTATTTTGATGAAGATCTTGATGTCAATGATTTTGGCTACCAGGATCGCAATAATGCCAAGGAAGCCTGGTATCGTTTTGAATGGATCAAAACCGGTCTGGTTCGGGTGCGCGACGTGCGGGTGTCTTCGTTCCTGCGCTACGAGGAAAACCTGCAGGGCGATCGCACCAACAATGCGATACCGGTGATCAGCACGGCGATCACCCTGAACAATCTGGATCGGGTCAATATCAACCTGCAGCATTTCCCGAAGCGTTATGATGATCTCAACAGCTTTGGCAACGGTACTTTTGCCACGCGGGAGCGCACCAATTATAGCGCCAGTTATACCACTAATACGGCCAGGGCACTGAGCCTGAACGGTCAGATCGGTCGGTCTACCGAGTTCGCGGGCGGATACAGTGAATCCTATGAAGTCGGCGCCACCTGGCGGCCAGCCGCGAATATCAACGTGACGGGCGAGGTCGAGTATCAGGACCGCGACGGTTGGCTGCTGCACCAGGGGGGGCAGAATTTCACTGCGTTCCAGACCAGTCAGTGGGAAACCGGCTTCCGGCTGGAATACTTCCTGACCGCCAAGCAGCAGCTCAGTGCCGGTCTGCAATGGGTAGGCATCAAAGCCGCCGGTGACCGCTATTTCAACCTGCCCGCAGATGCACCGACCCGCAATCGGGATCTGGTCGAGGTTGATCAGCACTCAGGCACGCCAGGCGATTTCTCGATTTCGCAGATGAATTTTCAGCTGCGTTACCGTCTTGAACTGGCTCCCCTGTCGGACCTGTTTATCGTCTATAACCGCAACGGCAACAAGCGTGACAACCTGATCAACTTCAATGAGCAGTTCGACAACGCCTGGAATGATCCGCTGGCAAGTCAGCTGGTTGTCAAACTGCGGTATCGCCTGGGGACATAAGTCGTCGACATCATTACAGCAGGCGGGAGAGGGCGGCCAGGGCCCTCTCCAGCTTGCCGTCCCAGCGCACAGCGCAATTCAGTCGCAAGCAATTGGAGAACTTCCCGGAGGCTGAGAACATTGCCCCGGGCGCGAAACTGACACCGACATCCAGTGCCTGCTCCATCAATTCAAGCGTGTCGGTACTGTCCGGAAGTTCTACCCACAATACAAATCCGCCCGCGGGCCGGCTGACCCGCGACTCTGCCGGGAACAGCTGCGTGATGCGGTCGGTCATGCGCGCCACTGCACGGGCGTAGTCATTGGCAGCCTGCCGCAGCCAGCGTTCATAGTGTCCATGTTGCAGAAAATGCGCCAGCGCCAGCTGTGAGGGCGTGCCCACGGATACGGTATTGATAAATTGCAGGTACCGCGCCTTTTCCACCGTTGTATCGGGCGCGTCCTGCGACCGACCCGGCCTGGTGCCGGGAATCAGCCAGCCCACCCGCATGCCTGCAGAGAGGGTCTTGGAACTGGACGAGCAATAGTACACCAGGCCTTCTGTATCCCAGCGTTTGACGGGCGCGGGGCGTCGTCCGTTAAAGGGCAGATCACCATAAATGTCGTCTTCAACCAGTGGCACGCGGTGTTTGCTCAGGCAACGCAGCAAGGCCTGCTTGCGCTCATCGGTCATGCACACACCCAACGGGTTGGAGAAGTTGGTTACCAGTACGCAGGCAGCGACATTCCAGCGCTCCAATGCCAGATCCAGCGCGTCCAGAGAGATGCCGTGTACCGGATCGGTCGGTATCTCCAGCGCCTTCAGGCCCAGCGACTCGACCACTTGCAACAGTCCGTAGTACGTTGGTGACTCAAGCGCCACAGTGTCGCCGGGCTGGGTCAGCAGCTTCAAGGCTATTGCCATGGCTTCCTGGCAACTATTGGTGATCAGTACGTCGTCCGGCGCCACTGGGCACTGGTATCCGGCCATGCGCCGGGCGACCTGATGTCGCAACTCCGGCGCGCCGGGCGGGAATTCGTAACCCATGCAGCGACGGCGCTGCGTGCGGAGCACATGGTGGAAAGAGCGTTCCATGATTGCCACGGGTAAAAAATCAGCTGACGGTACGGCGGCACCCAGATTGACCACATCGGGGTCATTGACAGCCTGCACCAGTCTCAGCACTCTGTCCTGGCCAGTGACCAGTCTGGGTTTCTGGCTGCCTTTGACTGATCGTGGCGGTTCGCGCAATGCCGGGGGCTGGCGGACAAAGTAACCGGACCGAGGTCGTGCTTCGATCAGTCCGCGCTGCTCCAGCTCGCGACAGGCGCTGACGGCGGTGGAGACGCTGACCTCATGCTGCTGGCTGAGCTGACGCACGCCGGGCAGTCGCGTACCTACTTCAAAGACGTCATCCTGAATCAGGGATTGCAGTCGATCGGCCAATTGTTGATACAGCATGGTTCTGCCTCCGTGGCGTCAAGCGGTGCGGACAGTGGCGCAGTTTATCAAGATCGCTCGCGTCAAAGTCGATACAGAGGTGCGGGATCAGGGCGATACAGATGGCCTGAGGTTTAATCTGTACCGGTTCAAAACATGATATTTATATCTGTATTGCCCCGAAGTGTCCAGGCATACTGACGCCCTGATATAAACAGCATTGCCGACGCAGGCCGCGCCGGTGCACAAGGAGAAATCAAGATGCCGCTGGAACAGTTACTGGCCCTGGTCGGATTTGTGGTGGTGATGACCGGAACACCTGGACCCAACAACATGATGTTGCTGGCGTCAGGGGCCAACTTCGGTTTTCGTCGATCGCTACCCCATATTTTCGGTATTACCGTAGGTTGTCAGGTCCTGCTGTTGGCGGTAGCACTGGGCATAGGGCAACTGCTGATTCGTTATCCTTTGCTGGATTCAGTGTTGAAGAGTCTGTGCGGGTTGGCGCTGATCTATCTGGCCTGGACCCTGGTGAGGCCGACCAAGGTGCTGCCGGCATCCGGTGAGGTGAAGGTGGCCAGACCGCTGACGTTCTGGCAGGCAGCGCTGTTCCAGTGGGTGAACCCCAAAGCCTGGCTGATGATGATTACTGCCATTGCCACCTACACACAACCGGCGACCATGCTCAGCAGCCTGGCGGTCATTGCGTTGCTGTTTGCGATTGTCGGCATTCCGTGCATCAGCACCTGGAACCTGTTTGGTGCCTCGTTGCGGCAGTTCCTGCAGAATGCCCGTCGCGCCCGGATTTTCAATATCAGTATGGCGGTGCTGCTGCTGGGGTCCATGTATCCGCTGCTACAGTGACGTCCCGTCTGTCAGCGCGCGGCAGCCGGGACCGCTGAGTGTGCTGCGTCCACCGGCCAGGGGTGACACATTAATCTGTGTGGCGATACGCTCCTTCAACGCTGCGACGTGCGATATCACGCCGATCAGCTTGCCCTCCTGTTGCAGGCTGCTGAGAGTCTCCAGCGCGGTGTCCAGCGCATCTTCATCCAGTGTGCCAAAGCCTTCATCCAGAAACAGCGAGTCCACACGGACATTGCGACTGGCCATGCGTGAAAGGCCCAAGGCCAGTGCCAGGGACACGATAAAACTCTCACCCCCTGACAGGTTTTTGGTGGACCGCACTTCGCCAGCCTGGTAATTGTCAACGACATTGAGGTCCAGCGGCTGCTGGTGGTCGCGCTGTAGCAGGTAACGATCAGTCATTTTTTGCAGCTGCACATTGGCATGCTGAATCATCAGTTCAAAGGTGAGTCCCTGGGCAAAGTTGCGGAACTTCTTGCCGTCACTGGCGCCGATCAGTACGTGTAATCGCCGCCAGCGTTCCGCTTCGGTTTTCTGCTGGTCGATTTTTTCCGCCAGTGCCTGCTGTTGCGTACGCGCGTCATCGTTATCTTTCAGGCGCTGTCGAACGGCGCCCAGTTTTTCACGCAAGGCGCTGACCACGGTTTCCTGATCACGCCACCGTTGTTCCAGAGTCTCCGGGGAATCGTCAGTCAGTGACCGTGCCAATTCCTCGTTCAGCTCCCGCCGGGTTCGCGACAGCGCGCTGCGCAGCTCAATGCCCTGCTGCAGCAAGGTCTGCGATCTGGCTTCCAGTGACCTGCGTTCGGGCTCAGGCAGCTGCGCGCTGACAAACGTCTGCTCGTCAGGAAATTGCTGTTGCGCCAGTTGCTCAGCAAAAACCTGCTCAGCCTGTTTCAGTTTCCCGGCGCGTACCTTGAGACTGTTTTCATGTAGCTGAATCTGTTGCTGCAGCTGCTGATAAGCATTTGTGGAGTGCTGCAATTGCTGTTGAGCAGAGGTGACTGCCTGTTGTGCGCGCGAGGTCAGCGCGCGCAAGCGCGCCTCTTCTTCGTCCGCATTCCTGTCCTGCAGCAGGGTGTAGCGTTCAGCCTGCAAGCTGTCCTGTTTTTGCTGTAGCGTCTGTACCTCGTCGCGGACAGCAACGGTCTCGCTGATCAGTTTTGCCCGGTTCTGGTCACGCTCGCAGGATTTCAGCGCGGTCTCCAGCTCATCGATACTCTGCAGTGTGCGGGTAATTTCCAGTTTGCGCCGGTGCAGAACCTGATGACGTCCGGCAACCGCGTCGGCGTTGTCGTCGACATCAAGTGCCAGACACAAAGCCTGAATTTCCTGCGTCAGGGTCTGAAGACTTTGGTCAAGCTGCTGGCTTTGCGCGTCAAGATTTTTAATGGTTGTACTGTGCTGAACCTGAGCTGTCTGTGTGCTGGTGCGTTGTTGCTCACTGGAATGTACCTGCTTCTCCTGTGAGCTGATCTGTTGCGACAAACTGTTGATGTTCAACTCAGGCGAATGTTCGGTAAACGGATGATCGGTGGCCCCACACAACGGACAGGGTTCACCGGCTTCCAGTTCGGTACGCAGGGTTTCCAGGTCAATAATACGTTGTTGCAGAACACGCTGGTCCTGCAGGGATTTGAGCGTGGTCTTGTGAGCTGTCAGCAATTCTTCGGCCTGCGCCAGCTTTTCGGAGCTGGTTTCCAGGTCGGCTTTGGTGCGACGAATGTCCGCTGCCAGCTGCGCCTGCCGTTGTTGCTGTTGTGTACGCTCGTTCAGGCGCTGTTGCAGGGTTTCGATGCGGGTGATCTGCTCGGACAGCGCATCGCGCTGTTCACGCCATTGTGCCGGGCTGCTGCCCTGGGTGATATTGTCCAGATCTTGCTGCGCTTGCACGGTGGCATTCCGTGCCTGCTGGTAATGTTGTTCAGCCTGCCGGCCGTCGGCAAACTCACTCAGATTGATGTTGCCCTTGTACTGACGCAGGGCGCCAGACTTCTGCTCGAGCAAGTCCTGCTGTGCCTGCAGGTGATGCCGGCTGTCGGCGAGGCGGCTGTCCAGCACATGAACTTTCTTCAGTATCGGGCGAGCGGCATCAAATTGCTGTTCCGCTTCCGCCAGATTCCTGTTGAACAGGTCGATCTGGCGCTGTTGTCCTTTAAGCTGTTCCGCCAGTTCCGGCAGCTTCGCCTGACTTTTCAGTAACGTTTGTTGTTCCTGCCGTTGCTCCTTGCGCAGATTGCTCAACGTTGCATAAATTGCGCTGAGTTCAAGAGCGCGTGAGGCTTCTGCCAGTCTATCGCGTTGGTCGCCGAAAGCATCGTCCTGTTGTTGCCAGGATGTCAGATCCTGTGCCAGTGTGTTCTGCTGTTGCTCCAGCTGCCGACAACGCTGTTGCCACTGGTGTTGCTCGCGCAACGCGCCAGCCTTGTCAATGTCGACACCCAGCTGTGCTTTCAGTGTGGACTCGTCGGTGCGCAGTTCGGCTTCCACGTCCGGTGTTAACAGGCGCATGCCTTCCTGTTCGGCCTGCAACATGTTCAATGCCTGATCTTCCAGCCCGCGGCGCTCATGTACGCTGACGGAAATCGCACTGTAAATGGCAGTGCCGGTAATTTTTTCCAGAATCGGTGCGCGATCATCGGCGCTGGCCCGCAGAAAGGCCGCGAAACCACCCTGTGCCAACAGCATGGACTGGGTAAAACGACTGAAATCCATGCCCGTGATTTCAATGATGCGTTTGTCGACGCTGCCAAATTTATTGTCTATGATTTTGCCACTGTCAGCATCAGCAATTTCATGTCTGGCGGCCTGCAATTTGCCATCTGGCCGTTTACGCGCCCGGTGTTGTGACCAGTGCGCGCGGTAGGTGCCGTTCTGGGTGCTGAAGGTGACCTCGGCAAAACACTCGCCGGCCTGTCGGGTCATGATTTCATTGCTGCTCACCGTGATATCACCCAGCCGCGGCGTCTGCCGGTACAGAGCCAGACACATGGCATCAAGCAAGGTGGTTTTGCCAGCGCCGGTGGGGCCGGTAATGGCAAAAATGCCATCGCTGGTATAGGCCGGGTCGGTGAAGTCCACTTCCCATTCGCCTGCCAGTGAATTCAGGTTCTTGAACCGGACAGCCAGGATCCGCATTGTCAGTTGTGCCCCATGCAATTGTTTCTTGACCGGTGTCAGCTAAGTTTCCGGCCAGGAGAGACTATACAGGATTGAGACCATGTGGGACGAACGGTATGGCGGCAAAGATTGTTTATCGTGGCACCCAGGCCAAGGATACTCGTTGGCCGTTCCGATTTGATATATGTCAATGGCAGGTGAGCTTTACGGCATTTTGTGACAGATTGACAAACCTGTGGGGAAGCAATCTGGCTAAAATCGGACTCGATTAGCCAGTCAGGCCGGAGGAGTCATGCATGCGTAGCCCAGAATCATATACCTCGTTCCTGCTCAAGGCAGCGCTCGTTGTCAGTGGCAGCCTGGCCAGTTGCAGCCTGGCGTATGCCGAGATTCCGCGCACTGCTGATGGTCGCCCGGATTTTCAGGGAATATGGACCAATGAGACAGAAACCCCGGTCGAGCGGCCGGCGCAGTTTGCTGATCGCCAGACCATGACGGCAGAGGAGGCAGCTGCCTGGCGCCCCGCCTCAGCTGCCGGTCTTACTGATCTTACCGGGGACGACAGGTTGGATCCCGACCGCGGTCCTCCGCCAAAAGGGGCGCCTATCCGACTGGAGGCAGACTGGTTTTTTGCGAGTGGGTACGTGGCACAGGTGGACGGTGAATACCGGACGTCGCTGGTGATTGATCCGGCCGATGGCAAAATTCCCTATGCCGAGAATGGACGTGGCCAGGACTGGGTCTCGCTGCAATTGATGCGGCCAGGCGTCGATGTTTACGACGGCCCCGAGTTGCGGCCCACCGGTGAACGCTGTCTGTTGTCAGTGTTGTCCACTGCGGGTCCGCCCATGTTGCCGATGTCCTACAACAGCAACTATCGGATTGTACAAACCCCCGACTACCTGATGATCATGGCAGAGATGGTCAATGATGTGCGGATTGTCCGTATTGATGATAAGCATCAACCGGCGGCCATTTATCGCTGGATGGGAGATTCCGTGGGTCATTGGGAAGGTGATACCCTGGTCGTGAGCACCCGCAATATCCATCCTCAGCAATCATTCCGCGGATCGACCGGCAACCTCACTACCACCGAACGATTTCGATTTGATGCCGCTGGTCAGATCATCTATCAGGTAACCATGCACGATGACAGGGTCTTCGGTCGTCCGTGGACTGCCGAAGTACCGATGCGCCGTCTGCCACCTGGCAGTCATATTTATGAGTATGCCTGTCATGAGGGCAATTATTCCATTGTCGGGGCCCTGGCGGGTCGGCGCTGGCAGGAATACTATGAACGGCAGGAGGCCGACCACTAAAGGCGCATCCGTTGATCCGGCTCAAGTTCATGTGCTGTTGCGCACGGTATCCTTCGGCTGTTCTGATTGCACACTTTTCAAGGAGTCGCTATATGCGCCAGTCTGTTCGCTACACCCTTCTTGTGCTGGTCGCCAGCACGCTGCTGGCCGCCTGCGCGTCAGGTGGTCCACAGGTCGGCCATACCGTGACCCTATGTTGTCCGGGTAACTACCAGGCCTATCGTGCCTACGGAATTGAATTGCAGGACATGCCCGGATTTCTCAGTGACTACATGGTTGCTGAATTTGATGCAGCCTTGCAGGACAAGGGCCTCGTGCGCAATGACCGGCTGAATGATCTGGTCGTGACGCTGTCCTATCGGCACGTGAATCTCAACCCTGAACAGGAAGAGATAGATCCGTTTGAGCGCCGCATTGAGGAGGAACAGATGCTGCGCTACATCGCCAATATTGTTGTGGAAATGCGCGAAACGGACACTGGTCGTGAAGTTTGGGCTGGACGCATAAATCGCATTCATACGGTGTTGCCGGGTGAGTACATGCATGAGCAGGGTGCCCGACCTGAAATACGCGATGCTTTCACGCAGATGCTGGAGAGTTATCCGGCGTTGTGATGCGGGTCACTGCGCATTGGTATCCATTTCCTGCACCTGCTTCAGAATATCCTGATACAGGTGCAGCAGTTCGGGGCGCTGTTCGTCGGGCACCTCATGGGCATCCAGACAGCGCTGAAAAACCTCCTGTGGACTCAGATCATCCAGCGTTTGTTCGCTCTCCTCTGCATGCAGGGTGTGCAAATCTTTACGCTGGTTCTTCACCTGAAGCAGGGTGATCAGATTCCCGACATCATCCGTCAACGCTTCCAGCAGTTGCTCACGCAAATCCGGTACGATGTCCGTGCCGGTATAGATGATCTCTACCCAGGTCGATTCGCCATCGGCCAGCAGAGACTGCAATTCTGCCTGCAGACTGGCCAGACCACCACTGAGCTGACGTAGCCGCTGAAAGCAGGGAATGTCGAGCTGCTGGATGTCAGCCTGGCGCCCCTCGAAGATGACCGTGCATACGGACTTCTGCTGCTTCGCTTCACCAAATCCCATGGGCAGAGGGGAGCCGCTGTAACGAACATGGTTCTGTCCGCCCACCGCTTGCGGGACATGCAGGTGGCCCAGCGCCACGTAGTCGAGTGTCACGGGGAAAATATCGGTGCCCACATGGGCCAGCGATCCGACATACAAATCACGCACACCATCGCCTTCCACGGTGCGCGCCCCAGCCGCCCACAAGTGACCCATGCCGATCAGCGGAATGTCAGCTTTATAGTGCTTTTCCAGCTCACCGCGCAGCAGCTCTCCGGCATCAGTCACTGCCTGGTAATGGGCTTTTATACCATCGAGAAGTTTCTGCTCTTTGTCATCAATGGTTTCACCGGCTTCTGCAGTGCGAATGTCACGGTCGCGCAGGTAGGGGATCGCGCATACCAGGGCCAGGGGTCGGCCATCGGTGTCGTCAAGCCGCAATACTTCTTCAGCCGGGTCGTCTGTTTTGGCGCCGACTACATGCACATTCAGCATTTTCAGAATGTCTCGCGGCGCATTCAGGAACGTCGGTGAGTCGTGGTTGCCGCCGATGATCACCACATGTTGGCAACCGGTGTCCGCCGCCTGTCGCAGAAACCGGTAGTACTGTTGCATGGCGTGATTGCTGGGCGCGGTGGTGTCGAAGATATCGCCGGCGATGAGCAATACATCTGTGCGTTGCTCACGCAGGGCGTTCAGCATCCATGCCAGAAACGCATCAAACTCGGCGTAGCGGCGCTGGCCGTAGAGACTGCGCCCCAGATGCCAGTCGGAAGTGTGCAATACCTTCACGGCCACGCCTTACGCCAGCCGGAGCGGTAGCCGGGTCAACCGTTGCCTGGTAGCATCAGCCAACGCATTGGCCACCGCCGGTGCAATCGGTGGTGTGCCGGGTTCGCCGACACCACTGGGAGCGTTGGTTGATGGCAAAATATGCGTTTCCACCACCGGCATCGCGTTCATGCGCAGTACCTGATAGTTGTGGAAATTGCTCTGATCGACCACACCATCGGTCAGCGTCAGCTCATCCTGCAACGCCGCAGACAGCCCGTAAGCGATAGCGCCTTCAACCTGGGCTCGAACAACGTCTGGATTGACTGCAATGCCGCAGTCAATCGCCGCCACGACACGTTCCACTTTGAACTTATTGCCCTCTACCGAAACTTCGGCAATTTCCGCAACGGTCGATCCGAACGAGGTATGCACAGCTACACCACGTCCCCAGCCAGCCGGCAGTTCACGGGTGCCCCAGCCGGCCTTTTCTGCCGCCAGTTTTAGCACAGCAGTTTCTCGTGGATTGCTGGTGAGCAGGGACAGCCGGTATTCAACCGGGTCCACGCCGGCTTTGCGGGCCAGTGCATCGATGAATACCTCCTTGCTGAACGCGGTGTGAGTATTGCCCACCGATCGCCACCACTGTACCGGAATACCCACATCTGTTGTATGGAGTTCGACCTGACGCTCTGGCACGTCGTAGCTGAATTCGGTCAGGCCTTCGACCGAGGTGTTGTCAATGCCATTGTTGACCATCATGGCTGCCATGGACGTGCCAGCCATGATGGATTGTCCGGCGATGCGCGCCTGGAAGGCGCTGGGCCTGCCCTGGTCGTTCAGTGCAGCACTGAGTTTGTGGGCGTAGGCTGGCCGATAGAAGCCACCCTGCATATCGTCTTCGCGCGACCATACCAGCTTCACGGGTGTGTCCGGCAGTTGCCGGGCGATGCGTACCGTCTCCAGCACATAGTCAGCCTTGGGGTTGGCGCGCCGACCAAAACCACCGCCGGCAAACACCGTATTGATTCTCACATCCTGCGGGCGTATACCCAACAGTTGTGCCACTGCACTCTGGTCGCCGGTCGCACTCTGACAGCCATACCACAGTTCGGCGCTGTGGCCGCTGACCTGGGCGACACAGTTGACCGGCTCCATCTGCGCATGCGCCAGGTAGGGGAATTCGAATACCAGTTCCAGCTTGTCGCTGGCATCAGCCAGAGTGCCCACGGCATTGCCATGCTGTTCGGCAACTGCACCTTCGGTTTCCACCAGGCTGCGGTATTGTTCCAGCAAGGTTGCGCTGCTGCGGGTTTCGGCACTGGAGTCATCCCATTCAATTTGCAGCAGCTCCCTGCCTTTGGTGGCTGACCAGTAGTCGTCAGCGACAACCGCGATGCCAGTGTCGATTTCGAATACCTGGCGGACGCCTTTGCGAGCCAGCGCCGCTGATGCGTCAAAGGACCTGACCCGGGCGCCAAAGCGGGGCGCATGTGCTACCACAGCGGTGAGCATGCCGGGCAGTTGCACGTCCTGTGTGTAAATGGCAGTGCCATCCTGTTTGCCGGTGTCTTTGCGCAGGGTGGTTTCGCTACCGATCAGGCGGAACTGGTCGGGTGTCTTCAAAACCAGTGTGTCGGCGGCAGGCGGTGTCTGTCGGGCAGCATCCACGGCCAGTTCGCCGAAGGTGGCGCGGTGGGCGCCGTGTGACACAACACCCTCATGGACACTGATTTCATCAGCCGGTACCTGCCAGCGTTGCGCCGCAGCGTTCACCAGCATGGCTTTGGCGGCAGCGCCGGCACGGCGAAGCTGCATGAAGCTGTTGGCCATGGCAGTGCTGCCGCCGGTACCCTGTTGTCCCATCAGCAGGTTGGCGTATTTGGCGGTATCAACGGGTGCGTGTTCGCAAACAACCTGTTGCCAGTCGGCGTCCAGCTCTTCGGCTACACAGGTCGCCAGTCCGGTGTACACGCCCTGGCCCATTTCCAGGTGCTTGATATAGATGCGCACCACGTTTTCCGGGGTGATGCTGACGAAAGCGTTGTATTCCAGTGCTGTGTCGGCGACCGATGTTGCTGCGGCCTGTGCCTGCGCACTTGTGCTGAGGCTGATGCCCAGCGTAAGCCCCGCAGTGCCTGCGGCAGTGACTTTGAGAAAGCTTCTGCGCCCTGTGTCTATGTCAGACTGTTGCTTGTTGACAGAAAATCGATTGGTATTCATCAGGCGGCTCCTCCGGCGTTGCGGACCTGGCTGGCAGCCATTTTGATGCCGGCCTTGATTCGGGGATAGGTGCCACAACGGCAAATATTGCCGGACATCGCGGCGTCGATGTCCGCGTCGGTTGGTGCATTGTTCTGTTCCAGCAGCGCGGCAGCTGACATCACCTGACCCGACTGGCAGTAGCCACACTGGGGTACCTGCAGCTCAACCCAGGCGCTTTGCACGGCCTTGGCTGCAGGCGTTGCCAGACCTTCGATGGTCGTGATGGCTTTGCCGACCGCATCTGCCACAGGAAGCACACAGCTGCGCGTGGCTACGCCATCAATGTGCAGCGTGCAGGCTCCGCACTGTGCCATGCCGCAACCAAACTTGGTGCCGGTGAAGTGCAGGTGGTCGCGTACGGCCCAGAGCAGCGGCATGTCTCCGTCCACGTCCAGTTCGTGCTGTTGTCCGTTGATAGTGAGAGTATAGGGCATGAAGCCTCCTGCGGCTGGCGCATGTTCGCTGTAAAAAGGATTAACGGGATGATACCTTGAAAGGGTTTGCTGCCGCCAGCAAGTGTGCCGCAGTAAAACCCCGGTGGAGGAGTTCAATTTGAGTCACGAAGATCGCGAAAAATGGCAGCAGAAATATCGGGAGGGTGCCTACACGTCACGATGTCACCCGTCCGACTATTTGCGGCAACAGTTGCCAGCACTGAGACCGCCCTGTCGTCGGGCGCTGGATCTGGCCTGTGGTGCGGGCCGTAACGCGCTCTATCTGGCTGCAGAGGGTTATCAGGTGGATGCGGTGGACATTGCTGCCGAGGCATTGCAGCGTGGCAAAAATGCAGCCATGGAGCAACAGCTCGATGGTCTGCGCTGGTACGAACATGATCTGGACACAGGCCTGCCAGAGCAGCTTGGACAATACGGTCTGGTCATCATGTTCCGGTATCTTGATATCGCCCTGTTGCAGGCCGCCTCACAACATCTGGTCAAAGGTGGCTATCTGTTGGCGGAAGTGCATCTGCGCACCGATGCACCGGTGGCGGGGCCTGGCAGTGACCGTTTCCGCGCGGCCCCGGGTGATCTGGAGAGAGCCGCTGCAGCGATGGATGTTATCGATTACTCTGAAGGCCTGACCAGCGATCCGGATGGCCGCTCCGTGGCGCTGGCGCGGCTGCTGGCCCGGGCGCGCTGAATAGGTGGCCGTCTTTAGCCAGACCGTGTTGTTATGGCATACTTAAACTTGAACAATGTCTTTTATCAACAATCAAAATTGCCAACAGGTGAATATTATGGATACATGGAACCGTCCGATACTCGCAGCCCTGGCAGCAACAGTCCTGCTGAGCGCCTGCAATGAAGATATGATACCTGATGAGCGACCCGCTCCGGAGCCAGCAGGGATGACCGTCGACAGAGGCGCTCCCGATCCGAATTCAACTGACCTAACCCACATTACCGATACTGTGCAGACCCGTCTGGGCATGGTCCGCGGAGAGACCATTACCGATGAGGAAGTCGGCGTCTCAGCCCGCATTTTCCGGGGCGTTCCTTATGCTGCGGCACCGGTCGGCGATCTGCGCTGGCGGCCACCCCAGCCTGCGGAGCCCTGGACCGGTGTTCGTGATGCCATTGAGTGGGCCGATCGCTGCCCGCAAGGTAGCAGCAGTATGGGCGAAGGCAGTGACATCAGCGAGGACTGCCTGTACCTCAATGTTGTGACTGCGGCAGAGACGAGCAATGACCAGCTGCCTGTCATGGTGTTCTTCCATGGTGGCGGTCTGACCACCGGAACGGGGAATTCCACGACCTACAATCATCCGATGCTGGCCAGCAAAGGCGTGGTGCTGGTGACCGTCAACAGCCGGCTGGGGCCTATCGGCTATCTGGCGCATCCGGCATTGACGGCGGAATCTGCAGAGGGCGGCTCGGGCAATTACGGTACGCTGGACCTCATGGCATCGCTGGCCTGGGTGCAGGGCAATATCGAGGCGTTTGGCGGCGACCCAGACAATGTCACCATATTTGGTGAATCGGGTGGCGGCACCAAAACCATCTCGCAGATGGCAACACCGCTGGCTGAAGGGCTGTTCCACAAGGCGATCGTGCAAAGCGGGTCGGCACTGGTGTCAGAGCAGCGGGTCACCTCGATGAGCGATGCAGAGGCCACCGGCGGGCAGTTGGCCGAGGCGCTGGGTGTAGCTGATGAAGAGGATGTGCTGGCTGCGATGCGCGCCTTGAGCTGGGAAGAGATCATCGAGGCGGCGTCCAGCGATGAAGTCGGCTTCAGGGCAAACGTGGTGGTGGACGGGCAGGTTATTCCCGATACGGTACACAATCTGTTCCGTGATGGCCGTCAGCATGATGTGCCCCTGATTGTTGGCGCCAATGCCGGCGAGTCAATGCTGCAGAGCGCAGTGCCGTTAATGGCCAATCTGCATAGTGCCACGGCTTCATCACCAACCTACGTTTACAGTTTTTCGCAGTTGCCCAGGACCTGGCGCGATGAAGGTTGCGTAGCATTCCATGGCCTGGAGTTGCCTTATGTATTCGGATCCGTGCCCACCGGTGTGGACTCGCCGACCATGCTGTTTTTGTCTGGTGGCGGCGGGTGTGTCTCGCAGGAACCGGTGACCGATGATGTGGACATGACGGTGGCAGATCAAGCGTCAACGCTGTGGGCGCAATTTGCCAAAACCGGTGATCCCAGCGTCGAAGGCCTGGTCGACTGGCCGCCTTATACAGAAGAAAACAATGTTTACCTGGACATCGGTGAGACCCTGGAAGTGAAAGCCGATATCGAGGACGCGTATACGCCGGCGCCTTGACGGGGGCGAGTGGCTCGCATCTTGCTTATATCTGTTCAGTGTATTGATACCTGTAACAACCATAGGCGAGATCGACCACCATGGGAAAAACTGCCAGGGATAGCGGCGTCAGAACAGCAGCCGATTACCTGACCGCCTCCAGGCAATGTGAAATCCGCAACCTCCAGTCGTTGCTGTCATTGTGCGAACTGGTGGTTGCGTGCAGCAATTTGGTGCACGTGCTGCAACGTGAGCGCGGGGCATCAAACCTGTATCTGGGGTCCAGCGGCAGTCGTTTTATCCAGGAACTCACGCGAATTCGTGAACAGACTGACGCCGAACTCCAGGTTTTCCGCAGCTCCCTTGGTGCAGCCGATGCGCATTTGCACCAGCTGGCTGACGGCACTCGCATGTTTAACGGGCTGGCGTTCGCCGTCCATGCCCTGGAAGACCTGGGTGTATTGCGAGGCAAAGTGACCGCACAGCAGCTGGATACCGGACTGGTCACACAGACTTACAGTGCAGTGATTCAGTCACTGTTGATGATTGTCTTTGAGACCGCAGATATTGCAGCTGACCCGGAAATTGCGCGGGCACTGGTGGCCATGTTCAATCTGATGCAAGGCAAGGAGCTGGCCGGGCAGGAGAGGGCCGCAGGCTCGGCCGGGTTCGCCAGTCAGCGTTTCGACGACGAACGCCGCAGCCTGATGACTCACCTGATAGAGGCACAGGAGCGATGTTTCGAGATTTTTTTGCAGTTTGCTGATGAGCACTCGGCGGCCCGCTGGAAAACACTGCGACATGCACCAGAGTTACTGGAGGTCGAGCGGCTGCGTCGTCTGGCCCTGGCGACTGACAGCGTCCGCGATCCGGATTTGGCGGATCGCTGGTTTGCCTTGATGACAGCACGTATGGATGTCCTGAAGGATGTGGAGAATTCGCTGGAACATTTTCTGTCCCAGTTGTGTGATGGCCGGCTTACACAGGCGCGCGCCTGTCTGCAGCAGAACCAGCAGGCGCTGGGCAAGCTCGGAACTCCTAGTGGATTCAATTCAGAGCCATTTGTTCTGGTGCGGGCGCAGCCGCTGCTGAATGACGGAGTCGATACACCGGTGGCCAGCAAGTCGCTGATGGATCTGCTGCAGTATCAGTCGCAGCGATTACAACAGATAAACAATGAGCTTGCCGAGGCGCGCGCGGCACTGGAGGAGCGAAAACTGATCGAGCGCGCCAAGGTGTTGCTGATGAAACATCGGCGGATGAGTGAGGAAGAGGCGCACAAACTGCTCAGGAACATGGCCATGAACCAGAGCCGGCGACTGATTGACGTCGCCCGCTCGGTAATTGACATGGCAGCGGTCTGGCAGGGTCAGTGAGTGGTCTGGTGGCCGTCGTACAGGAAGCGCAGCACGGCCTGTCGGTAGCGGTTGTAGTTCACATCATCGGCCAGCGCCAGCCGGTCACGTGGTCGTGGCAACTGCACGTGCAGGACTTCGCCGACAGTGGCTCTGGGGCCGACCGTCATCATCACAATCTTGTCTGACAGCAGCACGGCCTCATCCACATCGTGGGTTATCATGATGACAGTGTTGTTCAGTGTCGCGTGAATGCGCATGACTTCTTCCTGGAGGTGCGCGCGCGTCAGCGCATCCAGTGCCCCGAAGGGCTCATCCATCAGCAATACCTTGGGCTCCATGGCCAGTCCGCGGGCAATGCCAACGCGCTGTTTCATGCCGCCGGAAATCTCATGAGGGCGTTTATCCCGGGCGTCTGTCATGTGCACAAGCTCCAGGTTGTGGGTAATCCAGTCATGCATTTCCGCGCGGTTTTTTTTACCTTTGAATACCTGCTTTACTGCCAGTGCCACGTTCTCGTAGACAGTCAGCCACGGCAGCAATGCGTGATTCTGGAAAACCACTGCCCGGTCCGGGCTGGGCGAATCGACCTGGCGCCCCTCCAGAATGACGCCGCCTTCAGTCGCCTGATAAAGTCCCGCGACGATATTGAGGATGGTAGATTTGCCGCAACCGGAATGACCGATCAGTGAGATGTATTCACCTTTGGAGACTTTCAGGTTGACCTGGTCCAGTGCTTTGAACGGAACATTATTGGTATTGAATTCAATGCCAACGTTGCTCAGTTCCAGATAGTTTTGCATGCTTGATTCTCCTTGTCCGCGCTGGGGGTCAACGCAGGATGACTGATTTGTCCCAGCTGACATGACGTTGAACCATCAGCATGAGTTTGTCGAGTATAAAACCAATGAGGCCGATGACCAGAACCGCCACCATGATGCGGCCCATTGAATCTGAACTCCCATTCTGGAATTCGTCCCAGATGAACTTGCCAAGCCCAGGGCTCTGCGCCAGCATCTCGGCGGCTATCAGTACCATCCAGCCGGTTGCCAATGACAGGCGCATGCCGGTGAAGATCATGGGGATGGCTGACGGCAGCACGATCTTGCTGACGTGTTGCAGTGGCGGCAGACGTATCACACGACTGACATTGATCAGATCCTTGTCGACGCTGGCGACACCAACTGTGGTGTTGATGACTGTAGGCCAAAGACAGCACAGTGCCACCGTGACACCGGAGGTGACAAATGCCTTGCTGAACAGGGCGCTTTCCGACACATACAGGGCGCTGACAACCATGGTTACCAGTGGCAGCCAGGCCAGCGGCGATACCGGTTTGAATATCTGTACGATAGGATTGACCGCACTGTATACGGCCTGGCTCAGGCCACAGAAGATACCCAGCGGAATGGCAATCGCCATGGCGATGACAAAGCCGAAGGCGACGGTCATCAGACTGGTGCCGATCTGGTCGATAAAAGTTGGCCGTCCTGTGTAGGGGCGGAGGGTGACATCTGCGTCCGGATCGTTGGCCAACCGTTCGGCATTGCGCACTTCCTGTCGCACAAAAAAATCCCGCTCGTTCTGCTGTTCGCGCTGGTATTCCGCGTACAGGTTACCCGCCTGCTCTATGACCTGTTGTGGTCCGGGGAATTTGCCCAGTGAGGTGTCAATGTTGTTAGCGGCGCCTTGCCAAAACAACGTGAACACCACCAATCCCACGAGCGACAATAGCCAGGCGCGCAGCAAAGTGGTCAGCCCGGCGCCGGCACTCAGATCGACACCGAGGTTCCCGGGCAGGGCACTGCGAAATTTACGTATGAGTGTTGCCATAGTGATAAGTCCAGTTATCGTGTGCCTGTGGGGCAGGGGTAAGCTGTTAGTGTTTCTCGTCTTTCAGGCCGATGTCGAGCGACTGCAGATAGGCGTTGGGCTGTCGACCGTCATAGGGGATACCGTCCAGGAATTCTGTCTGCACCGGGCGATAACCATCTTCGCTGGCAAAGTCAGGGAAGTCAGACGCAGTCATCCTGCCCTCTGCAATAAGTTCCTCGGCAGCCAAACGGTAGATGTCCGGACGATAAACGCTGGCCGCAGTGTTGTGGTACCAGTCGTCAGTTTTGGGTTCGGCTATCTGTCCCCAACGGCGCATCTGGGTCAGGAACCACACCGCGTCCGAGTAGTAAGGGAAGGTGGCATGGTTTCGGAAGAAAACATTAAAGTCAGGTACCGGTAGCACTTCACCCTTTTCATACTCAAATGTGCCGGTCATTGAGTTGGCAATGACATTGTAGTCGGCACCAACATAGTCACTTCGGGAAAGTATCCTGGCTGCTTCCTCACGATTGGCATTGTTATTGTCGTCCAGCCATTTGCCGGCCCGCAGTAATGCCTTGACCAGGCGCACAGACGTATTGGGGTTCTCCTCGATGAAGGCCTGGGTCATGCCCAGCACTTTCTCCGGGTTGTACTGCCAGATTTCATGGTCCGTAATCACCGGCACGCCGATATCCCTGTAGATGGCCTGCTGATTCCAGGGTTCACCGACGCTGTAGCCGTCGATTGTGCCCGCTTCCAGGGTGGCGGGCATCTGTGGTGGCGGCGTCACTGAGATCATGACGTCTGCTTCCAGCATACCTGAGGTGTCGCCCCGGTCCGGTGCGTAATAGCCGGGATGGATGCCACCGGCCGCGAGCCAGTAGCGCAATTCGTAGTTATGGGTCGAGACCGGGAACACCATGCCCATGTTGAAGGGCTTGCCCTGCGTCCGGTAACTGTCGATCACCGGCTTCAAAGCGTCAGCGCTGACCGGCCTGACAATGTTTCCGTCCTGTTGCGGAATGTGCGGGCGCATCATCGACCATACTTCATTGGAGACGGTGATGGCGTTGCCATTCAGGTCGAGGCTCAGGGGTGTCACGATATGTGCCTTGGTGCCATAACCAATGGTGGCCGCCAGGGGCTGACCGGCGAGCATGTGGGCGCCATCAAGTCTGCCGTCTATCGCACCATCCAGCAACACACGCCAGTTGGCCTGTGGTTCCAGGGTCACGTACAGTCCTTCGTCCTCAAAGAATCTCTTCTCGTAGGCAATGGCCAGGGGCGCCATGTCGGTGAGTTTGATGAAACCCAGTGTCAGGTCTTCTTTCTCTGGCCAGCCCACTCCGGCAACGGCGCTCGCTGACAGTGCCAGCAGGTTACCGGTGAAGAGGACTGTTATGGCGGAACTCCGTATTGTCCTTGATGTGCCTGACATACTGATACTCCTTTGCGGTGTTCTTGGTTAGTTCGTAAAGTTGCGTGCAAAAAATTTGCGTGCAAAAAAAAGCGCCCACTCGCATCAACAGATAAGCCTGCTGACTGCGTGCGGACGCCATTGCCCTTAAAAAACGTATCAGGTACCCCATCATTGGGAACCGATACGGTCGGTCTACTGAGACGATGCATGAACTGTGCCAGTCAGCTGTCAATGAATCTGGTGGCGCAGGACCCTCCTTATAGGGCATTGGGAAATTAATGGTTGTCGGCTGATTGGTGTTGGTAAAAATGGTCTGTGCCGGCGCCGGAGACTGCCTTTTTTCAGTGCATGATGCCCGAAAATAACGCACAGCATCGAGCTTTTCCCGGTACCAGCGATGGGCCCGGCAGGCCTTTTTTATAACGCTGCAGGTCAGCGATTGCGGTAGTGCGGGTTCTATTTGTAAGGTTTTGCGGATTGATGGCACAGCTCTTGCTCTGCTCTTGGTACAGGTCATTGGCTACGCGGAAAATCAAAGGCGATTATCACCCGTAACGATGACTAAACGATTTCAGGGCAATGGCGCCCATGACACGACAAAGGTCGTGTGATGGGCGCTTTTTTTATGCCTGCAGGAAGGAGGAGTGAATGCATGAGCAAACGTCAGTTACTGGTCATTGGCAATGGCATGGTAGGCCAACGTTTTCTGGAAGAACTGGTCGATCTGGAGCATGATTTTCAGGTCACCGTATTCTGCGAGGAAAGTCGGCCGGCCTACGACCGTGTGCAACTGAGTGCCTGGTTCAGCGGCGCCACTGCTGAAGACCTGGCACTGGGCAGTGTCGAATTTTTCGAGCAACACGGCATCCGTTTTCTGTGCGACGAGGCGGTGGTGTCCATCGATCGTGATGCCCGGGTTGCTACCGGCAGCAAAGGTAGTAGTTTCCCGTACGATGTGCTGGTGCTGGCGACCGGCTCCTATCCGTTTGTCCCGCCAATTGCTGGCAGTGACCGTGACGCCTGCCATGTCTATCGGACCATTGAAGATCTTGAGGCCATTCGCGCGTCCGCAGCCAGCAGTCGGCGCGGCGTGGTCATTGGTGGCGGCTTGCTGGGCCTGGAAGCTGCCAAAGCCCTGAAAGATCTCGGACTGGATACCCACGTCGTTGAATTCGCACCACGTCTGATGGCGGTGCAACTGGATGCCACCGGGGGCGAGATGCTGCGCAGCAAGATCTCAGCGCTGGGCGTCACTGTTCATACCGGCAAGGCCACGCAACGAATTGAAGACGGCAGCAAACACCGCCATCGCCTGGTGTTTGCCGAGGACGAACTGGAGACTGACCTGGTATTGTTCTCGGCGGGCATTCGACCCCGAGACCAACTGGCACGTGATTGTGGTATTGAGGTCGGGGAGCGTGGTGGTGTGGTTGTGGATGACCAGTGTCGCACCTCGGATCCGGCCATATTTGCCATTGGCGAAGTGGCCCTGTGGCAGAATCGTACCTACGGACTGGTAGCGCCGGGTTATGACATGGCCCGCAAGCTTGCTGCGCAGCTGTGCGGCGATACCGGCGCTCTGTTTACCGGTGCCGATATGAGCACCAAGCTGAAATTGCTGGGTGTTGAAGTTGGTTCTATTGGCATGGCGCAGGGCGGGGCGCCCGACTACCGTGTCTGCGCCATTGAGGATGCCAGCAGCGGCGTCTATAAAAAGCTGGTGTTAAGTGAGGACGGTAAGCGTCTGCTTGGCGCTGTGCTGGTCGGTGATACCAGCGACTACGACACACTGTTGCAATACACCCTCAACGCGCTGGATTTGCCGGAATCCCCCATCAGTCTGATTGCGCCTGCCTCGGGTGACAAACCCATGCTGGGTGTTGATGCACTGCCGGCCACGGCGCAGATATGTTCCTGCAACAATGTCAGCAAAGGCGATATCTGCGGTGCTATCAGCGCCGGGTGCACCACTATTGGCGCCCTGAAAAAAGACACGCGCGCTTCGTCTACTTGCGGTGGCTGCGCAACCCTGGTCAAGCAGGTGCTGGACGCAGAACTCAAGACCCAGGGTATAGAGATCAATAACGACCTGTGTGAACACTTTGCCTACACCCGGCAGGGGCTCTATCACCTGGTGCGGGTGAACAGTATCAGGTCCTTTGCCGAGCTGCTGACACTATATGGTCGCGGCAAGGGCTGCGAAATCTGCAAGCCGGCGGTGGCATCGATTCTGGCCTCCTGTTGGAACGACTATGTGCTGGATCCCCGCCATGTGGGATTGCAGGACACCAATGACAACTTTCTGGCCAATCTGCAGAAGGACGGCAGCTACTCCGTGGTGCCACGTGTGCCCGGCGGCGAGATTACTCCGGACAAACTGCTGGTGCTGGCGCAGGTGGCGCAGAAATACGACCTCTACACCAAGATCACCGGCGGACAGCGGATTGACCTGTTTGGGGCACGGGTTGATCAGTTGCCGGCGATCTGGCGCGACCTGGTGGATGCCGGCTTTGAATCGGGGCACGCCTATGGCAAATCCCTGCGCACGGTAAAATCCTGTGTGGGTTCCAGTTGGTGTCGTTATGGCGTGCAGGATTCGGTGAGCATGGCCATCTACATTGAAGAGCGCTACCGGGGCCTGCGTTCGCCGCACAAACTGAAAATGGCGGTCTCCGGCTGCACGCGCGAGTGCGCAGAAGCGCAAAGCAAGGATGTCGGCATTATTGCCACTGAGCAGGGCTGGAATCTTTATGTATGTGGCAATGGTGGCATGCGTCCACGCCACGCGGAACTGTTTGCCAGCGATCTGGATGACCAGACCCTGATTCGTTACATCGACCGCTTCCTGATGTTCTACATTCAGACTGCCGATCGCCTGCAGCGAACGTCGGTATGGCGCGACAACCTGGAAGGGGGTCTGGCCTATCTGCAGGATGTTGTTATCAACGACTCGCTGGGCATCGCTGACGAGCTCGAAGTGCAGATGCAGTCGGTTATCGACACCTATGTATGTGAGTGGAAGCGCACCATCGAAGATCCGGAAGCGCTGAAACGTTTCCGGCCATTCCTGAATGACGACCAGCCTGATGAGCAGATCATCTATGTCCGTGAGCGTGGGCAAAAGCGTCCGGCGCGCGCCGATGAAAAGCTTGAAAAATCAGCTGACGTGCTGTTGGAGACCGTGTGATGAAAAATACCAGTCAGTGGGTAGAGATTGGTGCTGTGGATGATCTGATACCCGGCACTGGCGCGGCAGTGAGAATCCAGGGCAAGCAGATCGCCGTGTTCAGAACCGACGACGGTCTGTTTGCGCTGGATAACCGCGACCCGTTCAGTGACGCCAATGTACTAAGCCGGGGGCTGACCGGCGATATAGCCGGTCGACTGGTGGTGGCATCACCGGTATACAAACAGCACTTCTGTCTGAGAACAGGCGAGTGCTTGGAAGACGATCAACACAAGGTACAGAGTTATCCGGTCGATATCCGTGATGGCCGGGTATTTGTGTCTGCGTCAGAGGAGGTGTGATGCCCAGCCCCAAACCCAGATTGCTGGTGGTCGGTTTTGGTATGGCCGCCGGGCGTCTGCTACAGGAAATTGCACAGCTAGCGCCAGGTCAATTTGATATTACCGTGATCGGAGAAGAGTCGCAGTCGGCCTACAATCGTATTTTGTTGTCGCCGCTATTGGCCGGGGAATCGGATACCTCCCTGCTGCCTCTGCAGTCAGCGGACTGGTATCGGTCCCAGGGGATCAAGGTACTGACCGGTGATCCGGTACTTGAACTGGACGTCGAGGCACGACTGGCACGCACCGCATCGGGTAGCAGTCATAGCTGGGACATGCTGGTGCTGGCCACCGGATCGCGTGCCGCGCGGTTGCCGCTGCCCGGCCGGGATCTGGACGGTATTATCAGCCTGCGTACATTGAATGATGCCAACGACGTCATGGCTCGGATGGATGATGCCAGGCAACCAGCGCGCAACGCTGTGGTGGTAGGTGGCGGCGTGTTGGGGCTAGAGGCTGCCTGTGCACTGCAAAGCCGCGGTGTCAGCACTTCGGTTGTTCACAATGCTGGCTGGCCCATGAATCGCCAGCTGGACAGTGAAGCAGGTGAGTTTCTCGCGTCAACACTGGCTGCCCGTGGCATCCGTTTTATCAGTGATGCGCAATGCGAGCGTTTTGTGGCGAACCAGGACGGACAGCGAGTGGCGGCGTTGCAAATGGGCGACGGTGAGTTGTTGCCCTGCGATCTGGTTATCATGGCAGTCGGTATTGCGCCTGAAGTTTCCCTGGCTCGCGAGTCAGGTATGGCCGTTTCCCGGGCCATTGCAGTTGATGGCTGGCTGCGTAGCAGCACGCCGGGTGTCTTTGCCCTTGGCGAATGCTGCGAGATTGAGGGTGAGCAATTCGGCCTGGTGGCGCCCATCTATCAACAGGCACAGGTGCTGGCAGCCGTGTTGCAGCGCCATGCGGAATCGGGCCTCAATGCCAGCCTGACAGATATTGCGCCTTACACACGTCAGGCTCTGCCAACTCGCCTGAAAGTCAGTGGTGTTCATGTGTTTTCCGCCGGCGATCTTGATGACTTGTCATCCCTCGCATCCGGAGCCTCGGCATCAAAACGCACTCTGGCGTGGCGCGACAAGGAGCGCGGTGAATACCGGCGGTTGTGGTGGCAAGGCGAATGTCTGCAGGCAGCGGTGATGTTTGGCGATGTCGATGACAGCGGTATCTATGAAAGCCTGATCGAACGCCGCGTGCCGGTTACTGCATCTGCGCAGGCCTTGTTGAATCCGGCTGGGCTGGCATTGTCATGAATACCGTCGATAGCGTGTGCCCCTACTGTGGAGTTGGCTGTGGTGTTTCAGTCACTGTTTCTGACAATTCACCAGAGATAACAGTCAAGGGCGATGACGCGCACCCGGCCAATGCGGGTCGGCTTTGCGTCAAGGGCAGTGCGCTGGGCGACACGCTGGGGCTGTCAACGCGTCTGCTGCAACCCCGGGTAGATGGTCTACAGGCAAGCTGGGACCATGCGCTGAGTGCGGTCGCGCATCGCCTGCAGGACACCATCAAAAAATATGGCCCGGATTCGATCGCCTTTTATGTGTCCGGCCAGTTGTTGACTGAAGACTATTATGTTGCCAACAAACTGATCAAAGGCTTTATCGGAACCGCCAATATCGATACCAACAGTCGCCTGTGCATGTCGACAGCGGTGGCAGCCCACAAGCGGGTATTGGGCAGTGACACGGTACCCGGGTGTTATGAAGACCTGGAACTGGCTGACCTGCTGATTATCACCGGCTCCAATATGGCCTGGACCCATCCGGTCGTATACCAGCGCATTGTTGCCGCCAAACAGGCCCGGCCGCAGATGAAGATCGTGGTGATTGATCCGCGGCAGACAGCAACCAGTGAGCTGGCCGACCTGCATCTGCAGATTGCACCGGGATCGGATATCTTTCTGTTTGATGGTCTGCTGGCGCACCTACTTGCTTCGCCTGTGGTGGATGACGCTTTTATCAGGGATCACACGGAGAATTTTGCCGAGCTGGTTATGCAGAGCCGGCAGCGGGACAACGCCGTCGACAGCGTTGCCGACCAGTGCGGTCTTGATACCGGACTGCTGCGCACCTTTTACCAGTGGTTCGTGCGCACCGCCAAAACCGTCACGGTGTTCTCCCAGGGCATCAATCAGTCGTCGCAGGGTGTCAATCAGGCCAGTCTGATTCTTTATTGTCATCTGGTTACCGGCCGGATTGGCAAACCCGGTGCGTGTCCCTTTTCAATTACCGGTCAACCCAATGCCATGGGCGGGCGTGAAGTCGGCGGTCTGGCCAATCAGCTGGCGGCCCATATGGATCTGGACGACCCGACGCATCACGCACTGGTGAGTGAATTCTGGCAGACGCAGGACCTGGCAGCAAAACCTGGACTAAAAGCCGTTGACATGTTTCGTGCCGTCGCTGAGGGCAGGATTCGCTTTATCTGGATCATGGCCACCAACCCGGTGGTGTCGATGCCCGAGGCCAATCTGGTGCGCGATGCCCTTAAGAACTGCGACCATGTTGTGGTGTCGGACTGCGTGACAGACACCGATACCACCCGTCTGGCACATGTACTGTTGCCTGCCGCAGCCTGGGGCGAGAAGTCCGGCACAGTCACCAACTCCGAGCGTTACATATCGCGCCAGCGTGGCTTTCTGCCGTTGCCCGGTGCAGCGCAACCGGACTGGTGGATTATCAGTCAGGTTGCCCGACGGCTGGGGTTTGCACATGCTTTCGAGTATGAGAGCGCTGCCGATATATTTCGGGAACACGCGGCGCTTTCTGCGTTTCGCAATGGTGGGTCGCGCGATTTTGATATCGGCGCGCTGGCGCAGCTGGACAACGCCCAGTATGAGGCGCTGGCGCCGACGCAGTGGCCTCTCGGGCAACAGCGAATGTTCAGTGATGGACGATTCTTCACGCCCTCCGGCCGCGCGCGTTTCATGCCAGTTCAGCCTACGCCGCTGAAGCAGGCCACTGATGCCGACTACCCCCTGTGGCTGAATACCGGCCGCATTCGTGACCAGTGGCATACCATGACGCGCACCGGTCTGAGCAGCAGCTTGCAAAAGCACATCACTGAACCCTTTATCGACATGCATCCGGCGGATATGCAATTGCGTGGCCTGCAAAACACCGATCCGGTACTGGTCAGCAGTCGTCACGGCCAGTGTGTGGTACGTGTGCGTGAACAACGTGGGCAGGCAGCGGGCAGTGTGTTCATGTCGATTCACTGGAACGATATTTCCGCATCCGCAGCACGCGTCGACACACTGGTGTCCGCTATCTGTGACCCGATCTCCGGGCAGCCGGCGTTCAAGCAGACGCCGGTGTCAGTGGTAAAACTGCCGGTGTCATGGCATGCCGTTCTGGTCAGCTCGCGGCAAGTGCCTGTGCCGGAGGCGGGCTATTGGAGTGCACGGTATCTCGATGGCCTGTATTTTACCGTGCTGGCCGGTGACCGGCCGATGGGCACCGTCGTATTGAAGACCTTGTGGTCGGACGTTGCCTCACGCTGGACAGAGCTGGAGGACAGCCACGAGGAGTCCCTGCGCCTGATTGGCCGGGATGCCAATGCCGTACAGATCTGGTTTGCCATGCAGACCGGCTCATCCCCTGATGTTGACGAGGACTGGCTGATCGACAACTGGCATCAGCCAGGCCTGTCGTCGCGCGAGTTGATGCTGGGCCGGCCAACGGGCAGTCAGGCCCGTGTCAAAGGCACGTTGATCTGCACCTGCCATCAGGTTTACGACACAACCCTGCGCACCGCCATTGAAGAAGGCTGCAATGACACGTCAGCGCTGGGCCGGGCAACCCGGGCCGGCACCAATTGTGGGTCCTGTATTCCGGAGCTTAACAAACTGCTGAACTCAGTAGCGCTGAAAAAATCCGACACCAACCGCCATCCGAATGCTGAAGAGGAATCGTTATGCTGACCCTGATCAAGGCAAACCCGAACAAACTGCCGGCAGGCGAGGTCTGGCTGGTGGGTGCCGGCCCGGGTGATCCGGAGCTGATAAGTGTCAAGGGTCTGCGCCTGATCAGGCAGGCTGATGTACTGGTCTACGACCGTCTGGTTGCCTGTGAGCTGTTGACCGAGGCGCGCGCGGATGCGCAGATGATAGATGTGGGTAAACGGCCGGGGCACCATCCGGTGCCGCAGCACCAGATTGAAGCGGTGCTGATATTGCACGCCCGTGCGGGCAAGTCTGTGGTCCGGCTCAAGGGCGGCGACCCATTTGTATTTGGCCGCGGTGGCGAAGAAATGCTCAGTCTGAAAGCGGCAGGTATCCCTGTTCATGTCGTGCCGGGCATTACCGCTGCTTCGGCCTGTGCGGCGACCGCGGGGTTCCCCCTGACACAACGCAATATTGCCACCAGTGTGTGCCTGACCACAGCGCATTATGCCGACGAAAAGGACCACACACATTGGCAATCCCTGGCAGCGGACAGATCGCGCACGCTGGTGTTCTACATGGGCCTGGCGAGCCTGGCAAAAATTCGCAGTGGCCTGATGCAGCATGGTCTGCCGGCTTCAACACCCGCCGCACTCATCGAAAACGGCAGCCGCGATGAGCAACGAACCTGCTACTGCACGGTGTCTGACATCGATTGGGTCGCCCGCAATCACAAACTGCAAAGTCCGTGTTTGCTGGTGATCGGTGATGTCGTGGCGCTGGCAGCACAAAACAACAACACAGCACAAACAGCGAATGCCCTGAGTGCTTAGACCGGCCGGAAGCGTGGAGAGTCCGACATCCGAATTGTGTGATCTATAAAGGGACCAGCAATGAGACCAGTATACGCAAATGTTTTACCTTCTCTTGTGGTTGTCACGGCGACGTTATTCACCACCCAGGGTCTTGCGCAGTCGGACAGTGATCTGGCCGCTGCCTTGACGGCAGGCACCACCAATCTGACTTTCTGGCTACGCAGTGAGCAGGTTGATGACGCCGGGTTTGCCAGCGATGCGGTAGCCAATACATTGCGAACACGGCTAAGCTGGCGCAGTGGTGAATGGCACAATCTGGACCTGCTACTGGAAATGGATCACGTCAGTTATCTGGGCGATGACCGGTTTAACAACACACGCAATCTGAAAACCCGTTACCCGGTGATACCTGATCCTGATGGTGTGGATCTGAATCAGGCTGCCGTGCACTACCGTGCCGACAAAGGCAGTGTAACGGTGGGGCGCCAGCGCCTGCTGCGTGACAATCAGCGTTTTATTGGCAGCGTAGGCTGGCGGCAGAACGAGCAGACCTTTGATGCCGTTACTCTCAGTCTGGCGCCCGTTGAGAATCTGCAACTGGACTATGTCTGGGTAGATAATACCCGGCGAATCTTTGGGCCCGAGGCGGGCAATCCGCCAGCAGCGCTGGACAGCGATCATCATCTGCTTAACGCGCGCTGGCAATTGCGACCCGTGTTGGCACTGAGTGCCTACCGTTATGCACTGGCATTCAGTGAGGCGCCGGGACTGTCGTCAATAACACAGGGCGTCGCGGTGACCGGTGCGGTAGACGCCACAGAGGAGCTAAAAATCGACTACCGCGCTGAATACGCCCGACAGTTCGACCATCGTAATAACCCCAATGATTATAGCGCCGACTACCTCCTGGTTTCTGCCGGTGTCAGCGTTGGCGGTCTGCGTGCTGCCCTGTCCCACGAATCCCTTGGCGCTGACCAGCGCGCTGGCGTTGCCATGCAGACACCGCTGGCGACCCTGCATGCGTTTCAGGGATGGGCTGACAAGTTTCTGACGACGCCCGGGTTTGGTATACGTGACACGACCTTAGCCCTGAGTGGCAATGTGGCAGGTGCCAGTCTGATGCTGGCCTGGCACGATTACCGGGCTGACACAGCCGGTCTGGATCTGGGACAGGAGCTGAATCTGCAAGTCTCCAGAACTTTCGCGTCGCGTTACACGCTGGCAGCAAAGTTTGCCGAGTATCGGGCCGAAGGTTTCAGTACAGATACACAAAAGCTATGGCTGACCGCAGAGGCCAGATTCTGAATGCCCGATCACGCGACCGCATATACCCTGATAGTACTGGCCGGTGGTCAGGGCCGCCGCATGGGAGGATGTGACAAGGGGTTGCTGAGGCTTGGGCAACAGGGTTTCGTTGAGGCTCTGGTTCAGCGCCTGCGTTGCACAGTACCGGGCGCTGATCAGGTGCTGATCAGTGCCAACCGCCACCATAATGAGTATGGCCGGACAGGGGCGCAGGTCTGTGCGGATATACGTGCTGGTTTTCAGGGGCCGCTTGCCGGGCTGGAAGCGGCGCTGGTTCAGGCGCCTGTTCATCAACCGGTGGTGGTTGTGCCGTGTGACATGCCGCTGTTGCCCGGCAGTCTGCCCCGACAGCTGTTGGCGCCAGTGATGGCAGACCCCGCTGCGATTTCCGTGCTGCATGACGGACAGCGTCGCCAGCAGCTGTGTCTGGCGCTATGGCCCGCAGCAACATTGCCGTCACTCAGCGCGCACCTGGATCAGGGTCAGCGGTCAGTGGCAAGCTGGTTATCGGGACAGTTGATAACGGAAGTATTGGGCCGTGCCGGGCCTGACGCGAATGCGCTGTGCTGGCGCAATGTCAATGCACCGGTCGACTTCCGCCTGCTGACAGAATCTGCGCAGAACAGCAGGGCGGCCGATGCAGTCTTGAGTGTGATCTGAAACTGTCATAAAGTTGTCATACTTTCCGTATTGATAATTGGTAATAATGCCGCTTTGCCGCTGATTGGACTGGTGAATCTGTGCCTGTAAAAAAAACCGGACCCGCCACTGTCATCGCGATTGCCGGCGCCTCTGCCTCCGGGAAAAGCTGGCTGGCGGCAAACATTGGCCAACAACTGGAACGCGAAACCGGTAGTAATCAGCTGGCGGTTCTGGCCGAAGACTCCTATTATTGTGACCAGACACACATACCCGTCGATCTGCGGGCGCAGACCAACTATGACCACCCCTCTGCTTTTGATCATGAGTTGTTAGCTCACCACTTGCTTGAATTGCGAGCCGGCCGCTCAATCGAGATGCCACAGTACGATTTCTGCTTGCATACGCGGGCGCCAGGTACTGTGAGTGTGGCAGCCGCCAAAGTGGTTCTGGTTGAGGGCATTCTGTTATTAAGTAGCGCCGCGCTGCGACAGAGTTTTGATTTCAGTATATTTGTTGATACTCCACCGGATATTTGTCTGCTGCGGCGAATTCGCCGGGACATAATTGAACGCGGCCGGACCCTGGCGTCGGTGATTGAACAGTATGAGCGCACAGTAAGGCCATCGTATTTTGCTTTCGTCGATCCGTCACGGGAATATGCCGACATGGTCGTCGCCAACGATGAGCAGAACCCTATTGACCTGGACGCGATAACGAAAAAAATTCATGGTTTGCTTGCACAATAAACTGACTGAAAGTTCTTATTCCGCAGCACGACTTAAAAGGTGAGCAACATGACAGGACTGCTGGGAATCGCATCGCTGTTACTGTTGGCGTATGCCCTGTCTTCAAACAGGCGTCGAATCAATTGGCGCACTATCGGATTAGCGTTTGCCATTCAGGTTATTCTGGGTGCGTTTGTTATCTATCTGCCATTTGGACAGCAGGTGCTGTTTCAGGTTACCCAGGTCGTGGCCGCCATTATCGGATTCGCCAATCAGGGTATTATTTTTGTCTTTGGTGAAATCGGCAATTTTTCTCAAGGTTTTGTGTTTGCTGTACACGTGTTAAGTGTCATTGTGTTTTTCTCTTCGCTGATAGCTGTGCTTTATCACCTGGGGGTCATGTTGTGGATGATTCGTCTGATTGGTGGCGCTCTGCAAAAGGTGTTGGGCACCAGTCGCCCTGAATCAATGTCTGCTGCTGCCAATATTTTTGTCGGTCATACAGAGGCGCCGTTGGTGATCAGACCCTTTATTAGCACTATGAGCCGATCAGAGCTGTTTGCCGTCATGGTCGGAGGTCTGGCAACGGTTGCCGGTTCTGTGCTTGCCGGCTACGCTGGTCTGGGTGTGGAGTTAAAGTACCTTATCTCCGCCAGTTTCATGGCAGCCCCCGGTGGGTTTTTGATGGCTAAAATGATATTGCCGGAAACCGAAGAGACCAAAAACGACCTGACAGAAGTTGTCTCCGAAAAAGCTCACGCCAATGTGATAGATGCGGCGGCGGCAGGTGCTGCTGACGGCATGAAGCTGGCGTTGAATGTCGGGGCCATGGTGCTGGCGTTCGTGGGCCTGATAGCGTTACTGAATGGGTTGCTGGGATGGATTGCAGGCTTTTTTGGTGTGGATGGTCTGACTCTGCAATTGGTGATCGGCTATCTGTTTCAGCCGCTGGCGTGGTTAATCGGCGTCACCTGGGATGAGGCCCAACTGGCCGGTAGCTTTATCGGCCAAAAGCTGGTCATAAATGAGTTTGTTGCGTACCTTGATTTTGTCCGGTACCAGGATGAACTGACCGAGAAAACGCAGGTCATTGTGACCATCGCCCTGTGCGGGTTTGCCAATTTTGCGTCCATTGCCGTATTACTCGGCGGGCTGGGGAGCATTGCGCCCAACCGGCGCAGCGACATTGCCGAGCTTGGGTTAAAAGCGTTGCTGGCGGCTACCCTGGCCAACCTCATGAGTGCCGCCATCGCCGGTGTATTTTTCTCGCTGATTTGAGCGTCGCAGTTGCGCTTCCAGGACCTGGCCATACGCGGCTATGGGTCCGACAGCTACCGCATCAGGGAAGCCTGCCGTCTGATCCGCAGCACACGGTATCCAGTGTCGCGCATTAAAATGCGACCTGCAATTTAGCACAAGCAAAAAGACAAATGCGAACCAATCGCATTGTCGTCATCGTCAGAAATGGCGCACCACACCCGTATTGGTTAAACTCGTCGGCGAGACGTGATTCGTTGCCGTGACCCGGAGGAAATTCTGTGCAGATAGTCCCACAACCGCTGTTCCCCAGTCTGATCTGGACCACCGTGTTTGATGACCGGGACAGCTTCAACAGCCGGATGCTGCAGCTGGCATATCAGATGCGCGAACAGCATCCGGCCGGCGTCGCGAATACCAATGTCAAAGGCTGGCAAAGCCCCAATATCCTGCAGAATCTGCCTGAATTTGAAGACATCAATCGCCGGATAGTGCAGGTGTGCCAGCGCATCGGGGAGTCCCAGCAATTCAAAAAAGACCTGGTTTACCGACACCAGGCCTGGATCAATATCAGCCCACCGGGCGCCTCCAACAGTGTCCACTATCATGCCAATTGCCATTTCAGTGGCGTCTATTACGTCAGTCTGCAGGAGCCTGAATGCGGCAGTATCTATTTCCGCGATCCACGTGTTGCTTCCAGGATGCTGACGTATCCCACAGATAAAGCGACAGATTTTACCACCAGCGAGGTGCGCATGCGGCCTGAAGAGGGACGTCTGTATGTGTTTCCGGGCTGGCTGGAGCACGGTGTCGAGGTCAATCAGAGCGACCGGGACAGGGTCAGTATCAGTTTTAATGTCCTTGCCAGCCGCTGAGCGTGCAACGTGGCTGTATTGTACGGTACCGTGCATTCACGGCAGGAATGACAAAAAACACTTCCAATTATAATGAGCTGCTGCTAGAGTCCAATTCGTAACAATATGTTACTGAATGGAGAGTCGACATTACTCCGCCACTAGTTTGGGGCGAAGCATCCGAAGTCATAAATATTTGTTTTGCTCCTCGTATCTCAATAATTCCAATAAAAAAGGAAAGAGCTATGAAGAACCGCATTCCCCACAAGCGTAACCTGCTATGCACCGCAATCACCCTGTCCCTGTTTCCACTTTCCGGCTTCACCCAGGCTCAGGATACACAGGGCGAAGAAATCGAAGAAGTTGTTGTCACCGGTACTTTTATCCGCCGCAGTGAAGGTTTCAGCCAGGCCTCCCAGGTGACCCAGCTCAATGCCGAGGACCTGATAGACACAGGCACACTGAACATGGGTGAAGTGATTCAGAACCTCAGCTTCGTCAACGGCGCGGCTTCCTCGACCACCAATACCATTCAGGGGACCAGCTCCCTTTCCAACAGCGTCGATCTGCGGGGTCTGGGCGCAAGCTCGACGCTGACGCTGCTCGACGGCAAGCGTGTCGTGGATGAGAACCTCAATAACATGATCCCCACCATCGCCATCCAGCGTCTGGACATCGTGGCTGACGGCGCCGCCGCCCTGTACGGTAACGAAGCCGTGGCCGGCGTTGTCAACTTTATTCCGTATAAGTCCTATGATGGGTTCAAGCTCGACACCTTTACTGAACAGGATTCACGGGGCGACTACGAAGAACATTCGGTCCAGGCACTGTGGGGTGAGCAGCTTGGCCCAATCGATCTCGTCCTGGCGGGCCAGTTCCGTACCAACAGCCGCCTCGCCTGGGACGAACGCAACAAGCTGACCAATTCCGGTCTGGTGCTGTCCAGCAATGCGCCCGGTAACTGGTACGCACCCGTGCGTGACGCGTCTGGGCAGTATACGGGTGAGCGCACAGCCGTCGTAGACCCGGCCTGTGCCCCCGCCTCCGAGCGCACGGATTTTGTGCCTGGCGCCAACAACAACCCGTTCGGTGCCCGACTGGGCAGTAACTGCTACTTCGACTTCGGTGATACCCGTAGTTTCCGTGAACCCCAAGACATCACGCAGTTCTTTGCCAACGCCACCTGGGATGTCAGCGACGACCTGACGCTGTCTCTGCAGGGTTATCGCACCAAGTACCATTCGCTTACCTATACGTCCACCTCAAACCCTGGGGACTCGCGTGTGCCCGAACTGCCAACCGTACGTGGCGAGCTTCCCGGCAACCCGTTTCGCGCGGTCAATGCCAATAATCAGCCACTGTTCGGCGTTGATGCCAATGGCGATGGCCTGCCGGATCGCAGTAGTCAGGACCTCAATAATGACGGGCTGATGGATGCCATCGTAGCCGGCACGGCGGCCGGGCCCGGGCTGATTCCTCTGTACGAGGATGTTCAGGCGCGCAGCCTGCGTCCGATCAACAAGACCCATACCCCCTCTGATGGTCACACGACCGATATGGACAACCTGGGTAGCTGGACCGACCGTGTCTCACGTTATACCTTCCAGGCAGAATTTGCCGTGCCCTACCTGGAAGGCTGGGAAGGTATGGCGGCCTACTCCCGCAGCGAGGCCAATCTGAAGTTCATGTCCAACCAGAACTTTGACATTGAAGCGATGAAGCAGGGCCTGAACTGCGACGTGGTCAATGATCGCGATGCCTGCTACAACCCCTTTCTGGTCACCGACCCGTCGACCAATAATACGGTCCACGTCATGAACGCAGTCGCTGGTCGAAGTTATGAATACACACGAGATACGCTGGATACCATTGACATCGTTCTCAACGGCGAAGTTCCGCTGCCCGGTAACTTTGAGTTGCCCGGTGGTGTGATCGGCGCCGCCGTCGGTTTTCAGAACCGCTCCCAGAGCTATCGCAACACCCCCTCCCTCCAGGAGATCCGTGGCTCTACCTTTATTGGTACTGCCGCCACTGAGTCGATTACCAGCGGTAGCCGCGATGTGGATGCGTACTTCATGGAACTGGCTCTTCCCGTGCTGCCTTCCGTCATGGTTGAAGCCGCGGTACGCCGTGAGGAGTTCAGTACCGGACAGGCGTCCACCGACCCCAAATTCGGTGTGACCTGGCAGGCCACCGACTGGCTGAGCCTTCGTGCCACCCGTGGGGAGGCATTTATTGCTCCATCATTGGAGCAACTGCTGGATCCGGTCACCTGTGCTCTGGATGAAATCACCGATCCGTTCGGTCCTCACTCAGGCTTTACCGTTGCCTGTGGCGGCGGCAATCCGACGCTGGAAAACGAGATTTCAGAATCGACGCAACTGGGCTTCGACCTTGACTTCGATAACTTTGATGTCAGCGTCACCTGGAACGAGACTGATTTCCAGAACCGTATTGTTGGTACCAGCGGTCAACAGATCGTCAACTCTGACTTCCGCGACTTCAAGGAGTGGTCCGGTTTTGCTGGCGACGGAACCGTGGGTAACGAGCCCTCTGAGGCGCAGCTGCGGGACTGGGTGAACAGCGGATTGTCCGATGCGTCCATCGTGCGCGACCCGAACAATATCCAGTCGATTCTGCGTGTGGACAACACCGGCACCGTCAACGCGGAACGCGTGGAAGTGAGAGCCTATGATATTCAGGCGAACTACCGCTTCGGTTTCAATAACTGGGGTGACTTCCGGATTGGTCTGCAGGCAACCTACATTGATGAGTTCCTGTTCCAGGCCAATGCAGACGAGGATATCGTTGACGGGGCCGGGCGTCAGAATGACGCCACCGGCGCTGCACCGGCGCTGCCGGAATGGAAGGCCAATCTGACCCTGGGCTGGACAATGGGCAGTCACTCTGTCGTATCGATTGTTCACTACGTCGACGATATGATCTATGACGGTCCGACATTCGGCCACATCGACTTCTTCGGCGGCACCTATCGTCCTAGCGGTATCCGCGAGACAGGCATCAAGGCCTGGACTGATATGGATATCGCCTACACCTACCGGGGCCTGCAGCTGTTTGAAGGCGAACTTGCGTTGAGTATCGGCTCCCGCAACGTGTTCGACCGCGAGGCCCAGCGCACGCCACAGCTGGCTGGCGTTCTCGGTGAGCTGCAAGACCCGATGGGTCGTTCACTCTACGCCCGTCTGGTCTACGACTTCTAAGGCAGTCGCTGATCTACAAAAAAGGGGCTCTTCGGAGCCCCTTTTTTGTGGCGAACAATATGGCCTGTGGTTGATCGAATTCGGCTCCTTATGGCACGATGTATGACGTGCATTCGCAGCGTTTTACTCCGTGACGGGTTGTATGCGCGCACGCATGGTTGCGGCCTGCACAGGAAGCACGTTCAGACAAAGAGGGTTTTCCCAAGGAGTTTGTTTGCATGAGCCATTCTCATGATCTTTATCTTTCCCGCCTTGACGAGGCGCGGCCTGTGACCTCCCGCCAGGATCCTGTTGTGCATTCACGTGCACAGCACCGGTGGAGTGGTCCGCTCGACGAAGTCTCACTGTCACGTTATGAACGAGACGGATACCTGTGGCTAGAGGGCTTTTTCTCGGAAGAGAGCATGCAGCCATTTTTTCAGGCGCTCAAGGATATGGCTGCAGATTCTGACTTGATGGAGTCCGAACAGGTCATTGCTGACCCGGCAAGTGGCGCAATCCGCTCGGTATTTGGCATGCACGAAATTTCCGAACGTTTCAGCCGGCTGACCCGGGATCCGCGCTTGCTGGGCATAGCGCGGCAGTTGCTGGGTAGCGAGGTATACATTCACCAGTCACGCATTAATGACAAGTTCGGATTTCAGGGCAGCGGCTTTGACTGGCACTCGGACTTCGAGACCTGGCATGCCGAAGATGGCATGCCACGCATGCGGGCGGTGAGTGTCTCATTGATGCTGACGGACAATAACGAATTCAACGGACCGTTAATGGTGATTCCCGGCTCCCATCAGTATTTTGTGCCCTGTGTCGGCAAAACACCGGATGCAAACTGGCGCAGTTCACTGAAAAAGCAGGAAGCCGGCGTGCCTGACAAGGACACGCTCGCCATACTTGCCGGTCGCGGTGGCATCGTGGCGCCCAAAGGTCCGGCCGGTTCGCTGCTGTTGTTCGAATGCAATCTGCTGCACGCGTCTAACGAAAACATGTCGCCGTGGCCTCGATCCAATCTGTTTTTTGTTTACAACAGTGTCGAAAACAAACTCGACGAGCCTTACGCCGCACCCGGCAGGCGGCCGGAGTTTCTGGGCGCGCGCAAAAACACCGAGCCGCTGCAAATGTACGACTATTATCCGGAACTGGCGGGGCAGGGGGTCAGGCCTCTGCAATGACGTGGATCGCCGTTGGCAAGCGGGCTGATCCTGTACAAGTTTTCCTGTGGAAGTTTGGTAAATCGCGCGCAATCAGCCCGGGGTAGCACGCTCCGGGATGGTATTGGTGCTCTGATTCGGGATAAACTCGGTTCAACCTAGGAGTACCGAGCCCGATGCAGAGCAAGATTGACGCCGCCCTCGCGCAAATCAACCAGACCGTCCTGGGCAAGGAAAAGCAGATCCGGCTGGCGCTATGCTGCCTGTTAAGTGGCGGGCACCTGTTGCTGGAGGATTTGCCTGGGATGGGCAAGACCACGCTGGCGCATGCGCTGGCAGGCGTGATGGGATTGTCGTTTCGGCGTGTACAGTTCACCAGTGATCTGTTGCCGGCCGATATTCTGGGTGGTTCAGTATTCGATCCATCCACCGGGAAGTTTCACTTCCACAAGGGGCCAATATTCAGTCAGGTGCTGATGGCCGATGAGATCAACCGTGCCACGCCACGCACCCAAAGCGCCCTGCTGGAGGCCATGGAAGAAGGCCAGGTGTCCATGGACGGAGAAACACGTCCTTTGCCCGAGCCGTTTTTTGTCATTGCCACGCAAAACCCTGCAGATTTGGCTGGCACTTTCCCGTTGCCCGAATCACAAACTGACCGCTTCCTGATGTGTCTGTCATTGGGATACCCCAGCCATGCTGCAGAACGGGAACTTCTGGCGCAAACCGAGTCCCGTGGTAAATCGACAACTGATTCAGACCCGTGCTTTTCCGTTGCAGATTTGCAGCAGTGGCGTGAACAGTTGCTGCAAGTGCATCTGAGCGAGGCGGTACTGGATTATGTTCAACGATTGATTCATTGCACACGCCAGTCTCCTCACATCAAGCTCGGATTGTCTCCGCGCGGCGGACTGGCTATTGTGCGCTCCGCTCGCTGTTATGCGTTGATGGGGGGGCGCGACTATGTGACACCGGACGATGTGCAGGCGGTGTTTGTGGCTGTGGCCGATCACCGTTTATGCTCAGACGACAAGGAACTGGGTAAATGGATACTGGATTCCGTCGACGTGTTGCCCGGCTGACAAGGCGCTGGAAAGCGCGCTGGTCTGATCGGCAGGCACGCTGGCTGACGCGACGTGTGCCACCCGTTACCCAGCTGAAACTGAGCCAGAGAACCATTTTTATTTTGCCGACCTGGCAGGGTGTATTCTTTGGTCTTGGCGCGATCATTCTCCTGGTGATTGCCATCGTAGAGCGAAACCTGGTGTCCCTCTCGCTGTCCGCATTGATGCTCAGTATTTTTTTGCTGAGCCTGATATTGTGTTACCGCAACCTAAGCGGACTGAGGTTGACAACACAGGTTGCTGACGATGCGCAACGCATGCGTCGCTGTTTTGTGGGAGACACGGCACAATTCACCGTCGTGCTGTCGGCTCCCGATCGACGCCGGCCTTATCAGGATATCTGGCTGGGCCTTGGCACCGGCGCGCTACAGAGGGTGTCCGTTGCCGCTGGTGGCATGATTGAGGTTACGCTGGAGGAGGCCGCTGAGCGGCGCGGCATAGTGAAGGCGTCACGATTGTTGCTGCGCACACGTTATCCTGCTGGCCTTTGGCAGAGCTGGAGTCGCCCGGACCTGCTCATGCGGTGTCTGGTTTATCCACGTCCGCAGGCCTGCACTCTGCCTCTAAAGGAGAGACCGGTGCCAACAACCGGGCTCGGCCGCCAAGCTGCCGCTGTGCAGGCGGGCGTGGAGGATTTTGCCGGCTTACGTGACTTTCAGCCCGGTGATTCGGCGCGCAGAGTGGCGTGGCAGTCCCTGGCGCGGGGGCAGGGGCTTAAAACCAAACAGTTTGTACAGGATACCGAACCTCAGGTTCTGCTGACCTTCGATGACTTTATTGGCCGCGAGGCCGAAGCCATACTGGCCTGTCTGTGCTTTCAGGTACTGAAGCTCAGCCGAAGCGGCCGGGCGGTTGGTCTGCGGCTACCGGGGACAGTGGATATACGTCCGGGGCAGGGCGAAGCGCACAAACATCAACTGTTGCAGGCACTGGCGCTATGGAATTGAATCCGGATACCGCCGGTCATGATCCGGTTGTGCCAGCAGCCCTGGTTGCGGCCACCATGCTGATCCTGCCTGATCTGCAGACCCAGCCCTGGTGGCTGGTTCTGCCGTGTCTGATTTGCCTGATATTGCGTTGGCATACACTGGCGGTTGTGCTGTTGTTAGTGGCCATGAGTTATGCGGACACCTGGGTGACTGGGGCCTATTACACAAGTCTGGTGTTACTGTTACTTACACGAATGTACAGCGATTCGTCGGCCAGTAGCACCGTCCGGCTGGCCAGCGCGCTGAGGCAGGTTTTGCTGGCCTTGCCGCTGTTGATTGTCATCATTCTGCTGGCTATTGGTGCGGGTTGGTCCGGCCAACGTTTACCTTCCCAATCAATGACCGGTGTCAGTGATTCCATGACGCCTGGTTCCGTCAGTGAGCTGGTCAATGATGGCGACCTGGCGATGCGCGTCCGGTTTGCCGGTGATTCCTCACCGCTACCGCGCCAGGACTTGTACTGGCGCGGCATCGTGCTGGAAGACTTTGACGGGCACACCTGGTCGCGTAGCAATCGACTCCGATTTGACCTCGATCCACTACCCGCCGAGGGCGTTCAGGGGCTCACGTACGAGGTGACACTGGAGCCCAGTTTCCAGTTTTGGCTATACGGCCTGCACCAGGCCTACACATCACGTGCACAAAGTTTTCGGGATGAGCGAGGCATGCTGGTGACGTCTGACATGTTGCGTCAGCGAGTGAGGTACGCGGTGACCTCGATTGAGCCACCGGTTGATTTGTCGTTTGATGATGAAACCCGGCGGCGCAACCTGGCGGTGCCGGCCAGCAGCAATCCACGGACGCAGCAATGGGTGGGTAATCTGCGGGCAGCGTACCCGGACGACCGTGATTTCACCACGGCCATATTGCGGCACTTCAGCGAGCAGCCATTTTTTTATACGCTGACGCCGGCACGCGGCAGTGGTGACCAGATCGACGATTTCATGTTTGGTTCCCGTCAGGGGTATTGTGAACATTATGCGGGTGCGCTGACTTTCATCCTGCGCGTGGCCGGCATTCCCGCTCGCGTTGTGGCGGGGTATCAGGGCGGGGACTTCAATCCCATTACCGGTCACTGGACAGTCAATCAGTACAATGCCCATGCCTGGGTAGAGGCCTGGCTGCCCGACAGTGGCTGGCAGAGACTTGACCCAACGACAGCTGTCGCACCTGAACGGATTGATCAGGGCATCGACGCCTGGCTGGCCTCATTGAGTAACAGTACCGACACCATGCTGGACCGTGGTACCCGCCAGCGTTTGTGGCTGGCCACTTATCCGGGTTATCAGAGCATGAGCCACTCATGGGATGCACTGCAGTTCAGCTGGAATATGGGTGTTTACGACAGTGAGGGTAATCTGCGTAGCGACGACCTGAATGACTGGCTGGCCGGGCACGGCCTGAGCCGGTTGCCGATATGGTTGCTGGCAGCGTTGCTGGTCTTTGTCGGGGTACGAGCCTCATTGAGTGGCAGACAAGCCAGATCCAGGCAATCCCCGGTGATACGCGAATACCAGCGTTTGGACAGCCGATTACGCAAACTTGGTCTGGCTCGCCGCCCAGCGGAGACAATGGCTGCACACCTGGAACGGGTTGGCACTGACAAGGCCTCGCAGGCGGAGGCCTGGAAGAAACTGGGATCGGATTTTACGGAAGCCGAATACCGTGACGGGATGATTGACCGTCGTACCATCCGCAGAAGGATCCGGCGCCTGCTGCCCAGAGCGCTGTTCAGATCCGCAGATTCATAGTATTGTCGGCGCAACGACAACAATCAGGGACTGACCATGTTTTTTACCTTGCTGGCGATAACCCTCAGTCTTTCGGTAGCAGTTTCCTATGCTGCTGCCCGTGTTTTTAGCAAACCCGTTGGTGCCATTTTTCGGCGTATCATTCAGGATGAAATCAGTGCTGCCTGGCAGCGTTACGTCATGTTTGCCACTTATGTTGTGGGTATCTCTGCCGGTGTCCGCATCTACGATCTGGAGCGTTATATCAGTCCCCAGTTTCAGGATATGGAAATCCTGCAGCTAAATGCGGAGCGTTGGGTGCTGGAGATTTACCGAACACTGATTGCCTGTCTGCAAGGTATTGCCTGGATGTATCTGGTGGTGTTTGTGGTGGCGTTGTTGGCCTATGTTATTGTCCGGGGTTTCGAGTTGAAACGCGGTACTGGTAATAAAAACGAAGATCGAACCTGAACGGCAAACCGGTGTTTGACGCACAGAAGCACCCACTTGCATGACGCTCTATGACGAGTATCATAGAGTCAGATACCGTTGCAAATGATGGTATTTGTCAGTCTCAGATATTTAAGGAGGTTTGTGATGAAAAAAGGATTTGGATTAACCATGTGTCTGTTAGGCCTGACTGCAGCAGCAGCGGCGCAGGCAAATGATCAACCGGTTTATGATGCTGATGATGAAACGCTGACCATCCCGTCGGTAACCGCAGAAGGACAGCCCGGGTTCTTTCAGGAAATCATGCTGGCGCCAGCCAGTGACGGAACCTGGCGTGTTGATCAACTTTATGAAGGTGAGTTGCTTGAAGAAGATGTGGTGGACGCAATCTGGACTACATCGACAGCCGGTTTACCCCGCCAGTTTTACATCCACGTCGAGGGCACATTCCCGACTGATTGCCCGGCGGTAGGGCAGATCGAGCAAATGCGAGAGGGCAATACCTTTCACGTATACGTCTACTACGAGAATAATCAGTGGCTGCGGGATCCGGACTCTGTAGCTTGTGCTCAGGTTCTGACACCTTTCGAGTTTACCGTGCCGCTGGATATTTATGGAGTGGAAGCCGGTGAGTACTCAGTGCGTATCAATAACCACGATCTGCGGACTTTTGTACTGGAACAGGATAACATCGGCCCCGACCAGTTCGCCGGTGAGCGCCGACAGCACTGCCAATATGAACCCGTGCCGCTGAACGGTTTTGCCGCTTACGCATGCGCCGACGATTCAGACCTGATCCTGCAGTGACTTTTATGGCGTGACCTTCTCCTGCGGGCGAGGGTCACGCATAGGAGCTACATTGCTGGTAACGGCAATCCGATTTCGACTGGCATGAGCCGCTGCCACAACGACCCGGCGTCCAGGCCCGAGTCGGTTATGGTCAGCCCGCGGTTCAGCATCATCGCCCCCATAATGATTACAAGCACCCCCGAGACTTTAATCATTTCGTGAATTGTTTTGCGGGACAGGAAGCTGGCAAAAAAGCCAAATCCAAGCAGTGGTGGCAACGTGCCCAGGCCAAAGAAAAACAGCAGCATTGCGCCTTCGCCGGGGCTGCCAGTGCCTGCGGCCAGGATGTACATGGCCTGGAGGGGCCCGCACCCAAGCAGCAGGCCGCTCAGCAAACCGATCAGCAAAGGGCTCCGACGCAGATTGATTTGTCTGGTCACTTTGTTGACAAAGGCATCGGGCAAGCGAATCGACAGAAAGCCCATGGTGGGGATGACGTTCAACATTTTGAGGCCAAAAAGACATAGAAAAAGTCCGGCGAGAATTGCTGCGTAACCACGCATAACCGGGGTGATGGTGAGTGCGGCGCCCAGCAGCCCAAAACCTGCGCCGATAGCGGCGTAAGAGACGGTCTTGCCGGCCCCGTATGAAAAGTGCGCAACCATGGCCTCTGCGTTGGACCGGGTGGCATCGGCGTAGCTGACAACAAAGCTGCCGCACATGCCAATGCAATGAAAGCCGGTGAGGAACCCGATGCCGAATAACATGGCGTAACTGAGTTCGGCATTCAACTGCTGCATGACTCCCGGCATCAGGCTCTTGCCCCAGAAGGCTACGCCACCCACCAGCATCAGCAGGCCTGCGAATAACAATACCTGGTATACCAGTGGCCATTTACTGTCTGCTTCCGTCAACACCGTGTAACCCGTCGACCGTACCACCGATTCGATTGCCTGTCGGGTCACGATATTGTCGTTGAATTCGATTTTGACACGAGCCGCCACATGATCCGCTTTGACGGAGTCAACACCTGCCAGATTGCGGACTGCTGCCTCAACGGCATGTTCACAACCGGAACAATGCATGCCAGTTACGTTCAGGTCGATTGACTGTTTGCTCATAGGGTTGATGCCGAGTCGGGTTAATGTGACGGTTAGTACGCAACTTGATGATCCAGATCAATCAGTGGCGCATTCGGGATCTTGAAAAGAACGAAACACAGTGACACCATCGAACTTGTTTTGTGCAGTGTCGCACGCGCTACCAACCAGAATATTGAGGAGAAACAAAAAATGTCCAGAGAAGTAGGCGAACGCTACCGTTGTGATTCCTGCAAGTCAGAGCTGGTATACGAAGTTGGCTGCCCGTGCCCTGACAAAATGGCGCATTCTGAAATCTGCTGCAATAAACAGATGACCAAGGTGGAGCAGAAATAGGTCGCCAGCAGGTTCAGTCCGCCAGATCGACATTGCCGGCTTACGTTCATTCAGCAAGGTCTGTCGACTGACCGGTGTCAGTAACGCCTCTGACATCGGTCGGTCCTGGCTAACCCGACGCGCTGCTCTGCTGGGTATGGGAGTCACGAGCGCTGTCGAGCAACGCGCGCAGTTTTTTTAGCAGGGGCAGGATGGCACCGGCATCCTCAGCGCTGAATTGGGGGATCATGGCGATGATATCCGGCGCGATGGCATTGATGGCGTCTTCACGCAATTTTCGCCCGTGGTCGGTCAGGTAAATCAGTTTGCCCCGGCCGTCGGCAGGGTTTGGCACCATGCGAATCAGCTCTCGTTCCTCCAGGCCGGCCAATGTGTGTGACATACTGGTTTTGGGTACCTGAAAGGCCCGCGCCACCTCCATCGGCGTACGACCGTCGCCCAATCTCACCAGATGATTCAGAACACCGAAATGCTGCTGCGTAAGCCCGCCGCTCAGTCGGGATTCCAGTAATGCCCGACTTAGCTGGGCAATAATGCCTACTTCATTCAGCACATCAAACATCAGCTGTGCATTACCAGTTCCAGGTGTGTCAGGTGAACCTGATTTTTTCATCGAGACTCCAGCGAGGTGTAGGGGGAACCGCTGCAGCATACCCCAAACGACCAAGCATCTGCACGGTTTCGCCCTCGTTGGCCAGCAGTTGATGAGCGCGCTGGTAGTGCATTCGCATTTGCGGAAACTCCTGCAGACACTGACTGACCGGGTGCAAGGCAATGCCCTGGCGGGTCGTCTGCAAATTCAGACGTAACCAGGCCTGACCGGCAGCAATCTGGCTTTCGCGACTGTTGTCGACTGTGGTCAGCCAGACAAAGGCCGGCGTGGCAGCAAACATGCTCTGGTACATATCCAGTCCGGTCTGGTAGGCGAAGGTGCCGGGGGTCGCCAACTCGCGATGTGAGAGCAGACCCAGACGCTGGAGTGCTTCCAGTGGCATGCCTCCGATATCAATGCCGTCCGGTGAAGCATTGATGGCTGATTTGCCCAGGCGCATCAGATCGATGCTTTCCCGCAGCGTGGCGGGCGTCTCGTACTCTATCCTGAAGGCTTCCCAGATCAGCTCGCGCAGCGTGGCGACCTGGTTGTCGTCGGCGGTGCCTGCAAATCTGACGTCGTGTATCGCGGGGTTCAGTGTAGTGATGGTAGTTTCATCCACTGTACGTGTCATATCAAAGGGCTCTTTGGTCGAGCGTCGTGCCAATACACTGCTGAACAAAGCGTCAGCAGCGATTGAGTTACTGCGGAACTGCACCCGCGCCACAGGCCGTGCGCCGAGCAAATCGGCATCGGAACCGTCAGGAAACAGCTGTATGTCTGTCTCGAAGCCCTTTGCTGACGCAGCAATCTGCATCAGTGCCAGGAAGCATCCCAGGCCGATGGTCAGCTGTCGGTCAAAAGGGTCAGTTTCCGGGAGTCGTCGCTCAGGATCGGCGAGCAACGTCACCACGCCGGGCTCCTGCAAATCAACCATCCATGGCTGCAGATTATGGGCTGTCTCTTATACACATCTCCGAGCCCACGAGACAGGCAGAAATC
>CAJXPR010000016.1 GCA_913058135.1 uncultured Gammaproteobacteria bacterium
CTCGTGGGCTCGGAGATGTGTATAAGAGACAGGATATGTAGAGGGTGTGACACCGGCGTTCTTTGCCAGTCGCCCCGAAGGCATGGGTGCCTATGACGGCCCCGAAGCCAGGCCGCTGGGTGAGCGCTGCCTGATGTCCTTCGGTTCCAGCGGCGGTCCGCCCATGCTGCCGGTGATGTACAACAACAACTATCAGATTGTGCAGACACAGGACCATGTGGTGATCCTGGTGGAAATGGTGCACGATGCCCGTATCATCAGGCTGGATGCCGACTTCAATCCGCATGACATGCAGAAATGGATGGGTGATTCGGTGGGCTACTATGACGATAACACCCTGGTGGTCAAAACCCGCAACATAAACACCAGTCAGCGCTTTCGCGGGTCATCGCCAAACGCCGTGATAACGGAATATTTTACCCGGGTGGCGGATAACAAGATTGACTATCGCTTCGAGATTGAGGATCCAGAGGTTTTTGCAGAGAACCTGATTGGTGAGGTGGCCATGTATCGTCGTCCCGAGGGCGAGCCCATGTACGAATATGCCTGCCACGAAGGCAATCATGCGCTGGCAGGAATCCTTGCCGGCGCACGCATTCAGGAGCGTGACGAAGCAGCGGCGGCGCAGTAACATCCGGTTGACACTGATCGAACGTAAAACAAGGAGTCCGTGGGGCTCCTTTTTTTATACCGACCTCGCAGCGAGATAACAATTCACCCGCCAACAGGGTATAGTTCGGTGCGGTATTTCCGGCATTAATTTTCACAGACGATGGATACGTTATGCGTTTGACTCTTTCGCGCTGGTATAGCGCCCTGGTCTTTGACCGACCCTGGCTGGTCATTGTGCTGTTGTTGCTCGCAGTTGCAGGTTTCGGCTGGTATGCCCAGGATTTCCGGCTCGATGTCTCAGCCGATTCTCTGTTGATGGAGGATGATAAAGAGCTTGAGTACACACGTGAAGTCAGTCAGCGCTACGGTGCCACGGACTCAGTGACGATTGCCTTTACCCCGCGCGACATGGATCTGCTGAGTGATGAATCGCTGGCGATTATGGCAGACATCCGCGATGAGTTGTTGGCACTGGAGCGCATAGAGACAGTCAACAGCCTGCTTAACGTACCCATTTTTGGTGATACGCCGCTGACCGGCATCTCGGAAGACTACGACACCATCCTTGACGAGAATGTCGATCGGGAAATGGCGCGCGAAGAATTGCGCACCAACCCGGTTTTCAGCAATGCCGTGATCAGTCCCGACGGCACCACGGGTGCGATGCTGGCCAGTTTCAGGGAAGATACCCGTTATATCGAATTGGTGAACCGCCGTACCGAACTGCGCAATCAACGTGATGCCGAAGGGCTCAGCGCCGCCGAGGCGGCAGAACTGGAGCAGGTATCGGAAGAATTTGATGCCTATAGTGCCCAGGCGGCTGAGCTACGTCACCAGGATATCGCCGCCATTCGCGGGATTCTGGACAATTACGATAATGAAGTGCAGTTGTATCTGGGTGGCGCCCCCATGATCGCTGATGATCTGGTGACCTTTGTGCAGAACGATCTGGCAACGTTCAGCCTGGGCGTATTTGCCTTTATTGTGGTTGCACTGGGGCTGATTTTCCGGCGCCTGCGCTGGGTGTTGCTGCCACTGGCCTGCTGTGCCGTGGCCGGCATCATTGTAGTGGGCATACTGGGGCTTATGGACTGGAAGGTCACAGTGGTTTCCTCCAATTTCATGTCGCTGTTGCTGATCATTACCATTTCGTTAACTGTGCATCTGATGGTGCGCTACCGCGAATTGCGTGCCAGCCGGCGCTTCAGCAATCAGCAGAAGATAGTCCGCCATGCGGTGCGCGCCATGTTCCTGCCCTGTTTGTACACGGCGCTGACCACCATTGTTGCGTTCGGATCGCTGGTGGTCAGCGGCATCACTCCCATTATTTCTTTCGGCTGGATCATGGTAATGGGCGTGCTGACTGCCTTGATTGTGGTGTTCCTGCTGTTCCCCGCCATGATGAGTCTGTTGCCCGCAGAAAAGCGGGAGAAACCCAGGGCAATGCGCGCCAGCTTCACTGCACTATTGGCGAAAACCACGGACCGGCTGGGCAATAAACTGTTGTGGGTTTATGCCCTGGTGTTTGTCGCCAGTGCTGTGGGTGTCACGCGGTTGCAGGTAGAGAACAGTTTCATTTCCTATTTCAGCGAAGACACCGAAATCTATCAGGGCATGAAACTGTTTGATGAAAAACTCGGTGGCACCCTGTCATTCGATGTTGTCGTCCAGTTGCCCGACAGCGGGGGCGCTGATGATGGATTTGATGACGGTTTTGACGACGGCTTCGACGATGGTGGTGATGCTGAAAGTGACAACCCGTACTGGTTCACCGCCGACAAGATGAACACCCTTGAGCGTATGCACGAGTTCCTGGACGAGCATCCGCAAACGGGCAAGGTGCTGTCTTTTGGCGCGGTCGTGCAGCTGGCGGAAGAGCTGAACGGGGGAGAAGTCGACAGCTTCCTGTGGGCGCTGCTGTACAGCATGTTGCCAGAAACCTTACGTTCAACCGTGCTGACGCCGTTTGTTGCGATTGAGGAAAATGAGGTTCGTTTTAATGTCCGTGTGATCGAATCCGATCCTGACCTGAACCGTAATCAGCTGATTCAGGATATTCAGACTGGCATGCAGGAGAATTTTGACCTGAGCCCGGAACAGGTGCGTGTGACCGGTACCCTGGTGCTCTACAACAACGTACTGCAAAGTCTGTATCAGTCGCAGGTTTTGACCCTGGGGGTGGTTTTGGCCGCCATCATGCTGATGTTCCTGGCGTTGTTCCGCTCGCTGAAGATCGCCGTCATCTGTATTATTCCCAATATCATTGCTGCGGCACTGGTGCTGGGTATTATGGGCTGGCTGGCTATTCCGCTGGATATTATGACCATCACCATTGCGGCCATTTCCATCGGCATTGGCGTGGACAACACGATTCATTACATGCACCGGTTCCGGCGCGAGTTCCACCGCATCGGCAACTACCGGCAGACCATGTTTTACTGTCACAGCAGTATCGCCCGGGCCATGTACTTCACGTCCCTGACGATCGTCGCTGGGTTCTCTATCCTGGTGCTGTCAAACTTTATCCCGACCATGGTATTCGGCCTGCTGACCAGCATTGCCATGCTGGTTGCGCTGCTGGGCGCGCTAACGCTGTTGCCGCAGTTGCTGATTGCCTTCAGGCCGCTGGGCGACGAGTCTCATCCCGACGCTCAGCAGGTGTCGGGCGTGGTATCATGACGGGCTGAGAATTCCAGGTCTGCGGCCACCGGCCTCAGAGACTGACTACGAGCCGATTTTTGGAGAGAAAGAGTATGCAAACAATGTCGTCCGCCAAAGAGGCACCCGCGCAACCGTCAAGCCGGCTACTGGACGAAAAACTGTTCAAGGCACGTGCGCTGACCATTTTTGGCGAGATCACTGACCGTCTGGCGCGCCAGGTGACTGAGCGTATGCTGGCGCTTGCGGCGGAAAGCGATGAGCCCATCACCCTGTACATCAGCTCGCCCGGCGGCCACGTCGAGTCCGGTGATGTGGTGTACGACATCATCAAGTTCATCGAACCTGATGTGTATGTGGTGGGTACGGGCTGGGTGGCCAGCGCCGCGACCACAATTTACCTGGGCGCCAAAAAAGAGCACCGCTTTGCCTTGCCCAATACGCGATTTCTTGTGCACCAGCCCATGGGCGGTTCACGCGGAAGTGCGTCGGACATCAAGATTCAGGCGGAGCAGATTGTCAAAATGCGCGCCCGGATCAACAAGCTGATTGCTGATGAAACCGGCCAGCCGCTGGAGCGTGTTGCCAAAGACACCGATCGTGACTACTGGATGACCGTGGAAGAGGCAATTGAGTACGGTATTGTCGGCAAGCAGATACGTTCGATGACTGAGATGAAGTGATGTGGTCTGCGCCGCCTGTCAACGGGGCGGCGCAACTTATTGCAGTTTGACAAAGCGGGCCTGCTGGTTGCGCACCAGCGTGCAGACCACATGGTAATCCGGTTGGCAGGACATTGACCTGACGATCGCGGTTTGCGGGCTGGTCAGCTGCACCATGACCTGCGCTACAACACCCTGATAGCGCACTTCCACAGTGCCACTGCTGCCATTTATCATACCTTCCCCAGCCTGCCATTCGATACCGGCCGGGCGCAGGGGTTCCAATCGGAAGTTTGTGCCTGAGGGCGATACCGACACGCTGAAATCGGTGTTTTCTGCTTGCCATTCACCTTGCCAGGTATCCGGGTCAGTGAGCTCGTCTGCCCCAGCACTGCTGGCCAGTGCGGCGCCCAGCATCAGCGCGGCGAGCAGGCCGGTGGCGCACCGACCGATGGGAGGCAAAGAGGCAGAATAGGGGGCGCTTAATCTGGGATCGGTCATGGTGATAGCTTACCTGTCGCAGTTGGCCGATGGAGCACGGAGTATAACAGTTATTCGGGCAGATACTAAAAGCACCCCGGGGCTGGGGCCGCGCAGCTATACGTTATTGCCTTGCGAGTGGCATGTCTTTGCGCACCGGCCTAAAAAAAGGCCAGGATGATCTTTGGGGATCGTCCTGGCCAAGAGGGAGCGTACAATCTGGATCCGTACACCAGTCAAACCTACCTTCCTGCGAGCGATGACGGGTCATCAGGGTTCGCGATGTCTGCAATATAGGCTAATGGGCTGAATAGATAAAATGCATTAAATGTATTAAAGTGATATGCATATTGTATCGATCGTCAGGATCCGAAATCGCGTAAATCAGCCTTTATGGGGAGCCGCAATGAATCACTTACCCACCACCAAGCAACTGCGGTATTTTGTTGCGCTTGAGCAGTATGAGCACTTTGGTAAAGCTGCAGAATCCTGTTTCGTTTCGCAACCGGCGTTCAGTGTTGCCATCAAGGAGCTGGAGAATATGCTTAATATTCAGCTGGTTGATCGCACCAACAAAAACGTCACGGTCACCAGCCTGGGCCGCGATATCGCCCGCCAGGCGCGCGTGGTGCTGCGGGATCTCGAAGACATGGTCGATATCGCGCGCGGCAATCAGGCGCCGTTGACCGGCCAGCTGAAGTTGGGAGTGATCCCCACCATTGCTCCGTTTTTATTGCCCAAGCTACTGCCCGCTTTGCGCGAGTCCTATCCCGAGCTTAAGCTTTATCTGAAAGAGGATCTGACTGATCGGGTTTATGAGCGCCTGATGGACGGCGAGCTCGATCTCATTTTGATTGCCTTGCCCTACGAACTGCGCAATGTCACGGATATGCCCCTGTTTGACGATCACTTTTTCCTGGCGCATCACCAGCACAGTGCTTTTGTTGACCCGGCGCGCTACAACATGAACGCGCTGCCCACGGACAGTATTCTGTTGCTTGAAGACGGGCACTGCCTGCGCGACCATGCCCTGTCTGCCTGCAATATAAAGAACGCTGACAAGGTCAGCAGTATTACTGCTACCAGCCTGTTGACGCTGGTGCAGATGGTGGACGCTGACCTGGGCATCACGTACTTGCCGGAAATGGCGGTCAAGTCGTCGCTATTGACGAACACACGGATAGAAACCATTGCCATGGACGAGCGTAGCTACCGCCAGATTGGTCTGGTCTGGCGCAAAGCCAGCACACGGCGGGAAGAGTTCGAGATGCTGGGCAATTTCATCAAGCAACATTATCAGGCGGGTTGAGGCTAAGCTGAGATGTAAGCTATTGACCCGTTACTAAACCGGGTGTTCAATGGCAGCGTATCTTGTTGACAGTTTGTCATTTTGTAGCAAGCAACGTATCTGGAGTGAGTTTCATGAGTATCCAACTGAGTTTCATCAAAGTCCTGGCAACAGTGACCAGCCGGGCAGTCGGTGCCCCGTTGGCGCTGGTGGCAATTGTGGCGACGGGCCTGGTCGGTACCGTTACCGCCAGCGATTCCGATCCGGCTGCTGCGATGACCGTGCGCGCCTCCGATTTCACCCTGATCGACCAGCACGGCAAGGCTTTCAGCCTGCACTACCATGAACAGGCACCGGCCATCGTGCTGATGGGGCATCGCAACGGATCGGCCGCGGTAGATGTCGCGGATGAGCTGAGCGAGCGGTGGGCTGCGCAGGGTGTGGTGTTTGCACTGGTGAATGCGGCGCCCACAGAGTCGCGCGCAGACATTCTGGCCGATGCCCGGCAGAGGGGTCTGGAATTGCCGGTGTTAAAAGATGACGCGGGTCTGGTGACTGAGACCCTGGCATTGAACCATGTCGCCGAGACGCTGGTGATCGAGCCCGGCCGCTGGCAGATCGTTTATCGCGGTCCGGCCGATCATGCCGCATTTGGTGCAACCCTGCAGTCCTTGCTGGATGGCGAGCGCGTTGAAGCGACGGCGCAGGCAATGCCCGCTGACGCGGAACAGCTGCCGCGTCGAGCGGCCATCGCAAACATGTCAGAAACCCTGTACAGCGACACCATCGCGCCGCTGCTGGTTGAAAAGTGTGCCGATTGCCACCGGCCCGGCGGCATCGGGCCGTGGGCGATGACCAATCACGCAATGATTCAGGGTTTCTCCCCGATGATCCGCGAAACCATTCTGACCAAGCGTATGCCGCCCTGGCATGCTGATCCGGAGATTGGCGAGTTTCTGCATGACCTTAGCCTGGATGTTGATGAGGCCAGACAACTGGTATCCTGGATTGATGCCGGAGCACCGCGCGGCACCGGGGAAGACCCGCTGATGGCAGTGGCGGCTCAGGATACCCAGTGGGAACTGGGTGAGCCTGATCTGGTGGTGACCCTGCCGACTTTCGACATCCCCGCCACCGGGACCCTGGACTACCAGTTTTTCGAAGTGAAAAACCCGCTGGAGCATGATGTCTGGGTTCGAGCTGTGCAAATTGCACCCGGCGACAGACAGGTTGTCCATCATGCCATTGCCACCTTCGGCGATAGCTCCAATACGGCAGGCCAGTCGGACAGCGGTGAGTCCCTGTTCCAGCCGCAGCTGATGACATTTGTCCCTGGCAATGAGACCTATATCTATCCCGAGAACACCGGCGTCTATGTGCCGGCCGGCACCTCATTCTATACGCAGATGCACTACACTACGTATGGCAAGGCCACCAGCGACCAGACCCAGATCGGCCTGTACTTCAGTGACGAAGCACCGGAACATGTGTTGCAGCACTTCTCCATCCTGAATCCCGAGTTGCGGATCCCCCAGGGTGCGGCGGAACACGAGGAAGCAGCGTATTACCAGTTCCAGCGGGATGCCGTCATTTATAGCCTGTTCCCGCACGCACACTATCGTGGGCGGGCTTCGGAGTTTGCCATCCGTTACCCTGACGGGCGCGAGGAAGTGGTGTTGTCGGTGCCGAACTATGATTTCAACTGGCAGCGCTACTTCCAGTTCAAGGAACCGATTGAGGCGCCAGCTGGCACCTTCGTTATCCATCGCACAGTGTATGACAACTCGACGGCTAATCTGAGCAACCCTGATCCATCGGTTGACGTCAGGTTTGGTGAACAGACCTGGGAAGAAATGCTCTATGGCGGTATTTCCTTCCGCTACGCAGAGCCCGGTGAAAACGACTTTGAGGTCAACGAGGATGATTACCTGGCGGCGCTGGCCATGGGGTTCATGGATGTAAACATGGATGGCAAGGTTGCCCTTGATGAAATGCCGGAACGGTCACGGCAGGCGCTGGCGCTGCCATTTACCATCATGGATCGCAACAAGACCATGGGCCTGGAGTTTCCTGAATTCCGCGAGTTCATGGTGCAAAGCAACATGATGAGCCGAGACGCTTTTTAAGTCAGCATGCCCTGTCACAGTCAGTGAGCAAAACACTGACTGTGACAGGGCTGGTCACTAAACCGCGAAGTCATGACAGATGAGCGTCAGACGTTACCGGATGCCTCTGTCGGTGGTGGCAGGAAGCGGTAGTTCTTTAAAGGCAGCTCGCGGACCCGCTGTCCGGTCAGCGCATACAGCGCGTTGGTGACTGCCGCCGAGATGGGCGGCGTGGCCGGCTCGCCAAGACCGCCTACCGGCGCATCACCCGACTCCAGCAGGATCACTTCTATCTCCGGCGACTGGGCCAGGCGCAACATCTCATAGTCATGGAAATTGCTCTCCTTGACCCGTCCGTTTTCGATGCTGATCTGCCCGTACATGGCCGCCGTCAGGCCGTAGATGATGCCACTTTCCACTTGTGATGCGGCGGTGTCCGGATTGATTACGCGACCGCAATCGATGGCGCACACAACCTTTTCCACGCGCACTTCACCCTCGTCGGTGAGAGAGACTTCAGCTACTTCTGCAACGATGCTGCCAAAACTCTCCTGCAAGGCAATGCCCCGGGCCCGACCCTCGGGTGCCGGTGTTGTCCATCCGGCCCGAGCGGCAGCTTCCTGCAGTACCCGGCGATGGCGTGGCTTGTCAGCCAACAGCGACAGGCGGTATTGCAGTGGATCCTGATTGGCATGCCAGGCCAGTTCGTCAGTAAAGGATTCGAGAAAGAATGAGTGCTGCGAATGCGCAACGCTACGCCAGGCGCCGAACGGTATATGGGTCGGGCTCTCAACATACTCAATCTGCTGATTCGGTACCTGGTAGGCGAGATGTGCGGCTTCCGCTGGCTCATTCTTGCCCACGTAGATGTTCTCCCAACCGATCAGCTGGCCTTCGCCGTTCAGGGCAGCGCGGAAGCGGCTGCTGACGGCGGGTCGATAATAATCCTGACGGGTATCTTCTTCCCGGCTCCACAGGGTTTGCACTGGCACATCAAAGTGGCTGGCGATACGGGTCGCCTGATCAATGGTGTTGGTGGATTGCGGCAAACGCCGCCCGAAGCCGCCGCCCAGATAAAATGGATGTACCGTGACATCGTTCTCGTCCATATCAGCGACTGATGCAACCCGGGCTCGAATGCCCAGGTTATCCTGGGTGCCGGTCCAGACATCGCAGCGGCCGTCATGAAAGTGCACCGTGCAGTTCATCGGTTCCATGGCCGCGTGGGCCAGGTAGGGTACCCGGTAGCGCGCATCAACAATCTCCGCGGCGTTTTCAAAAGCCTGTGCAGCATCGCCGGCATGCACATCTTCGTTGCGGTCAGCGCTATCCAGCGCAGCATCGAACTGGGCGAATATGTCGTTGCTGCTGCTACCATCAAATTCAGTGCCGGAGAATACCGGCTGCAATTGTTTAAGGGCCTCGCTGGCGCGCCAGTAATTGTCGGCGACGACGGCCACTGCATCTTCCAGCTCAATGACGCGTTGTACGCCACGGCGCTGCATGACGGCATCGACATTGTCGACACGTGCAAGCTTGCCGCCAAATACCGGGGCAGTGGTGACGGCCGCGTAAAGCATGCCATCGGGACGAGCATCGATACCAAACATGGCGCTGCCATCTACTTTTGCAGGGATGTCGATGCGCGGCACGGGTGTGCCCATCAGGGTGAAGCGGTCCGCGGTTTTCAGGGTCGGATTACGTGGTGGCTCGAACGCAGCAGCGGCGCTGGCCAGTTCGCCGAAACTTGCCGAGCGGCCACTGGCAGGGTGATGGACAAAGCTGTTGCGGGCGTCGCATTCGCTGGCCGCCACATCCCAGCGCTCTGCCGCAGCATTGATCAGCATTTCCCGAGCGGCGGCACCCGCAGCGCGCATGCCCATCTCGCCGGTGAAGCGCACTGAACTGCTGCCGCCGGTGATTTGCATGTTCATGATTTCGGCGGCTTTCAGCGTTGCGAAATCAACTGTGCGATCCAGAAACGCGGGCACTGTCAGTCCCATAGACATGGCAAAACCCTTGATCAGCACGCCATTGGCAAACAGGTCGGTAGCAGGTGCCTGTTCAACCCGCACCCGGTTCCAGTCGGCGTCCATCTCGTCTGCTGCCATCATCGGCAGAGAGGTCAGCACGCCTTGTCCCATTTCCGAGTGAGGTACCACTACCGTGACCTGATTATCAGGATCAATTCGCAGCCACGTAGTCAAAAAAGTCTGTCCGGCTTCAGTGTGGTCGCGATTGGCGAGTGACTGTCGTGTTGGGCGCGTTACCGCATAACCGAGCAGCAGGCCGCCGCCGATGACCGTAGTGCCCAATAAAAAACGGCGTCGATTCATCTTCATACGGTGTCTCCCTGGGTACTGGCGGCATTGGTCGCAATGACGCTGCGAATGGCTTTGCTCACGCGAGGATAGGTGCCGCAGCGACACACATTGCTGATGCTGCGCTCGATAGCTGTCTCGTCGGGATTCGGGTTCTCGTTCAGCAGGGCGCTGACGGCCATGATCATGCCAGACTGGCAGTAGCCACACTGCGGCACCTGATGGTCGATCCATGCCTGTTGTACGGCGGTGAGCGCAGCGTTTCCGGCGGCGTTGTGTGCCAGACCCTCAATGGTTGTGATCTGGCCGTTCTGCACGGCGCTGACCGGGGTCATGCAGCTGCGCACCGGCTGACCGTCGACATGTACGGTGCAGGCACCGCAAGCGGCGATGCCACAGCCGAACTTGGTGCCGGTCAGGCCCAGTTCATTGCGCAGAGCCCAAAGCAAGGGCATTTCTGCTTCGATATCCAGTTGCCGGGTAGTTCCGTTAATAGTAAGTTCGATCATGTAAGCCTCACCAGGTCAGTTGGCATGGGCGCGTAGTCGGGGCAGCGCCGGAACAGTGATAGTGTATAAGCGGTTGTCATGCAATGTGCGCGCGGTGTTAATAGCAGAGCATATAGCAGAACATGAACGGCTTCAATTTGCACGTATGTTTCGGTGAATGACCCAGTTTAACAGGGCCGAGGGAATGTGGATGTCGTCAGTGATTTATGATTATACCGGACTTCATCGTGTGCACCTGGGCGCGCGTGTCACCGAGACGCTCAGCGCGGAATTGCAGGAATGTCCGGCTGCCCGGGTGTACGCCATTGTCTCGGGTACGCTGAGCAGGCAAACATCATTACCGGACGAATTGAAACAGGCGCTGGGCCATCGGCTGGCAGGAATTTTCGATACCATGGGGGCACACACGCCACGCACAGACGTGCTGAAGGCGCTCGCGCAGGCTCGTGGCAGCAAAGCGGATATTCTGCTGGCCGTCGGGGGCGGCTCGATGATTGATGCCTGCAAGGTCATTCAATTTTGTCTGAACGCTGGCATCGACAGCGAAGCCGGGCTGCTGCGACATGCGCAATTCAGTAACGGGACACGGGGGGAGCTGTGTGGCACCAAGCCGGAGCTGCAACGTGAGCAGCCGGTCTGGCAGATTGCCGTACCCACAACGCTATCCGCTGCCGAGTTCAGCAACAACGCAGGTGTCACGGATACATCCCGGGGCACCAAAGAGGGCTACAAGGCACCCGGGCTGGCACCCAGGCAAATTATCTACGATCCCGAACTGACGCTGCACACGCCGACGTGGCTGTGGTTATCGACGGCCATCAGAGCGCTGGACCATGCTGTGGAAGGATACTGCTCGGCTGATGCCCATGCATATGTACAAGCGCATTACCTGCATGCGATGCGTATGTTCGCCGAATCACTGCCAGCGATAAAGGCCAACCCTGGCGACCTCGAGGCCCGTACCCGCAACCAGCAGGCCACCTGGCTTGCCGGTTGTGGGCTGGGTCGGATAAGCCACGGAGCCAGCCATGGTATCGGATACATCCTGGGTGCGATGTGTGGCGTCCCGCATGGCCATACTTCCTGTGTCATGCTGCCAGCGGTGTTGCGCTGGAACGAGACGGTCAATAGCGCGCGCCAGCGAGAGGTGGGTGATGCTCTTGGGGCTGAGGGCGGCAACACAGCCGACTTTTTACGCGGCTGGCTGCAGGATCTGGAATTGCCGGTAAGTCTGCGTGATGTGGGCGTGAAAGCAGAGCAGTTGCCGGCTATCGCCGCCGCGGCTGCCCAGCATCGGGTGGTCAAAGCGAACCCCAGAACCATCAGCGGCGCTGATGATGTCATGCAGATCCTGCAACTGGCATGGTGAAAACTGACGAATTTATGCAAGTTGCAGGAATTCGTCAGGGTTTTTGGTTACTTCAACGAAAAAGCCGTTGACCTGAGATCAATTCAATATCAAAGTAAGCCAGCTTTCAGCCGCTGGCACTTTCGGGTGATCCAGGCACGAAGGATGCCTGCCGGGTTCCGCCCGGTGGCATATCAGCTACTTTCCGGATGCGTTAGTGTGTGCGTGTCAAATCACAGTACTTTTAACAATATTGAAGGGGAATTCATCATGCGAACAAGAATCGGCTCACTCATCACAGGCGTCATGGTGGCGTTGCTTATCAGTGCCTGTGCCAGTGTTTCTGAGCCGCACCCGCTGGTGGGCGGTTGGGTGATCACTATCGACACACCCATCGGAGCCATGGACGCCAACCTGAACGTCAACGAAGACCTGACCGGGGAGATGTCATCCCAGGACCTGGGCGGTGCACCACTTGACGCGGTATCGGTTGATGGTGAAGCGGTCAGCTTCAGCACAACAATTGACGCTCAGGGCCAGACCATGACGCTGGTATTCAATGGCACTGTGGTTGAAGATCGGTTGAGCGGCAGCTTCAACACTGATTTCGGCGCAATCCCGGTTACCGGTCGTCGTATGTAATACAGCAGACCCCGGCTGATACTGCCGGGGTCCGGATCGGCGCTTGCTGCTCGGCGGGCGCCGGCCCTAGCCGCCTTCAATGGCGGCAATAAATACCAGCTCATTGTCGTCAGTCAGCGTTTCTGCCAGCACGTTGGTATAAATGTCACCATCAATTGCGACGGCCGCCCGGCTCAGAATCCGTCTGCTGCCCGGGTATTGCAACTCAAGCATGGTCAGCAATCCGCGCATCGTAGTGGCAGACATCTCCAGGCATGTATCCGATGGCAATGTCGCGGCCTTGTCCCCCAGTGCTTCCCGTAAAAAACTGTTTACTATAATTCTGGCCATCTGCTTACCTTGCTCTCCTGACCTTGCTGTCGGTGTCTCGAGCATACCCGATACCCAAAGTATGCCATATTCCTTCCACTCTTTTGGCGACCTTGATACTCTTTGAGGCCATTGAAGCCTAATACTCGCCGCTTGACAGCTGTGCAGGAGAATAATAATGCGCTTGAACAAACGGGCATCGATGCCGAACATCTTCAGCAAGTTTGGTATCGCGGCCACGCTGGCACTGGCTGTCTCGCTGTCCGCACCGGTCAATGGGCAATCGGCCCAGCCCGAGTTGCCGCGACAGATGGCGTGGACTGCCTACAACCTGGGGACCACCGGCTACAACCAGGCCGTCGCCATCGGCGCCATGTTGCGCGATCGGTACAATATCACGCTGCGAGTGATTCCCGGGCAGAATGACGTGTCGCGACTGTTGCCACTGGACACCGGGCGTGTGCAGTTCTCCGCCAATGGAGTTGCTACTTATTTTGCCCAGGAGGGCATGTTTCAGTTTGCTGACCCGCAGTGGGGACCCAAACCGCTGCGCATGCTGATGAGCTCCAATGGGTTGAGTAACCAGGCGGTTGCGGTTGCGGCTGATACCGGCGTTACCACGTTTGCTGAGCTCAGAGGCCGGCGTGTACCGTACGTGCGCGCAGCGCCCGCGCTCAATATTTCCATGGAAGCCTATCTGGCCTGCGGTGGACTGACCTGGGATGATGTCGAGCGGGTCGATTTCCCGGGCTACGAAGCGATGTGGGAAGGGGTCATCAACGGTGATGTCGACGCGGCGTTTGGCACCACAGTTTCCGGGCCCACGCGCCGACTGGAAGCATCCCCGCGCGGAATTCGGTGGCTGCCGGCGCCGCACGACGATGAAGCCTGCTGGCAGCGACTGCTGGCCGTCGGACCCTATTTTAACCAGTACAGCGCCACCCGCGGGGCAGGCATCAGCGACGAGGATCCTCAGGAGGCGGGAACCTATCCCTATCCGGTGCTGATCGCGCTGGAGAGCCAGGACGAGACCACAGTGTACTGGATGACGCGTGTCATCAACGAAAATTTTGATGATTTCAAGGACGCTGATCCGGGCGCCATCGGCTGGGCACTGGAGTCCCAGGTTTTCAAATGGGTAGTGCCTTACCACGCGGGCGCAGTCCGTTACTGGCGCGAGATTGGCGCCTGGACGGACGAGCATGAGGCGCACAATCAGGCATTGATCCGACGCCAGGAAGTTCTGGCAGATGCCTGGAGCGAGGTGGAAGGCGAAAACATCGATGACCGCGATGCGTTTATGGCGCGCTGGCAGCAGCTTCGTGCTGAACGACTTGAGGCGGCCGGCTTCGATCCGGTCTGGCGCTGATGGCCCGCTCGCCCGCGTCAATGCCCGCGCCGGTTCGCTGGCTGGTTGCCATCTCGGCGGTGCTCAGTGCCTTTCTGGCCATGGACTCCTTGCGCCTGTTTTCCGAGAGCCCCTTACTCGATTTTGTCATTACCGTGCAAAATCACTACTACTATGCCTTGCTCGCGCTGCTGCTGCCGCTGGCCTACCTGATCTACCCGGCCCACGCCGGAGCCCGACACTACTGGTATGACATCGTACTTGCGGTCATTACCTTCGCGGTCTGCACGTTCTTTTTTATCAACGCCGAAACCATGCTGGATTATGGCTGGGAGTTCGCTGCCCCGACCTATGCCGTGGTGATGAGTTATCTGTTATGGATGCTGGCGCTGGAGGCAGTGCGTCGCTGCGGTGGTACAACGCTGTTTGTACTGGTACTGGTGTTCTCCCTGTATCCGATTGTCGCCGATCAATTACCCGGGCCGATTTCCGGCATGGCATCATCCGCCGCAGAAACCGCCTCCTATCATGTGATGAGTATCGAAAGTATCCTCGGTCTCCCGTTTCGCGCGTTTGCACAATTGGTCATTGGTTTTCTGATTTTTGGTATCGCCCTTCAGCACACCGGCGGCGGCCGGTTCTTTATCAACCTGGCGTTTGCCATGTTTGGCCATGTGCGCGGCGGTTCCGCGAAAGTGGCAATCGTTTCCAGCGGCCTGATGGGTTCCATGAGCGGCAGCGTGATCACCAATGTGCTGACCACCGGTCAGATGACCATTCCGGCGATGAAACGTGACGGTATGTCCAGCGAGTATGCTGGTGGTGTGGAAGCCTGCGCCTCCACCGGCGGGGTGCTGCTGCCACCGATCATGGGCTCGACAGCGTTTGTCATGGCGACCTTTCTGAATGTCCCTTACACCACAGTGGCGCTGGCGGCAGCGATACCGGCACTGTTGTATTTCTTTGGACTGTTTGTGCAGGTAGACGCCTATGCGGCACGCACCGGCTTAAAAGGCACGCCGCGCGAGCAGTTACCGAAACTGGGCGCAACCATGCGCGAAGGCTGGTTCTACATAGCGTCCTTCGTGGTACTGATTTTCCTGCTGGTATATCTGCAGCGCGAAGCAGTGGCGCCATTCTATGCAACTGCCATGTTGCTGGTGCTCAACCAGCTGTCAGCGAAAAATCGTTGGGATATCAAAACCACCGGCTCGTTTCTGGTGGCTGCGGGCAAGCTGTTGGCTGAGCTGCTGGCGATCATGGCCGGTGTGGGTCTGATCGTGGGCGCACTGTCACTGACCGGGCTGTCGGGTACGCTGGTCAACGATCTGCTGTATCTGGCGGGGGACTCGGTACTACTGCTACTGTTGATGGGGGCATTGACGAGTTTTGTTCTTGGCATCGGCATGACCGTCACGGCCGCCTATATTTTTCTGGCCATCATCCTGGCGCCCGCCCTGATCCAGGGCGGCCTGGATCCGATGAGTGTGCACCTGTTTATTCTGTATTGGGGGATGTTGTCCTTTATCACCCCGCCAGTGGCCCTGGGCGCCTTTGCCGCCGCCAGCATCGCTGGTGCTTCGTCGCTGGCTACCGGTTTTAAAGCGATGCGCCTGGGCAGTGTCATCTATTTTATCCCGTTCTTTTTTGTCCTGGATCCGGCATTGACCATGGCCGGCAGTTTTTGGGACACCCTGTCTGCCACTGTCACGGTGGCAGTCGGTGTGTTGCTGATTGCTGGATCGTTGCAGGATTATCTGCCCGGGCTGGGCTTTCTGGATCGCAGCGGTTGGCCTGGGCGCGCCGGTCGACTCCTCACCGGATTCGGCGGTGGTCTGGTTGCCCTGCCTGGCCTGGAGATGATCGGTGTTAACGTGGGTGATATGGCGCTGTTGAGTGCCGGTGGGGCAATGGCTCTACTGGGCATAGTGCTTGCCCGGCGCCCGGCAGAGCCAGTGACCGCTTAGGGACTTGTCTGGTAACGATTGACCGGCGACGGACCAAAGGACAGCCAGGTCTGGTTGCTGCCCTGGCCGATGCCGGGACGGCTCCAATCGCACACACCCTCAGGGAAGATGTTTTCCAGTCGGGCTTTTTCTCCGGCACTGAACTCCACCCGATAGTCATCGTAATCAATGGGTTTTAGCTGGCACTTCATGACATCATTGCTAAGTGGGCCGCCAGCCACCAGTCGCAGGCCGGCGTGCGGCGGGTACAGCTGATTACAACGCCCTTCTGTGTTGTCAAACAGTCGATCGGTATTAAAAACCGCGGGCTCCACGATGCGTTCGCCCTCGACAGTGAAGCAGTCGTCGCTTAATGCGGCCGGTTTCGACCGGACAATGCGCTCCAGTATCGGCAAATCATCATTGGCGGCTTTGATTGCATCCAGCCAGCTGTTCATCAGCGCCAGATTTTCATCTGCCAGCGACAGGCTGGCCGGGTGGCGTCTGATCACGTAGTTGTCGGCATGACCATTGTCGCGCTCCAGGCGGGCGCGGGTGGTGAATGAATACACGCTGGCGTGGAAGTTGCCTTCGTGGTCCAGGTAGGGGCGGTCATCGATAATGGGAACGCGTGACAGGCCGGCAGCGCCGTTGGTGATGCGTCCGGTTTCGTAGGCAGCGCGGATCGCCTGCAGGTCGCCGCGGGTCCGCTCCTGCGTGCGCTGGTAGTCGATGTCCCAGCCACCAAAGTTTTCGTTGATATCCAGGAACAGGGATTTGTCGATCAGGCCCTGATTCAGCGCTGCCAGGCCATACTGCACACCGACATTGTCATGTGGACTGGGCGCAACCTCGCGGTTGATGCTGCCGTCCGGATGCTGTCGCGCACCAAACACGTTGCGCATGCCATCGTAGATGGAGCAGCGGATACCGGAGGGGTTGGTTTGCGGGTGATAGTGCAGTTCGGCAGGTATTTCTGCCGAGCAGTCAAACGGAGAAATACGATCCGGCCGGTCTCCGAGTGACTGGTCGCACAGGTACCAGTTGGGCCAGCCTCCCACGGCAGCCCTGGTGTCTTCATCCAGACCATGAGCGGGGTTGTTTGCATAGTTGCGCCAGGGCCCGGAGCACTCCTGCGCGTCAGCGAAGTAGGTGATGGCATCGGAGAAAGTGAGGCTGACCAGCAGTCCGTCCAGAATGCCGGGATAGGCGCCGGCGATCAGCAACTGCTGCATGGCTCCACCTGAGCCGCCGCTGCCAATGGTGTGTACCGGTTCGCCGTAATATTTGCTGAAGTGCTCTTTCACCATCATCGCCGTTTCTGCCGATAACACATCATTGCAACCGCCCTGGGCATTGACGTTAAGTGTCGAGGATGCGATGGCGTAGCCTTGCGCCAGCACCGATTCGCGCAGCACCCCGCCGGTGCCTGTGCCCTGGAAGTAGCCGGCTTCGCAGCCACCGCCAAAAGTGTAGAGCAGGCGCTGATTCCAGGCCTGGGCCGGCGCTGTCGCCGTGGGTAGCGGCGTATCAGGGTCATGCAGCACCGCAATCTGATAGACAGCGCGATTCAGCGTACCTGTTTCCATGCGCACAATGAACGGTACGTCGGCGCCGGTGCTGGTTTTGGTGAACATGATGTCGTCCGGCCGTTGACCATCCACAGGCAGTGGCTGAAAGCCGTCAAGCGAGATGCTGCGATAGACGTAGTCGACACGGGTGGGCAATGAGCAGTTGTCGTCCTGTACACGGGTGTCCAGGTAATCGCCATTGCCGATGGCAAACCGGCGAGGCTCACCTTGTGAACGCGCTGCCAGCGCATTCAGGCAAACATAGGGCTGCTGGTGGGGGCCCGATATCACCGGGCCGGTGGCCGTGTAATTGGTCAATGTGAGACTGGCACTGACTGCCCCGGAGCTGATCTCCAGCACATTATCGCCGACATCGAGACCGGTCAGCAAAAAGCGGAAGCTGACATCCTCTTCTTCCTCGCGAATACGGGCATCAGCTGGCAGCGGTATGTTACGGCCATTTAACTGCAGCGTGGGCAGCGCGGCCGCACTGCCGTCATGCTGCACGTCAATCAGCGCACTGCCGCCGGTCACCAGATGGGGTTGGCTGGAGACGACGTCTACAGCTATGCGTGTAGTATCTGTCGCCACGGGAGCGCCGTCATCGGGTCCGGAACAGGCATTGACGGCAAGAATAAGCGCCATACCGCCGATACATCGGGTTGTACGCTGGCGCAGTGAGCATGATTTCTGGCCCGGCAGACGCTTTTTTATTTTGAGTGCGTTCATGGTGTCGGAGGTTCCTTGGCTCAGCAGTTGAATTCTGCGTCAGCTTACACCAAACTTAAGCGGTGGGCATCTTGCCCGCTCCCGTCACTACAGGTGTTGTCATGATCATAACTTGCTTTGGTCGCAGCGCGCGTCGATCAGTAGCCATCGCCGGATACTGGCTGGCCCTGCTGGCCGGCCTGACCAGCGCGCCCCTGAGTGCCAATACCGAAAACGACCTCGCAGGCGAATTTGCCTTTGTGCGCCTGCAGTATGACTCCTATTTCCGCGGTGGCTTTGGGTATGGCCCCTGGTCTGTGGACTTTCCCGACGCCGACCGCAATTTTCTGCGCGGTGTGGCGCGGCTGAGCCATGTACGGGTGATGCCGGATCCCATTGTCCTGCGCCTGGATGACGAACAGATCTTTGAGTACCCTTTTATCTATGCACTGGAGATGGGTCGCAACGGCGGGCCGTATTTCTCTCCGCCGGAGATTGCCAACCTGCGTGAATACCTGTTGCGAGGCGGTTTCCTGCTGATCGACGATTTCTGGGGCACAAGAGAGTGGGACGCATTTGCCAGCTCTTTCAGTAATATTTTTCCGGAACGGGAGATCGTTCAGCTGCCGCCTGATCATGAGATTTTCAGGCTGTATTACGACACGGACGGACCGCAAATGGTACCCGCGCTGGGCAATCCGGACAATGTTCCGGAGCGCGACGTTGATCAGGCAACAGTGCATGCGATTCTGGATGATGATGGCAGAATCATGGTGCTAATTAACTGGAATACCGACATGGGCGACGGCTGGGAGCACACCTATCACCCTCGTTATCCTACCCAGTATGCCAATACCGCCTATCAGTTGGGCATCAACTATCTGATCTATTCCATGACGCATTGATGTTGCGTCATGGGACGGATTACGGGTTCTGCGCTGCTCTCATGTCGGCACAGTAATCATCCTGCCTGAGCGCCGGGGTGAACCAGATGACATCATACGCGGCGACGTCCGAGAATTGTTGCAGATACGCCGTCGGTTCGTCGGATTCTGGATCCACCTCCAGAAAGGCCACACTTACTGATTGCCGCGACATGGGTCCTGGCAGGTAGTTGGGCACACCGAGATCGCGCCGGATATGATAATTGCCGGCCAGCAGGATGCGTTGGTCAAAGGTGTTGCGGCCTGACATCAGGACGTCGGCCATCTTCTGGTCACGGGCCTGCTGTACGCGCACCATGGCGGGAAACTGCTCAGCCGGCAGCAGGCCACAATGACTGCTGTCGATATCGCGTTCCAGTTGTGCCAGTTGTTGCGTATCCAGCAGCTGTGGCGCCGTCGGCGTGGCATCGCGATAGATTGCCATCACATCGGCGCTGTCGATATTGCCGGCGGCCAGACTTGCTCCGCGCTGCAGCGACAACGTGACTGCAGGTCCGTAAAACTGCCAGGGCCAGCCCTGTTCATCCCAGGCAAGATGGTCGGCCAGTTGCGCCGCCTGCAGGCCCTGGTAATTGGTCGCGAGCGCATCAATATGCGTTTGTTGTCGGCGCTCCATCATTTCCAACGCTATCAGGGATTTTTTGCCGGGTGAAAGCAGGCTGTCAAGCAGTGACAGGCGAAGCCGATGGTGATCCGGGTTGTCATGTTTTTCGCCCAGCAGCAGAACCGGGCTTTGCTGTAGCTGCGACAAAAGCTCATTGCGCGTAATGAATCGCTGCGCTGCGGTCAGCCAGATTTTGCCCGTGAGCGGATGATCCTGATGCAATGGACTTTCCCAGACAGGCTGCGAATCAGTTGGGGCCGCGCTCTTGGCGACAGCAGAAAGGCCGGTGCAGCTCAGCATCAGTATGAGCGTCAACAGTGTCAGGCAATCAGATGATTTTTTTCGGATAATCAATGTACTTAAGCTCCGCCTGCCCGAATTGGAGTTCGGACCACTGATCAACGGGCAGGCTCAGTTCCGCCACACAGCATGTTGGCATATTGTCGAGTCTGGCATCGCTGCAAAGCTCGTTAAAAAAGTCAGTCAGAGCCGGATTATGCCCCACCAGCATGACCGAATCGATATTGCCATCCTGCTGGCGAACAAGTTGCAGTAAATGACCGCTGCTGGCCAGATATATCTGGCGCTCAAAGTGAATGAGCTCTTTGGGAATGGACAGATGGTTGGCAAATATTTCGGCAGTTGAGGCGGTGCGCAGCGCCGGGCTGCACAGGATGCGTTGCGGATGCGTGCCGCGTTTGTCCAGGTTATCCGCCATCAAAGGCGCATCGTGACGGCCACGCTCATTGAGAGGACGGTCGATATCGCGCTGGGCCTGATCATTCCAGCTGGATTTAGCATGTCTAACCAGAATCAACGTCTTCATGATCTCTCCAGGCGCGGGGCGTCACGACGTCCTGCTGTGCGATGACCAAATGTACGGCATTCATTAGCCATGTATTGTACCTGCAATATGACGAGAAACATACCACAGGACCCAGCCTGCTATGGCCGGATCGGCGCTGGACTTTGTGGGCGTAATTGCTCAGAATTCAGTTTTCTCACGAGGACTGGAAGACAGTTCTTTCTCTGATATCGCTCACACACAAGGGGAGTTGAATGTTGGTATCGCTTAAACGTTCGCTGGGCATGATGGTCTTGCTGACCGCAGTGTCGATCAGTACGCAGTTGTCTGCACAGGATTGGGACCTGGCCACGGAACTGGAGTTGGGAGCAATATTTACCTCCGGTAACACGGATGATGAAAATATCCGCTTTCGAGGGCGCTTCGATGCCATTCGCGAAGACTGGGCATACCGCTTTTCCATGGACGGCTTTCGCTCGTCATCCGATGATGAATTGTCAGCACAGCGTCTCTACACGGTCGGCAGTGCGACCTACAGCTTCGATGCAGACAATTTTGTTCAGGGTCGGGTCGCTCATGAAGATGACCGGTTCAGTGGTTATGACAGCCAAACCGATGCCTCGGTGAGTTACGGTCAGGTTGTGTTGCGTGATATCGAAAGCATGTCATTAAGATATACTGTCGGTGCGGGTGTGCGGGTTTCAAGAGCTACCGATGAGACCGAAGACGATTTTGAAGAAGCGATTGTCCGTCTGTCCACCGACTACAGTTGGGATATTTCTGACAGCGCCCGGTTTATCCAGACTCTGGGTCTGGATGCCGGTGAGCGCTCCAGCATCGGTCGCTCCGAGTCGTCCATTGAGACCGACATCATGGAGAACCTGTCCATGAAGTTTACCGTCAACGTAAAGCACCAGACTGAAGTCCCCGAGGACCGGGAAAAGACCGATACCGAAGCATCCATAACGCTGCTGCTGCGCTTCTGACCTGGTCTTGTCAACCGCCCTGGCGAACGACAGGATGGCTCTCGAATAACAAATAACTGGTCAATAACGGGGCGAGACAATGCAATACGAGGCACCCACAAATCTGGCTGAGGTTGTTGCGCTGTTGGCATCCGCCGACGGACATGGCCGGGTCATGGCGGGTGGAACGGATCTGCTCGCCCGGTTTGCCACCGGATCCCATAGGCCGGCCTTATTGGTGGATCTGAAACACGTTGCCGAACTTATGGAAATCGAACAGCGTGGCGATGGCGGTTTTACGATAGGAGCTGCCGTTTGCGGTGCCGCGATCAGCGAACATGCTGGCTTGTGTTCTGCATGGCCGGGTGTCACTGAGGCCATGGATCTGATCGGGTCGGTGCAGATTCAGGGACGGGCATCCCTCGGCGGAAATCTTTGCAATGCGTCCCCGGCCGCTGATTCGGTGCCAGCGCTGATAGCGGCCGGTGCGACGTGCCGGATACTGGGTAGCCAGGGTGAACGGCAAGTGCCGGTTGCCGACGTTATTCTTTCTCCGGGCAAGACCTGCCTGGCGGGTGATGAATTCGTCGTCAGTTTTTATCTGCCACCACGAGCACCGAACAGCGGTGACGCCTATCTGCGTCTGATTCCCCGCAGCGAGATGGATATTGCGGTTGCCGGCGCAGCAGTTAACCTGACACTGGACGACACCGGGGTGGTGATCGCGGCGGCCATCGCGCTGGGGGCCGTGTCTCCAGTGCCGTTGCTGGTGCCGCGCGCGGCCGAGGTGATGTTGGGATGCAGACTGGATGAAGAAGTGATGAGGCGATTCAGGTCAGTAGTGTCGGCGTCGTGTCGCCCCATCAACGACAAACGGGGCACCATTGATTATCGCAATCACGTAGCTGGTGTACTGGCGGTTCGGGCTGCATTGATCGCCGCCAGACGCGCGGGGCAGGAGGACATATGAAGCAGCACATCTGCACGCATATTAATGGCGAAGCCACCGAGTTTCTGTGTGCGACCGAAGACACGCTGCTGCAAGTGTTGCGTGACAATCTCCGGCTCACCGGCACCAAGGAAGGGTGCGCCACCGGGGACTGCGGTGCCTGCAGTGTGGTGCTGGACAACAGACTGGTGTGCTCGTGTCTGGTACTGGCGGTAGAGGCGCAGCACAGCCGGATTGAGACGGTGGAGGGACTGGCAGATGGTGATACTCTGCATCCGCTGCAGCAGGCTTTTCTTGATCATGCGGCGCTGCAATGCGGCATCTGCACACCGGGATTTCTGGTTGCCGCCAAAGCGCTGCTTGACCGCAATCCGTCACCCAGCGAAAGCGAAGTCCGTTTCTGGGTCGCCGGCAATCTGTGCCGTTGTACGGGATATGACAAAATCGTCCGTGCAATCCTGGCTGCCGCTGACACGATGCGCAACACCAATAGTCGGACAACCGATGCCGGGGCGCAGCCATGAGCCGGACCCCTGAGAACTGGCGATCGGTCGGTACCCGGCCTGTTCGTCCCGATGGTATAGACAAGGTAACTGGCCGTGCTGTCTTCAGCGCCGATTTTAATCTGCCTGATGCCTTGCACGGCGCGGTGCTACGCAGTCCTTTTGCCCATGCCCGCATTCTGCGCCTTGATACCAGCCGAGCGATGGCGCTCGAGGGCGTAAAAGCGATAGTGACCGCCCGCGATCTGCCCTTGATACCGGCAGACCAGGCAACGACAGACGGCCAGCCTCCGGACTTTCGCGATATGTCAGCCAACATCCTGGCTCGCGACAAAGTCCTTTATGAAGGACACGCCATTGCCGCCATTGCCGCCGTGGATGCGCAGACGGCCGAGCATGCCCTGACACTGGTCGATGTCGAATACGAAGTATTACCTCATGTTATTGATGTGCAACAGGCGATGGAGCCGGACGCGCCGGTATTGCATGACAGCCTGGTCACCCAGGGCATTACCCCGGCGCCCTCACACCCGTCGAATATTGCCAGTCGTCACGAACAGGTTCACGGCGATGTCGAGCGAGGCTTTGCACAGGCAGATATCATTCTGACCGAGGAGTTCACCACGCAGCCTGTGCATCAGGGTTACATCGAACCGCACGCATGCATGGCACGGGTGGCCAGTGATGGACAGACTGACGTCTGGTGCAGCAGCCAGGGGCAGTTCATGGTGCGTGCCTATTGCGCGCGCCTGCTTGATATGCCGCTTTCACAGATTCGCGTGACGCCACTGGAGATCGGCGGCGGCTTTGGCGGTAAAACCACGGTGTATCTGGAGCCGCTGGCGATACTGCTGGCGCGCCGCAGCGGGCGGCCCGTGAAAATGCAGATGTCCCGGGCCGAAGTGTTCCGCGCCACCGGGCCGGCGTCGGGCAGCTATATCAGCATGAAAATCGGTGCGCTCAAGGACGGAACGCTGGTCGCTGCACAGGGCATTCTGTGTTATCAGGCGGGTGCATTTCCGGGCTCACCGGTACGTCTGGGGTGTATGACGGCATTTGCGCCCTATGATATTGCCAATGTCAAAATGATTGGTTATGACGTAGTAGTCAATCGTCCCAAAAGTGCCGCCTATCGTGCTCCGGGCGCGCCCATGGCATCGTTCGCGGCGGAAAGTCTCCTTGATATGCTGGCGCTGCGGCTGGATATGGATCCCATTGATTTACGTATCAGAAACGCTGCACGGCCGGGTACCCGGGCGGCATATGGCATCAGCTTCAAGGAAATCGGCTATCTGGAAACGTTGCAGGCAGCAAAGGCTCATCCGCATTATTCGGCCCCGTTGGCGCGGAACCAGGGGCGCGGCGTGGCTTCGGGGTTCTGGTTCAACATCGGGGGGCAGTCCAGCGCCGCCCTAACGCTGAATGAAGATGGTACCGTGATGGTTACCACCGCCAATCCTGATATCGGCGGTTCGCGTGCATCCATGGCACTGATGGCGGCTGAAGTACTGGAGATTGACGTCAGTCGGGTGCGTCCGGAGATCGCTGATACCAGTTCGATCGCGTACTCTGATCTTACCGGCGGCAGCCGGGTTACGTTTGCTGTCGGCATGGCCGTCACCCAGGCTGCCAGCGAACTGCTGGCCAAGCTGCGGGAACGCGCGGCGATGCTCTGGGACACTGCCGTTGATGAGGTGACCTGGCGTGACGGCTGCGCCCATGCCTGCGTCGACGGCAAGGATGTGCAGCTGTCGCTCGCCTCGCTGGCTGCGCAGGCAGGGAAAACCGGCGGACCGATAGCGGCGCATGTCAGTCTCAATGCCCAGGGTGCGGGCCCGGGTTTTGGTACGCACATCTGCGACGTTGAAGTTGACCCGGACACCGGCCGGGTCACTGTGCTGCGTTATACTGCGGTCCAGGACGTTGGCAAGGCAGTGCATCCTGCCTATGTCGAGGGGCAGTTACAGGGTGGTGCAGCACAGGGAATCGGCTGGGCTCTCAATGAAGCCTACCTGTACGACGACAATGGCGTTCAGTTGAACCCCGGTTTTCTTGACTACCGGATGCCGGTTGCCTCGGATCTGCCGATGATCGACACCGTGTTGGTAGAAGTGCCCAACCCGCGCCACCCGTTTGGTGTTCGCGGGGTCGGCGAAGTGCCAATTATTCCGCCGTTGGGCGCGGTTGCCAACGCAGTGTCCCGCGCCACAAACGCCCGGCATGCCGATCTGCCCATGTCGCCGCCAGTTGTGCTGAAAGCCATTCAGCGAGCTGCGCGCAAGCGCCGCTGACATACATCATCGGTTGTCTGGGCGGCGCGACCATTAGCGACTGACAGATTGACAACATTCGGTCAAAGTGACAGCATCCGTCCATCTATAATTATAGAACGGGTGTCAGTTGTGCATTCTCCTAAACGTAAACTATTTCTGGATCTGGTACGGGCGATATTCCGGCTGAATGGTCTGCTGCTGGCAGACGGTGACCGAATGGCGGAAGGTGTCGGCCTGACCAGTGCACGCTGGAAGGTGATCGGGATTGTGGCGCTGACTGGCGCGGGTGTCACCGTGCCCGGCATCGCGCGGGCGCTCGGGCAATCACGACAGGCAGTGCAACGGATCACCGACGTCATGCAGACGGACGGGCTGGTGCATTACGAACCCAACCCGCGACACAAACGCTCCTCGCTGGTACAACTGACTGATCATGGTCAGCAGGTTTACAACAAATTACGCTCGGTGCAGGACCCCTGGGCAATAGGTCATACCGAGGACACTTCCGTTGAAGAGCTGGAAAGTGCCTTGCGTCTGATGCAGCGCCTGATTAACCGAATGGAGTAGTGCTGTGAATTTGCCTCTGTACACGGCCAGTCAGGCCCGCGCCATTGACCAGCAACTGATCGCCGCCGGCACACCTGGTATCAGGCTCATGCAGCGCGCTGGCGAAGCAGCGTTGACCGCGCTGCGTCAGCGTTGGCCCCAGACGACGTCTGTCATCATCATTTGTGGTCGGGGCAATAACGGCGGTGATGGTCATGTGCTGGCCGGGCTGCTGTTGCAGACCGGCGCCCGAGTGCATGTGCTGCAGATCGGTGATATCACCGGGTTGAGTGGTGACGCTCGAGTGGCGGCTGATAATGCCGCAGCTCTGGGTGTCACAGCGAAGCCCTACCACGCACAGCAGCTGTCGGACCTGCTGAGCCAGCATGCGGCGGCGCGGGTCGTTATCGTTGATGCCATGCTGGGTACCGGGTTTCATGGCGCGTTGAGTGACGATTTTGCTGATGCGGCGGGGCAGATTAATGCCAGCGGTCAGCCCGTGCTGGCTATCGACATACCCAGCGGCCTGCATGCAGACACCGGCCATATAGACGGCACCGCTGTGAAAGCCGACGCGACCATAACCTTCATTGCCCGCAAGCGAGGCTTGTACACTGCCCATGGTCCTGACTACGCCGGAGAGATCATATTTGATGACTGTGGTGCCGGACCCCTGCCAGCCGGGTCAGGGCAGCCTGCAGTACGCGCCATCGATGCGGGCCTGTTGAAGGCCATGTTGCCGCCTCGATTACGGACAGCGCACAAGGGTCAGGCGGGCAGTGTTCTGGTAGTGGGCGGCGACACCGGCTTTGGCGGCGCCGCCATGATGGCCGCTGAAGCGGCTGCACGCTCGGGCGCCGGGACCGTCAGTCTACTGACCCGGCCTGCACATGTTGTTCCGATGCTGGCGCGGCGACCCGAAGTCATGGTTAGTGGTCTGGATGAATGGCTGGGGGATCCGGGCACAGCGGCCCGGCAGCTGGTTGAAAAAGCCAGCGTAGTGATCATAGGGCCAGGGTTGGGACAATCGGACTGGTCCAGACAGATACTACAAAACAGCATGATGTGGTCCGTGACTCTGGGTAAACCGCTGGTGCTTGATGCGGACGCGCTGAACCTGGCTGCGCAGGACAACAGGTTCTGGCGCGAAGCGGCGCCTCTGGCGCAGCGGCGTCGGTGGGTTATCACGCCGCATCCCGGTGAAGCGGCGAGACTGCTGGGAACTGATGCAGCCCGGATACAGGCTGATCGTTTTGTCGCCATTGCGGATCTGCAGGCCCACACCGGTACCCACTGTTTGCTGAAAGGCGCCGGTTCGCTGCTGGCGTTTGCACCGACAGACGAGGCAGACAGGCTGCCGCTGGACCTTTGTACGGAAGGCAATCCCGGCATGGCATCGGGTGGTATGGGCGACATTCTTACGGGTGTGATCGCGGCGTTGATCGCACAGGGACTGTCATCAGCGGACGCGCTGCGCTGTGCGGTCTGCGCCCATGGCGAAGCAGCAGATCAGGCGGCGAGGACTCTCGGTGAGCGCGGATTACTGGCCACGGACGTTCTTTCATTTTTGCCTCGGGTGTTGAATGCCAACAGCAAATAACGCACTTGCATATCGTTTGCCTGCCGAAGCGGATACCTGCAAGGTGGGTGCTTGCCTGGGCCAGGCGCTGGGGCGCGATGGCGCGGTCATTTTCCTGAACGGTGATCTGGGGGCTGGCAAAACGACGCTGAGTCGTGGCCTGATCCGTGGGCTGGGTTACCAGGGGGCGGTCAAAAGTCCGACCTACACGCTGGTGGAACCTTATGAATGTTTTGACTTTCCTCTCTATCACTTTGATCTGTATAGACTAACGGATCCAGAGGAGGTAGAATTTCTCGGCGTTGATGAATACTTCGTGCCGCCTGCCGTATGCCTGATCGAATGGCCGGGTCGGGGGCAGGGTTTTCTGCCAGCGCCGGACCTGCTCATACGGCTGGAAACAGTCGGTAAAGGCCGCTGTTTGAGTGTCGAGGCAGGCAGTGGCAGGGGCCATGAAATCGCTGATCGTTTACGGGTTTTACTGCAAGATGCTGGATTACAGGAATTGGCACCAAAAGCGTGACATTGCGTTCCGATCGGCGGCGGCCTGGCTATGCCTGTTAATATGTGCAGCTTTGCTGATGCCGGCTACCGTACTTGCCGGCGATATCCGCGACCTGCGGGTATGGCGCTCCCCCGATTACACGCGTGTTGTCATTGATCTGGGCAGCCGTGTCGAATACAGCGTATTTGTACTGGATAATCCCCACCGGGTAGTCATTGATGTCAACGATTCCCGCATGCTGGCTGACGTTGCCCGGGTAGATTTGGTTGACAGTCCGGTCAGGTCGGTGCGCAGTGCGGTGCGGAATCAGCGTGACACCCGCATCGTGCTCGACATGGACGGTCCGGTTAACCCCTCCAGCTTCACCTTGCCGCCCAACGATGAATTTGGCGATCGCCTGGTGGTAGATCTGTATGATCTGGGCGCCGAATCACCGGCCCGGCCTGCGGAAATTGCGCCAAGCAGCCCAGCCGAGCGACAAACCGTGTCCTCGTCCAGTCAACGCAATATCGTGGTGGCCATCGATGCCGGCCACGGGGGTGATGATCCGGGCGCCATCGGTTTTGACGGTCGCATTCGCGAAAAGGATGTTGCGCTGGCGATATCGCGGGCCGTGTTTGAGAGGTTGCGCGGTATTCCCGGCTACGAACCGGTAATGATCCGCCAGGGTGACTACTATGTGCGGCTGCAACAGAGGCCGCAGTTGGCCCGCCAGAACCGCGCCGACATTTTCCTCTCCATCCATGCCGACTCCTTCAGCACCTCACGCGCCGAAGGCGTGACGGTATACGCCCTGTCTCAGACCATTGCCGAAGACGAGAATATTCGTCGGGTCGCCGAAAAAGAGAACTCGGCGGATCTGTTGGGCGGGGTATCGGGTGATACCAGCCTGAAAAACTTCGAGGATGACCTGGCCTTGACCCTGCTCGATCTCTCCATGGCCTGGAGTATTGAGCAGAGCGTTGCCGCTGGTTCCTATATCCTCAACGCCATAGGGTCGGTTGCCAGACTGCGACGGGACGTGCCACAGCAAGGCAATCTTTGGGTACTGCGTTCGCCGGATATTCCGTCGCTGCTGATTGAAACCGGCTATCTCTCGAATCCGCGCGAGGCGCGGCTGCTGACCTCGGCCGACTATCAGCGTCGGCTGGCAGATGCCATCGTGCAGGGAGTGATGAATTATTTCTACGAGCGACCTCCCGAAGGAACCCTGGTAGCCTGGCAGAAAGCCAACAATCAGGGTCCGGACCGGCAATATGTGGTGCAGCGTGGCGACAGTCTGTCGCTGATTGCCCAGCGCCACAATGTCAACATGGCGCAGCTGCGCGCCGCCAATAACCTGCGAGGCGATATCGTGCAACTTGGTCAGACCCTGACCATACCCGGGGGCGGGCCAATGCCGGTGGTGTCCGCGCCACCAACGGTATCCGAGCACACCATTAGCCGGGGCGAGACGCTGTCGGGTATCGCCGAGCGCTATCGTGTGAGTTTGTCACGGCTGCGCGAGGCAAACGATCTGCGCAGTGATACAATCCGCATTGGTCAGGTTTTGCAGATTCCTGCCTTCTGACAGACCGGTGTGCCGCGTCTGTTCACGCACTAATTATTGCACTGCTTGCCGGTGCTGACACCGAACAGGTCTGCCCATGAAAAGAATTGCATTGCTCAGTCAGCGTCTGGCGAATCAGATAGCCGCCGGCGAAGTTGTTGAGCGGCCGGCCTCTGTGGTCAAGGAGTTGCTGGAGAACAGCGTAGACGCAGGTGCCTCGCGTATCGATGTCGAAGTCGAGCAGGGTGGCAGCAAGCTGATCCGCATCCGTGATGATGGTCAGGGCATTAACAAGGAAGACCTGGCACTTGCGCTCAGTCGTCACGCGACCAGCAAAATTGCCGACCTCGACGATCTGGAGAACATTGCCAGTCTGGGGTTCAGAGGCGAAGCACTGGCCAGTATCAGTTCAGTCTCCCGCTTGCTGCTGGCCTCGCGCTCTGTCGATGCCACGGAGACTGGTGGCTGGCAGGTAGAGGCCGCAGGCCAGGAGATGACCCCGACGCTCGCGCCGGCGGCACATCCACAGGGCACCACGGTTGAAGTGCGGGATCTGTTCTTCAACACGCCGGCACGCAAGAAATTTCTGCGCACGGAAAACACTGAGTTCGGGCGAATAGATGAAGTGGTCAAACGTCTGGCTCTGAGCCGGTTTGAGCTGGCATTTTCATTACGTCACAATCAGCGCACAGTGCATCAGCTGCAGGCGGCGCAGTCCATGCAGGAGAAGCAGCGGCGCATCGGGCTGGTCTGCGGGCCGGCATTTCTGGAACATGCTGTATATATTGATATCGAGGCCTCGGGTCTGCGGCTTTGGGGCTGGGTATGTTTGCCAACATTCTCGCGCAGCCAGCCTGACCTGCAATACTTCTACGTCAATGGCCGGGTTATTCGTGACAAACTGGTGTCTCATGCGGTTAAGCAGGCTTACCGCGATGTGCTGTTTCATGGCAGGCATCCGGCCTTTGTCCTGTACCTGGAGCTGCAGCCGGCACTGGTCGATGTCAATGTACACCCGACCAAACACGAGGTGCGCTTTCGCGACCAGCGGCTGGTACACGACTTCCTGTTCCGCTCGCTGCACAAGGCATTGGCCGATGTCAGACCCGCAGACCACATGGAGCCGGCGCTGGAAGCTGCCGGGATGGGCGCGGACGGTCAGCGCCGCGTGGAATCACCGGCGCAGCAGGTGCCATTGGGTCTGCGTCTGGACGAAAGCACGGGGGAACTGTACGCGCCGCCCGACGCATCCGGGGCCGCCCGATCCGCTGCTGCAACAGGGGGCTGGAGCGCCACCGCTGCCGGATCCGGGGGTGGCGATCGCGGCGGTTGGCGACCAGGCGCGTCGCCGGTTGCCAGTCTGGCAGAGCAGGCGGCGTTGTATCAGCGGCTGAGTGAGGATGCCGAGGTGCCGCCACTGGGTTATGCGCTGGCGCAACTGCATGGCGTCTATATCCTGGCACAGAATCAGAATGGCCTTATCGTGGTCGACATGCACGCAGCCCATGAACGCATCACCTATGAACATATGAAGACCGCCAGTGACAATCAGAGTATCAAGGCGCAGCCGTTGCTGGTCCCCATCTCCATTGCCGTCAGTCGGGCGGAGGCAGAATGCGCCGAGGCTCAGGCCGATGAGCTGGCGACGCTGGGGTTTGACATTGCCCGGGTTGCCGACGAGTCAGTGATTGTTCGTCAGGTGCCGAGTATTCTGGCACGGGCTGACATCGAGCAGCTGGTGCGGGATGTGCTGGCCGATGTGCGCGAGCACGGTCGCAGTGAGCGCATCAGTGCCTATCGCGACGAACTGCTGTCCACCATGGCCTGCCATGGTTCGGTGCGCGCCAATCGCCAGCTGAGCATTGCCGAGATGAATGCCCTGTTACGCGACATGGAGCGCACGGAGCGTAGCGGACAATGCAATCACGGGCGCCCCACCTGGGTGTATCAGAGCATGTCTGATCTGGACAAGCTCTTCCTGCGTGGTCAATGATGGAAGGTGCTCCGCAGCCGGAGAGGGAGTTGCAGTCATGGAGTTGATCGCGCAGCAGTGTCCGGCAGTCTGCCTGATGGGGCCAACTGCGTCGGGCAAAACCGCGCTGGCCATCGAGCTGGTGCAGCGGTATCCCTTCGACATCATCAACGTGGATTCCGCGCAGATATACCGCGACATGGACATTGGCACCGGCAAACCGGATGCCGCTACACTCCGTCGTGCACCTCATCGGTTGATCGATTTTCTGGATCCGGCGGAATCCTACTCGGCGGCCCGGTTTCGCACCGATGCCATTGCCGAAATGGCGGATGTGCGCCGGGCGGGGCGCATCCCCCTGCTGGTAGGCGGGACCATGCTGTACTTCAAGGCCCTGCGCGACGGCCTGGCAGTGCTGCCCGAGGCGGACCCCGGCATACGCGCGACCATCAGCACCACGGCTCAGGCTGAGGGCTGGCACGCCGTGCATGCGCGGCTGGCTGAGGTCGACCCGGAAGCTGCACGGCGCATCCACCCCAATGATCCGCAGCGTCTGCAGCGAGCCCTTGAAGTGTTTATGGTGACGGGCCGGTCTATGACGGAGCTGCAGGCCCGGAACCAAGCTGTCAACAACTTGTCAGAAGACCTGTTGTTTGTGTCAATCCAGCCGACAGAGCGCAGCGTACTACATGCAAGGATTGCGCAAAGATTCCGGCAAATGCTGGATGATGGTCTGGTCGATGAAGTACGCAGGCTCCACCAGCGGGGCGATCTGCATACTGGGCTGCCGTCGATCAGAAGCGTCGGATACCGGCAGGTTTGGCAGTATCTGGACGGTGAAATCAGCTTTGATGCCATGGTGGAAAGAGGTATCATTGCCACTCGACAGCTGGCTAAACGGCAGGTGACCTGGCTGAGAAGCTGGGACAAATTGCACAATTTCGACAGCGAAAGTCCGGAAACCATGGCTAAGGTCTTGAAATTGATCTACTCGACCTCCATATAAGCGCTACGGTCAGAATGGCCATTCGCTGAGATAGAGCGTTGCTGGACGGATCCAAACTGCTTTTTAACGTTTTTTTAGCTGAATTTTTTAAGGAGAATATCAATGTCAAAAGGGCATTCCCTACAAGACCCTTTCCTGAATGTGCTGCGGAAAGAGCGCATCCCGGTTTCCATCTACCTGGTCAGCGGTATCAAGCTGCAGGGGCAGATCGAGTCATTCGACCAGTTTGTCATTTTGTTGAAGAACGCGGTTAACCAGATGGTTTACAAGCACGCAATTTCCACTGTTGTTCCGGCGCGTACGGTGAAGATCCCGACCACGAACGGCGGTGAATTCACTCACGAAGACGATGAGTCTGCACCAGGTAATATGGCCTGAATCGAGGGCATGATTGTTTTTTGAGCGTCCCGAGGGTGGAGAATCCTCAATTCTTGTTCACATAGATCTCGATTCTGAGCGCGAACAGGAAGATCCCGTAGAATTTGAAGAATTGGTGCGCTCATCTGGCGCTGACCCGGCCGCCTTTATCAAGGGTAGCCGCAAGTCGCCGGACGCGCGCGTATTCGTCGGTTCGGGCAAGCTGGCAGAAATCGCTGCTGCCGTTCAGGAGCACCAGGCCGAGCTGGTTCTGTTCAACCATTCATTGTCTCCCAGTCAGGAGCGAAATCTCGAAAAAGAACTGCAATGCCGGGTGTTGGATCGAACCGGCCTGATTCTGGATATTTTTGCGCAACGCGCCCGCACCCATGAAGGCAAGTTGCAGGTTGAGCTGGCCATGCTGCAGCACACGGCAACACGCCTCAAGCGCGGCTGGACCCACCTTGACCGGCAAAAGGGTGGTGTCAATTTGCGCGGTGCGGGCGAGACCCAGCTTGAGATGGATCAGCGCATGATTCGTCAGCGCATCAAGCAAATCAATAAAAGTCTGGCCAAGGTGCGTGCCCAGCGCGAGCAGGGCCGTCGTTCCCGGAAGCGGGCCGAAACGCCCGTAGTGTCACTGGTGGGGTACACCAATGCCGGTAAATCGTCAGTTTTTAACACGCTGACCAGCGCCGGTATTTACGCCGCGGATCAGCTGTTTGCAACCCTGGACGCAACCTTGCGACGCATCCAGTTGCCTTCCTTCGGTGAGGCCGTACTGGTAGATACTGTCGGTTTCATCAGTCACCTGCCGCACAAACTGGTGCAGGCGTTCAGGGCGACACTGGAAGAAACCGTGCAGGCCGACTTGTTACTGCACGTGGTCGATGTCGCCAATGACGCGCATGACTACTATATTGAACAGGTCAATGAAGTGCTGACTGAAATCGGCGCTGATGATATTCCGTGTATTCAGGTGCTTAACAAGATCGATCTGGCGCAGGGATTTCAGCCCCGGGTAGACAGAGGCGAAGACGGCAAGCCCACCCGGGTCTGGGTGTCGGCAAAAACCGGCGCCGGCATGGACCTGCTACTGGCGGCCGTCAGCGAAATGCTGGGCGAGGATGTGGTCAGTCAGGCGCTGACCATCAGCCCGGACGAAGGTCGTCTGCGTGCCCGGCTGTACGCCCGGGGTGCGGTAACGACAGAAACCACTGGCGAGGATGGAAAGGTTGTCCTGCAGATCAAATTGCCGCGTCTGGATTTTGAGCGCCTGTTGCAGGAAGAGCGTCTGGATCAACACCGATAACTGTACCGCCGGCTCCTGAAAAGCTGGGTTAATGCGCAATTATTCGTTAAAATCATCCGGCATTCGCTGGGTACGGAGTAAACGATGGCTTGGAATGAACCTGGAAACAAAGGTAAAGACAATGACCCCTGGGGCAGTGGCGGCGGGGGTGGTCGACGTGGTGATGACCAGGGTCCGCCCGACATTGATGAGCTGATCAAGAACCTGAGCAAAAAATTCAACGGCCTGTTTGGCGGTAAGGGCGGCAGTGGCTCGTCCGGCGGTAGTGGTGGCAGTGCCGGCGCATCTGCCGGCTTGCTGGGCGGCCTGGTGGTGCTGGCGGCAGTGGTATGGGCGGCCATGGGCTTCTATACCGTCGACGAAGCGGAGCGCGGTGTGGTCATGCGTTTCGGTGAGCTGCGTGATGAAGTGGTGATGCCCGGCCTGCGCTGGAATCCGCCGCTGATCGATGATGTCCAGAAGGTCAACATCTCGCGCGTTAACACCCGGTCCTACTCCAATGACATGCTGACCACCGACGAGAATATCGTGACAGTGTCGCTGTCGGTGCAATACATCGTTGAAGATCCGATCGAGTATGTAGTGCGTGTACGTGACCCGCAAAGCGGCCTGGATCAGGCCGTGGAATCGGCGATCCGTCATGTGGTCGGTGGCACCACCATGGATCGCGTGCTGACCCAGGGCCGTGCCGATGTGGCAGCCGAAGTGCGTGAGCGTGCGCAGAGCTACATGGAGAATTATCAGACGGGCATTCTGGTGACCCAGGTCAACGTTGAGAACGCCCAGCCACCCGTGGCGGTCCAGGGTGCTTTCGACGACGTGATCCGGGCGCGTGAGGATGAGCAGCGAGTGCAGAACCAGGCACTGGCCTACGCCAACCGGGTCATCCCGGAAGCGCGTGGTGAAGCCCAGCGCATAATCGAACAGGCCAATGCCTACCGCGATGAGGTAGTGGCGCGAGCGGAAGGTGAAGCCTACCGTTTTGAGCAGCTTCTCACCGAATATGCGCTGTCGCCTGAAGTTACCCGGGAGCGTATCTACATTGATGCCATCCAGGACGTGTTGCGCAATTCAAGTAAGGTGCTGATTGATGTTGAAGGCGGCAATAACATGATGTTCCTGCCACTGGATCGCATGATGCAGCAGGCGGGCACGGGCGCCATGGGCAATGGTGTCACCAGCTTCCAACTGAACAACCAGCAGCTTCGCGAGCTTGCCGACCAGGTTAGCCGGGAACTTTCATCCCAGTCCACGACCGACCGGTCTCGTACGCAGATGCCGGCAAGGGGGCCTCGTTAATATGAAAAATTTAGTTGCAGGTGCAGTTTTATTTCTGATCGTCATTATTGGCGCCAATTCGATATTTGTGGTCAGGGAAACCGAACGTGCGGTGATGCTGCAATTCGGTAACATTGTCGAAACAGACATCCCGCCAGGTCTGCATTTCAAGATCCCCTATGTGAACTCGGTGCGCAAGTTTGATGCCCGTATCCTCACTGTGGATGCCACACCACAGCGCTACCTGACGCTGGAGCAGAAAGCCTTGCTGGTGGATTCCTATGCCATGTGGCGCATCATCGATGTCGAGCGTTTTTATACCGCGACCTCGGGCGATGAGTCGCGTGCCAACGCGCTGTTGGCGCAGCGGGTCAACGATGGCTTGCGTAACAAGTTTGGTGAGCGTGATCTGCAGGAAGTGGTATCCGGTCAGCGTGATGCGCTGATGAACGAGTTGACCACCGAACTCAATACCTATGTAGCGAACGAGTATGGCATTGAGGTCATAGACGTGCGGGTCAAGCGTATTGATCTGCCCGACGATGTTCGCTCCTCTGTGTACGAGCGTATGACGTCCGAGCGTCAGCGTGAAGCCCAGCAATTGCGATCACGCGGTAACGAGCTGGCTATTGGTATCGAAGCAGATGCCGATCGTCAGGAAGCCGTCCTGCTGGTGGAAGCGTATCGTGATTCAGAGCGCATCCGTGGTGAGGGTGATGCACGGGCAGCTGCCATCTATTCCGCAGCCTACACACAGGATCCGGAATTCTACTCATTCACCCGTAGCCTGAATTCGTATCGCGACACATTTTCGTCGAAGAGCGACGTGATGTTGCTGGATCCGGAAAGTGACTACTTCAAATATCTGCGCAGCGACGAGGCTCAGCCTCAGTAGGCGACCAAAGCCGGCGTTCAGCCGGCTTTCATTGGCAGCGGGCGCCCTTTTATAACGGCGTCCTCTGGCCAGGGCGCCTGAGAACGTCAGTAGACGCGGCCGGTTGATGCACCGCTGGGATCGCAAAGAGTTTCAGTAAAAAAGATTAGGCAGGAAGGGATACATGACACGCGCTGACCGCTGGCTGCTGCCGGAAGGGGTTGAAGAGGTTTTGCCTCCGCAGGCCCACAGACTGGAAACTTTGCGTCGCGAGATACTGGACCTGTATCGGGGCTGGGGCTATCAGTTGGTGATCACCCCGATGATCGAGTATCTCGATTCATTGCTGGTAGGTTCATCTCACGATCTGGATTTGCACACGTTCAAGATTACCGATCAGCTCAGCGGCAGGATGATGGGCGTACGTGCCGACATCACGCCTCAGGTCGCCCGCATTGATGCCCGCAATCTCCATCGTGACGGCCCGGCACGCCTGTGTTACGCCGACAGCGTGCTGCACACCCGTCCGCAAGGTTTGCTCAGTTCCCGTGTACCCATCAAGATTGGTGCCGAACTCTTTGGTCATGGTGGCGTTGCCTGTGATGTCGAGCTCATCCTGCTGATGACCGAGACCTTGCGTTTGGCCGGCATCCGTCCCGTTCATGTAGTATTGGGTCATGTCGGGATTTTCCGTGGTCTGGTTGCAGCCGCCGGGTTGAATGCCGAGGCAGAAACCGAGTTATTCGATCTGGTGCAGCGCAAGGCGCATGCCGAAACGGATAGCTGGCTCGATGCCAATGTTGGCGCGCCAGACATTCGTGAGCTGTTGCGTGGTCTCTCACAGCTCAGCGGCGGCATTGATGTTATGGCGCAGGCGAAGGCTATGCTGGCGTCAGGGCCGGCAAGTGTGCGTGATGCGCTGCTTGAGCTTCAGCAGATCAGTGATGCCCTGAGTCAGCGCGTCGGAGACGTCAGCCTTGGCTACGATTTGTCCGAGTTGCGCGGTTACCAGTACCACACCGGCACAGTGTTCGCTGCCTACACGCCAGCGCATGGCCGCGCGGTCGCCAAAGGCGGCCGTTATGACGAGATCGGCAAGGTGTTTGGTCGTGCCCGTCCGGCCTCCGGCTTTGATGCCGACCTGAAAATTCTGGCTCAGTTGAGCAACCGTGACTATCCATCGCCACGGATTGTGCTGGCGCCGGACCAGGCTGATGCCGGTCTGCAGGCGTTGATCTCGCAGTTGCGTAGCGATGGCAATATCGTCATTCAGCATCTGGAAAACGAGCCTGCCGACGACAAACTGATGCGCGAACTGCAGTGCAGTGCCCGTATCGTCGCCGATGACAAGCGGGGCTGGCGTGTCGTTGAATGGCCCGGCCAGTGAAATTGATAGTATTTTCTAGACACATTTATTCAAGCACAGAGTATGGAGAACATGGGTAAGAGCGTTGTTGTTTTGGGCACTCAATGGGGTGACGAGGGAAAGGGTAAAATCGTTGACCTGCTGACCGAACAGGCGGCGGTGGTGACCCGCTTTCAGGGCGGTCACAATGCCGGCCATACCCTGGTCATCGGTGGCAAAAAAACCGTCCTGCACCTGATTCCGTCGGGCATTCTGCGTGAGGGTGTCACCTGCATCATCGGCAACGGCGTTGTCGTCAGCCTGGAAGCCCTGATGAAAGAAATCGGTGAGCTTGAAGCACAGGGTATCCCCGTGCGCGAGCGGCTGAAAATCAGTGGTGCCAGCCCTATCATTCTGCCGTCACACGTGGCTCTGGATCAGGCGCGCGAAATCCGGCTGGGTGATGGCAAGAAAATCGGTACCACGGGTCGTGGTATCGGGCCTGCCTATGAAGACAAGGTGGCCCGTCGCGGTATTCGTATGGGGGAGCTCTTCAATCCCCAGCATCTGGCAGTCCGCCTGCAGGAAGTCATGGAATACCATAACTTCATGTTGACACATTATTACAAAGTAGACGCCGTTGATTTTGACAAAACCCTGGCCGATTGCCTGGCTTATGCCGAGCAGGTGCGGCCCATGCTGGCTGATACCGTGGAGCTCGTACATACTCACCGCAAGGCGGGTGACAATCTGATGTTTGAGGGTGCTCAAGGTTCCCTGCTGGATATCGACCACGGCACCTATCCGTTTGTTACCTCATCCAATACCACAGCCGGCGGTACTGCCACCGGCAGTGGTTACGGCCCGCTGTATCTGGATTATGTGCTGGGCATCACCAAGGCGTACACCACCCGTGTTGGGTCAGGGCCGTTCCCGACCGAGTTGTTTGACGAGGTGGGCGCACACCTGGCCAATGTCGGTATGGAAAAAGGCGCGACCACCGGACGCGCGCGACGTTGCGGCTGGTTTGACGCGGCAGCTGTAAAACTGGCCATACGCATTAACAGCGTGTCAGGTATCTGCCTGACCAAACTGGACGTGCTGGACGGCCTGGAAACCATCAAGGTCTGCACCGGCTATGAAACACCCGCAGAGGACGGTGACAGTGTGTCAGCGTGCATGACTGTAGACCGTTATGAGCGACTCAAACCGATTTACGTCGAGTTGCCTGGTTGGAGTGAATCCACTGTTGGAGCACGCTCGCTGGCCGAACTGCCCGACAATGCCCGGGCCTATATCCGCTATATCGAAGACATCATCGAGGCGCCGGTTGACATTATTTCCACCGGTCCTGACCGCGATGAGACAATCGTTCTGCGGCATCCCTTCGGCGGCTAGACATAGGCTCGATAGAATCTGTAGGGCCGCAGAATAAGTCTGGAACATGACATGGATTTATTGGCCATCAACAGTTTTTTCCTGATCGGCGCCCTGCTGGTAGGGTTCAGTGTGTTGTTTAGCGCTGTTTCTTCCCGGCTGGGTGTGCCGATTCTGCTGATATTTCTTGGCGTCGGTATTCTGGCCGGTGAGGAAGGTATCGGCGGCATCCTGTTCAATGATTACTCCCTCGCATTTTTTGCCAGTAACCTGGCATTGGCTATCATACTGTTTGACGGCGGCATGCGGACGCGTGTTGCGAGCTTCAAGGTGGCTCTGTGGCCGGCCTTGTCGCTGGCGACTTTTGGCGTTGTTATCACCGCCGGCCTGACCGGCGTGGTGGCGGCCTGGCTGTTCGGTCTGAATCTGTTGCAAGGCTTGCTGATTGGTGCCATTGTCGGGTCTACCGATGCGGCGGCAGTGTTTTCGCTGTTGGGCGGTCGACATATCAATGAACGGGTCCGCGCGACACTGGAGATTGAATCGGGCAGCAACGACCCGATGGCAATTTTCCTGACTGTGACGTTGATCGATATTCTGGCCACGGCGCAAGGGGAAGGCGACAACTCTGCCCTTAGTTTCATCATCAGTCTGGTGCGGCAGTTCGGCCTGGGCGTTGTCCTGGGCGGTGCCGGCGGTTGGCTGTTACTGCAGCTGATCAATCGCAGCACGCTGGCCAATGGCCTGTATCCATTGTTGGCCGTGAGCGGTGGTCTTTTTCTGTTCGCCCTCACCGCCTATGCGGGGGGCAGCGGGTTCCTGGCTATCTACCTGTGTGGTGTATTCCTGGGTAACAGGCCGTTGCGCAGTCGCACCTCTATTCTAAGTGTGCTCGATGGTCTGGCCTGGCTAAGCCAGATCGGCATGTTCCTGGTGTTGGGCCTGTTGCTGACACCCAGCGAGCTATTGCCGATTGCCGTCCCGGGTCTGCTATTGGCGCTATGGATGATCCTGGTTGCACGCCCACTGGCGGTTTTTGTCAGTCTGGCACCTTTTAGCCGTTTCCGGATGCGTGAGCGCTGGTACCTGTCCTGGCTGGGTCTGCGCGGCGCCGTGCCCATCATTCTGGCAGTGTTCCCGGTCATGGCGGGTTTGCCCGATTCCCAGCTGTATTTTAATCTGGCGTTCTTTGTAGTGCTGGTGTCATTGCTCGTCCAGGGCACGTCCATTCCGTTGGTTACGCGCCTCGCTAAAGTGCAGGTGCCATCACAGCCCATGCCAATATCACGGGCCGGGCTGGAGATCCATCACACCAGTGAATGGGAGTTGTTTGTGTATCGCCTGGGTGCCGAGAAGTGGTGTATCGGACGGGAGCTCAGGCGTTTGAAAATGCCCGACGGAACCCGTATTGCAGCCTTGTTCCGGGGCCGCGAATTGCTGCATCCGACGGGCAGCACGCGGTTGCTGGCGGATGACATTCTGTGCATCATTGCGCACGAACACGACCTGCCGGCCCTGGGTAAGCTGTTCAGTGTGGCACCGTCCAGTGGCATGGACGATTGGTTCTTCGGCGACTTCATTCTCGACGCCTCTGCCAGTATTGCCGATCTGGCGCCAGTCTATGGCCTGCATCCCGATCCATCGGTCAGTGGACTGAGCATCGGGGACTTTCTGAACCAGCGTATGGGCGGCAAGCCGGTCCTCGGTGACCAGCTTGAATGGCAGGGTTTTATATGGACCATCGCCGCCATCGAAGAGGGTAAGGTCAAGCGCATCGGTCTCAAGCTGGCGCAGTAACACCCTGCAGATTCGTGTAAACTGCCAGTAAATCCGACATCAACAGGCAATAACAACAGGAGAGTAAAAATGCCTCTATCACGATTACATCATACTGTTCGTCAATGGGCTCTGGCCGGTGCGCTGCTGGGCAGTGCCAGCCTGGCCATGGCGCAGAACGAACCGCCCAGCGAGCCACCCGCTGACTGGGGGCCGGTATCCGCGTCCATGGTGGAGATAGAATATCCCTATCCGGTCGACTACATGCCGGTCACGCATTTTGGTCAGGACGGCCTCAAGGCGTATATGGATGTTGCGCCCACCGGTCCCGCCAATGGCCAGACCGTCATGCTGTTTCACGGCATGAACTTCGCCGGCATCGGTTTTGCCCCGACCATTGAGGCGCTGTCGGCGGCCGGATTCCGCGTTGTCGTACCGGATCGCATCGGCTACGGCCGTTCATCAAAAATGGACATTCCTTACAATCTGCACATTTTTGCCTCAGATGCCAAAAAATTGCTGGACCACCTGGGCATTGATCAGACCGCGATAGTAGGCCACTCCATGGGCGGCATGCTGGCAGCGCGATTCGCCATGACCTATCCCGACACCACGACACATGTGGTGTTTGTAAACCAGATCGGCATGAGTGACCAGCGTCAGAATCGCCCCTGGCGCGACATCGAAGAAGCGGCACACAGCGTGCGCGAGAACACCAGTTATCAATCGATCCTGGCCAACCACATGCGGTATTACAATACCGAAATCAAACCGGAGTACCTGGAGTTTGTGCGTTACCAGTACGGTCAGACACTGACCTCGGAATGGCCTCTGTTGGCGAGGATCCGGGCCTGGCAGCAAGCCATTCTGTATTTCGATCCGGTCGTTTACGACTGGCAGCACATTGATACCAAGGCGCTGGTGCTGGGCGGAGCAGATGACCGGCTGACCAATGATTTTGCCGGTCAGGCACGCATGGTGGCGGAGACACTGCAGAATGCCGAGCTGAACCTGTATCCTGGCATTGGTCACAATCCACATTTCGAAAACCCGGAGCAATACCACGCGGATCTGATTGAATTCCTGCGTTCTGATCCGGATGAGCCCGCCAGTTCGGACTGGTGAACCTGGGGCTGAGCCCAGGTTGGCAGTGCCGATTTATCAGTTGGCATTGCAGCTGGCATAAGCGTTAAAATAGCCCGAACGGCTGTTCGGTCGCATTATCGCCCTCTTGAGGGCGATAATTTTTTAACGCTCGGCCACGTTCACTTCGCCACGGAACAGGAATGACCTCAATGTCAGAAGACTCTTTCAAGGACAGTGCGCTCCGTTATCACTCGGAGCCTACTCCCGGCAAACTGGCCATCCGGCCTACCAAACCTCTCGCCAACAACCGTGATCTGTCCAGGGCGTATTCCCCCGGCGTGGCCTTTGCGTGCGAAGCGATTGCAGAGAATCCAAAAGAAGCAGCCAACCTGACCGCACGCGGGAATCTGGTGGCGGTGATCACCAATGGCACGGCCGTTCTGGGTCTGGGCAACATCGGCCCGCTCGCCGCCAAGCCGGTGATGGAAGGCAAGGCCGTATTGTTCAAGAAGTTCGCGGACATTGATGTCTTTGACATCGAAATCAATGAAACCGATGTCGACAAGCTGGTCGATATTATTGCCTCGCTGGAGCCAACTTTCGGCGGCATTAATCTTGAGGATATCAAGGCGCCAGAATGTTTTCTGGTGGAGCGGCGTCTGCGCGACATCATGAACATCCCGGTATTCCATGACGATCAGCACGGTACTGCCATCGTGGCAGCTGCGGCGGTCTACAATGGCCTGCGTATCGTCAACAAGAAATTTGAAGATATCAAACTGGTAGCTTCCGGTGCGGGTGCTGCGAGCATTGCCTGTGTGGAGTTGCTGCTCAGCATGGGTGTGAAAAAAGAAAACGTACGCATGCTGGACCGTAACGGTGTCATCTACAAAGGCCGGCAGCAGGGCATGAATCCCTGGAAGGAGCAGTTTGCGGTCGATACGTCGGATCGCACTATCGAAGATGCGATCGTAGACGCCGACCTGTTTCTGGGCTTGTCAGGGCCAGGTGTCCTCAATGGCGCCATGGTCAAGACCATGGCGCGGGATCCATTGATTCTGGCGATGTCAAACCCGATCCCGGAAATCATGCCGGAGGAGGCGCGCGCTGCGCGTCCCGATGCCATCCTGGCGACTGGCCGATCAGACTATCCCAACCAGGTAAACAATGTCCTGTGCTTCCCGTTCATTTTCCGTGGTGCACTGGACTGTGGTGCCACCCATATCAACGATGAAATGAAGCGTGCCTGTGTGCGTGCCATCGCTGACCTGGCAACCCGGGAAGTGTCCGAAACCGTGGCCAAGGCCTATATCGGCGAGGACCTGAAGTTCGGGCGTGAGTATCTGATTCCCAAGCCGTTTGATCCGCGGCTTATCGAAGAAGTGCCACTGGCCGTTGTCAAAGCGGCCATGGCCAGTGGCGCAGCAACGCGTCAGATTGACGATCTGGATGCCTATCGCAACAAACTGAGTGCTTACGTCAATAGCAGTCGTCTGTTTATGCAGCCATCTATTGATCTGGCAGCCAAGCATCCAGCACGTATTGTGTATGCTGAGGGCGAAAATGAAGATGTACTGCTGGCGATGCAGGCGGTGGTTGACGAAGGTGTGGCCAAACCTATCCTGATCGGACGACCGCAGATCATTGATGCCAAGATCGAAAAGATGGGACTGCGTCTGGTGCCAGGTACCGATTTTGATGTCTTTAATTCGGAAGAGGCAGATATCCATAAGAAATACTGGCAGTTCTATCACCACCATGTCGGGCGCTCCGGCGTGTCAGTCGATGCCGCCAAGACAGCGGTGCATAGCAATACCACGGTACTGGCGGCGCTGATGGTGGCCATGGGGGAAGCCGATGGCATGGTTTGTGGCAAGGTGGGGCGTTTCGATGCCCACCTTAAAGATATTCGCCCCATCATCCGTTCTACTAAACCAGGCGGCAGATTGTCCTCTGTTTGTGTGCTGTTGATGGATGATGGCCCGCTGTTTCTGACCGATCCTTTTGTTAATGTCAATCCCAATGAGGATGAAATTGTAGATATCGCCAAGGATGCGATCCACTTTGTCCAGCAGTCGTTTGACATTGAGCCGGTGGTAGCATTCCTGTCGCATTCCAACTTCGGTACCTATGAGGACGAGTCAGCATTAAAAATGAAAACAGCGGCCCATCGTCTGCGCAACCAAATGCCCGATGTTCAGATTGATGGTGAAATGCATGCGCTGACCGCCCTCAACCCGGAGCTGCGTGCCACCGTATTTGAGGGCTCAACGATCAAGGGGCGCGCCAATGTGCTGGTAATGCCGAATATGGACACGGCCAGCATTGCTCTGGGTCTTTTGCGCTCATTCACCAACGGTCGCCTGATTGGCCCGTTCCTTTGTGGCCTGGAAAAACCGGCGCATATTCTGATTCCGTCGGTCTCTGGTCGCGGTATCCTGAATCTGACTGCCCTGGCTTCGGCAGGCATCTATCAGCATAAACAAAATCTGTAACGCAAGGTTTCTGGTATTCGGTTTTCGGGAGCACCCAGATGTTGGCAGACAAACCAGCGCGGTTTTTAATCGTTGGCAATATGGCATGGGCGTTGTTTTTGTCTGCCGGTGCCAGCGCTGAGAGTCCCTGGCGGGATCCACATCCGCAACGTCTTGATGGCTTTGTCGAAGGGCGTGAGTTTCTGTATAACGGCGCCAGTTTTATCAATCGCTTCAGCTATCGCCAACTGTCCGATGTGCCGGCACCCGGCGAGGACGGTCTGTCGGGTACAGGTGGCAGCATCTCCGGTGATGAGCTGTATCTGGAAACGAATCTGCAGAAAACGCTTTATTTTGACGACGATCGTTATGGCATTATTGCGCGGGTGCAGCGTCGTGAAGACTTTGATGGACGGTTTGACCGGCAGTTGCTTGGCGTTGTCCGGCGGTTTGGTAGTGACTGGCAAGCTGTTTTTTCGGCCGACGTGTCTGGCGACAAAGGCGAGGTAGATTTTCAGTACGAGGCGACCTGGCACCCTGACGAAAGTCGCACGCTTAGGCTAGCCCTGATACAGGTTGACCGTCTTTATAACAACAAAGGTAACAGCGACAACAAGTATCAGCGTACACCCGTGACGCTGTTTGCGCATTATCAGCAGCAACTGGCGTCGGGGCTGGGGTGGGATCTTGCTGTCAATTATTCACCTCACGCGCAATATGAGGATCATGGCAATGATCTCTATATTCGCGGCGATCAGCTGCGCATTGCAGGCTCTGTGCGGGTCGATGTTACCAACGGCTGGCAGGCCGGCCTGTCCTTTAAAATGGAGAGTACCGGAAGGGAATTTCGCGCGCTGACGTCGGGTGACAGCGCCCGCCGGGATATCTTTGATCGTGAAATGCACAGCTTCACCTTATCTGTCAGATCTGGCGCTGCGTCAGAGATGCATGGCGGGGTGCATTATCTGGCGCTGGATGAACAGGGATGGTTTGGAAGTAATCTGGCGAGCTCGGGGTTCCACAAGCGCGAGGAGGTGCTATTGTTTGCCGGCATGACATTGGCGCGCAGCGCATCCAGCTGGTGGGAGCCGACACTGAGCATCGGCGCTATTGACGTCGACAGGCAGTTGGAGCAGCAACCGTGGGAAAATCGTCGGGACGACGAATGGCTGGCGCGCCTGACCCTGCCCTGGCGCTATGTTGTCAACCAGCAAAGCGGTGCCATCCTGACACTGAACCCGACGCTGGATCTTGATTCCCTGAAATTCGGTGGCGGCAATATCCAGCTGCACTGGCCGTTCTAGGGTTCCTCAGGGGCGTTCCACGATGGCCGCAACCCCCATTCCACCAGCAGTGCATATTGATATCAGCCCACGACCGCTGCCTTTCTCTTCCAGAATCGCGGCCAGGGAGCCCAGAATACGTGCGCCGGTCGCAGCAAAGGGATGGCCAAAGGCCAGTGACCCGCCTTTGATGTTCATTTTGTCGCGGTCAATCGGTCCCAGAGCCTGAGACAAGCCCAGTTTGTTACGGCAAAAAGCATCATCCTCCCAGGCTTTCAGCGTACACAGCGCCTGTGCTGCAAATGCTTCGTGTATCTCGTAGCAGTCAAAGTCCTGCAGCGTCAGTGTATGTTGTTGCAGCAGTTCGCTGACGGCAACCGTGGGCGCCATCAGCAATCCCTCGCCGTGTACAAAATCAATGGCGCTACTGCGCCCGCCGTTCAGGTACGCCTGAATGGGCAGGTTGTTGGCACGTGCATAATCCTCACTGCACAGCAGCACCGCCGCCGCACCGTCGGTCAAGGGCGTACTGTTGCCCGCGCTCAGTGTGCCATTATCCCGGTCGAACGCGGGCTTGAGTGACGCCAGTTTGTCCAGGCTGCTGTCAGCACGGATGTTGTTGTCGCGGCTGACGCCCTGATAGGGAGATACCAGATCGTCGAAGAAACCGGATTCATAGGCTGCGGCCGCTTTCTGGTGGCTTTCCAGCGCCAGCTGATCCTGATCCTGACGGCTGATGTCCCACTCCTGTGCCATCAGCTCGCAGTGCTGACCCATGGAGCTGTCTCTTATACACATCTCCGAGCCCACGAGACAGGCAGAAATCTC
>CAJXPR010000017.1 GCA_913058135.1 uncultured Gammaproteobacteria bacterium
AGTGAAATGGCAGCCAGCAGCGCGCCGCCACCAAAATACGTCACAAAACTGTCCAGCTCACGTTGTGTGCAGAAGGTTGCCCAGGAAGATCTGGAAGAGATCAGCGCGCCCAGGGGTATGGAGAGACCCGCCAGCAGCGCCAGTACCAGAGCTATTTCCAGCGATATCATCCGTGTGCCACCTCGTTACTGTTGCGTGCTCAATTGACCGTAACACTCGACGCGGTTGCGGCCGGCCGCTTTGGCTGCATACAAAGCCTGATCAGCGTGATCGAATCCGATAAAGCTGTCTATGCGCTGAAAAACATGGCTACTACAATAATATCATAATGCCCATTCGCGATTTGACAAGCCATTCTATATTTGGCAGCATTTTTACTCACGAAGCTGATCAAAGGGCTTTGTTCATCCCTTCGTCGGCTTCTGACATATTCACACATACACTCGAATTAAGGAGCCGACCATGACTAGCATGAAGCTACTGGCGTCCTTAGGCGCCGCAATTTTTTCTGTATCCACCGTTGCACAGACACAGTCTCCATATCTGCAACCCGACGACACCTGGATCAGTCTCAGTGGCACGGTCGAGTCAGTCCATGAGGACGCATTCCTGCTGGATTACGGACGCGGGTCCGTCACGGTGGAAATGGACGACGGTGATCGTGACGCAGATGCTTACGCGCTTCTCAAAGGCGACAACGTGGTTGTCAATGGCTTAATTGACGATGATTTTTTCGAAATGACTACCATTGAAGCCAGCAGTGTCTATGTGGAATCCATCAGCGCCTATTTCTACGCCAGCGCAATGGATGAAGAGTCCATGCCGATAGTCTATGACCCGATTGTTACCGTGCATGGCCCACTTGTAGTGGGCAATACTACGCTGCAGGGTACGATCACCTCGGTCGACCCTGATGCGCAGGAGCTCACACTGAATACCGGTGCGACAATGCTGACCGTCGAGGTGGACGACCTGGGATATAACCCGCTGGACAATGAAGGCTATCTGCAGCTGGACCCTCAGGATGTGGTCACCTTGCGCGGTTCAATATCACAGGACCTGTTTGACGGTCGTGTGTTTGAGGCCGACGATATTATCAGCGTCAATTCATAATCCTGAGCGAGGTCAACCCGGTGCTTTATCTGCACCGGGTTTGGCTCGGGGACTTGCTGAGTTTCGCTTTTTGGTGCGGCGTCGCAAAGTCAGATTATTCCGAACGCAGCGACTTGACCGGATCTGAGGTCGCCGTTCTGACGCACTGCGCCGCCACCGTCAGGATGGACAGTATGATGGTACCGGCAATAACCAGCACAAAAACCCAGAGGCTCAAATTCGCTGGTGCTGAGAACTGTTGGAAGTAGTAGGAGGTTGCCAGGTACGCCAGACCACTGGCCAACACACAGGCAAGCAAAACTGGCTTGATGAAATCGAGCGTCAGCAGTTCAACAATCGAGCGCGCCGACGCACCCAGCACTTTGCGTACACCAATTTCCTTGGTGCGGCGTTCGGTTGAATAGAAGGCTAAGGCGTATAAACCCAGTGCCGCAATCACAATCGTTATAAATGCAGCAAACTGGGCCGCGCGATTGATGCTGTTGGTCTCCTCATAAATCTGCTGATTGAACGTCTGCTCATAGAACTCACGATTGATGGGCGCGTCGGGACGGTGTCTGGCCCAGACCGTGTCGATGTGATTTAGCGCGCTGGCGCGCTGTAACGGGTCAATTCTCACCAGCAAAGCATTCATTGGCTGGCGAGTAGCACGCAGAATCGCGGTCGACCGCATGGTGTCTTCCATGCCGCCGGACAGCCTGAAGTCGTTGACAACACCCACCACCCGGAAATTCAGATCGTTAATGATCAACACTTCGTCGATGGCCTCGTCAACACTGCCGAGTCCAAATTTTTCCACCGCTGCCGGTGTCACCAGAATCCCAAACGTCTGCTCATTCTCAGGCTGGCCATTGGGCAGATAGTCTGCCGGAAAGTCCTGTGAAAAGTTGCGGCCCGCCAGGATCTGTAGTTGCAGAGCATCAACGTAATTCTCGTCCACGCCCAGATGACTGACCGCCTGCGCTTGCTCAATGGGCTGGCTTGAGTGCCGCCAGGGATTAAACCCACCATTGTAGGGAGGTGCACTCTGGGCCTTGCCCAGGGTCGTGATACCCGGATGTTGTCGCAGTTCGTCGACCAGGGCATCGTAGTTGAACTGCTCGGGATTTCTCGGGTTATACATGGCGTCGAGCACCACCAGATTACCGCGGTTGAACCCAATATCAATTTCATTCAGGTATCGCACCTGCACGCTAATACCGATGGCGAGAATGACCAGTATCACGGCAAAGGTGAACTGAATCACCGTCAGCCCCGAACGCACCAGTCGACTGCCTCTACCGCCGTCCCGTTTGCCGCTTATCGCATCTGTTGGTGCAAATCGGGACATGCGCAACGCCGGTACCAGGCCTGACAGAAAACCGGTCAACAAAACGAACAGCATAATGATGAATGCCTGCGAAGAGCTAAACATGCTTGAGAAAGTGAAGGCCGTGCCAGTCAGCGCGTTATAGGGACCTATGGCCAGATAGATTACCGGCAATGCGACAACCAGCGCCAGTAGGGTCAACAGCATGGACTCCACCAGAAATTGCGTCAGCAGGTCGGTCCGGGTCGCTCCCAGGGTTTTACGCACGCCGGTCTCTTTACCCCGCTGCTGCATTTGCGCCAGTGACAGGTTGGCAAAGTTGATACAGGAGCTCAACAGGATCAGTGCGGCAAAGGTGACCAGACCGCCTAGCACCAGCGTGCGACTATAGTCGGCAACCGCGAAGCCCTGGCGCGGCGACAACTGCAGGTCCGCCAGCGGCTCAAGGTCCAGCGTAATATCAACACGTTGTACAAAGTCCCGCTGCGTATCGGGGACATTGCGTTCGACAAAATTTGGGAAGTCGGCACGTATGGCCTCAACTGAAGCGGGATCCGGTATGACTACATACGCCATGGTGCCACCGAAAGCAGCCCAGGCCGAGCTGTTCATAAAGCTTTCCCCGGCAATCTGTTGGCCGGTCGGACTGCCTATCATGATTTCGATATCGATATGGGTATTAGGGGGCAGGTCTCTTATCACACCCGTCACCCGTAGATCAGCCAGATTGTCGATGGTCAATACTTTGCCCATCGGGTCTTCCTGGCCAAAGTACTTACGCGCAGTGCTTTGCGTCATAACAATCGTATTAGGCTCGAGCAGTGCCGTCTCTGAATCGCCCTGAATAAATTCGAACGTCAGAACCTTCAGAAATTCTGGCGTTACCCACCAGTACTCGTTGGTTGCCGACACATCGCCATAGGAAAACAGGCCACTGCCTTGATTTATCTTCGCCGCCTCTTCTATCTGGCCGTAATCCTGTACCAGCGGATTAAATATACCCTCGGCGATCAAACTGGAATCAATGCGCTGACCTGAGGTCGAGGTCAGGCTGGTCACCACCCGATAGATATTTTCATAGTCGTCAAAATGTTTGTCATAGCTGTTGGTGTACTGCACATGCATCAGCACCAGTATGCTGCAGATCAGCCCCAGGCTGAGGCTGAGTACCTTGATGGCAGTAAAGCCGGGCTGCTTGCGCAGATTGCGTAACGCAATGATCAGATAGTTCAGGAACACGGTGGATACCCCGCTGGGAGAATGGAACCGGCTGCTTGCAGATTACAGAACGGCGTCTGCATCGGCTTTTGCATTGGCGTCGACAATCTGGCCGTCGAGCAAACGTACCACACGTGTGCCATAGGCGGCGTAGTGCTCCGAGTGTGTGACCATGATGACGGTGGCGCCTTCCTGGTTCAGCTCCTTGAGCAGCGCCATGACTTCGTCGCCATTTTTGGTATCCAGGTTACCGGTCGGTTCGTCAGCCAGCAGCACCTTGGGATTACTGACGATGGCGCGGGCGATTGCCACCCGCTGCTGTTGTCCGCCGGACAGTTGCTGAGGGTAGTGTTTACTGCGGTGATCGATAGCCACACGCTTGAGCACGGTGTCCACACGCGCCTTGCGCTCGGCGGCCGGCACCTTCTGATATAACAGCGCCAGGTCTACGTTTTGCGCCACAGTGAGCTCATCGATCAGGTTGAAACTCTGAAAGATCACGCCGATATTGGCTTTACGAATACTGGCACGTTGCGATTCGTTGTAACCGGCCAGGTCTTCGCCGTTAAAGTAATAGTGTCCGCTGCTAGGGGTATCAAGCAACCCGAGCACATTCAACAGGGTGGACTTGCCACAGCCGGACGGGCCCATGATGGAGACAAACTCGCCTTTTTCCACCGTCAGGCTGATGTCATCCAGTGCTGCGGTTTCAATGTCTTCGGTTCGATGTACCTTGCAAATGTTCTCGAGTTTTATCATTGTCTGCATTCCCTGGTGTCACGCTTTAGTTATTGACTTAGCTGCACACGGTCGGCGTCGGCAATGCTGCCATAGCCGGAGGTAATTACCCGCTCGCCCGCGCTCAGGCCGTCCCTTACTTCGATAAATCGATTATTGCGTCGACCTACACTGATGTCCCGGCGATAGGCGTTCTCTCCGGTGTTGTCCAGCACAAAGACCCAGTTGCCACCGGTCTCCTGCACAAAGCTGCCAACCGGGAGCAACAGAGTTTCTTCCGGGCTGCCCAGCACCAGCTCCAGCGGCAGGGTCTGACCACGGCGCAGATTCTCTGGAACATCGGCATCAAAAATCAGATCAATCGTGAACAGGCCAGTGGTAATCTCCGGGTAGACCTTGTCAATCACCACGCTGTAATTATTGTCGGCCAGGGAGAAACGCGCACTTTGTCCAGGCGCCACACGTGACACGTAGAACTCATCCACCTGCGCCGCGATCTTATACTGGTTGACCACATCAATCTGACCAAGACGTTCACCAGTGGTTTTACTTTCACCAATCTGCACGGGCATCGATGTCAGTTGCCCGGTGATGGGCGCGCGCACCAGCAGGCTTTCAAAGCTGCTTTGAGCGAGGGTCAGGTTTTCTTCCAGCTTCTCGATCTGCCGGGCTATCCGCAACTGGCGATCCTGACGAATGCGCTCCTCCAGTGCCTGACGAGCTTCGGAGTTAGCGAGCAGGCGCCTGTTAAACTCAAGGTCATCAACAATGACATCAAACTCTTCCTGCGAAATCAGCCGATCATTCACCAACTCCTGCTGCCGGCGCATCTGGCGCTCCAGGGTGACGATACGGTATTCCAGATTAATGATCTCCCGCTCGGTGTTGAGCTGGGTGGTCTCGAGGCCGTTGGCAATATTGGTGAGGTTATTAAGCTGTTCGGTGATGGCAGTGTCGTTTCTGGCGACATCCAGACGTAGGGAGGTGTTGCTTAGCTGCAGCAAAGGCTGCCCGGCCTCCACGAACGCCCCTTCCTCGACAAAGATGCGTTCTACGACCCCGCCGTTGACGGCGTCCAGAAACACGCTGTTCAGTGGTTGAACGGTACCTCGAACGGACACCACATCTTCCAACGTGCCCATTTGCACATTGCTGATGATCAACTGATTAAGGGGAACACGTGCGGTGCGGATTGAAGCATTGCTAATCGCCTGGTACACAAACCAGATCACGGCGCAGACAACAACAAACGCTATTGCCCACTGCCACCATGGTCGGCCCTGCTTCTGGATAACCTTATCCATCGCCATATTGCTATTCCATTATTCTTGTTTTGTGCTGTCTGTTACAGCACGGCTAACGATAATTCAATTATCAGGCGAGCTCAACCTTGAGTGTTAAATTTTTAACATTTCTGAACAGCCCATTTACCTGTCAATTGTCCGAGCAATTTCCAGGCCAACGACTCACAGCCATATAAATCAACATGTTAGGGAAAGATAAAAAAAATAAGGGAATAAGATTAACAAAAGCGCACAACTAGTAGCGAAAATGGAAATGTATCAACGTCGGGCAACACTGCGGGCAGAAGTCGGGGACCGCCGGCTACCTCAGCGCAAAAACTTCTGCACATACCAGCAGCTGGCCTGAATCCTCATACCTTCTGCCCTGGCCCATGTCAGACCCTGACGCACCAGTGCCTCGGCAATGCCCTGGCCGCGCAGTTCACCGGGCACATAGGTGCGGGTGAAATCCACGCCCGGATTGTCCGATTCGGGTGCCAGCAAGCGATACTGCAGGATAGACTCCCTGCCATCTGTGTCGACGGTAAAACAGTGGCGCTGCGGATGGTGTTCAACGGGGCTGGTAGACATGGTGCACTCCTGTCATAACGGGTTATCTGAGCTGGCTGTCTTTGCTGCCACGACGGTTTATGCCCGGCTTGTCGGCTTCCTCTTTTTCAAGCGCCGACTGGCAGCTGATGCACAATTGCACACCGGGGATGGCCTTGCGCCGGGCCTCGGGGATTTTTTCACCACACTCCTCGCAAACCCTGGCGCTATTGCCGTGCGCCAGCCCTCTTCGAGCGCGCTCGACGGCCTCTTCAACACTGGCGTCTATCTGATCCTGTACAGCGCCATCGCGCGACCAACCGCCTGCCATGACTTCCTCCAACACAACTACGGATAGTATTAGACCACGCCGGGGCGATTTTGTTTGTCAGTTTAGCCGGTGCCTGTGCCTTGAACAGCCAGGCGGGCATATACATCACCACTGCCCTCACGCACCTGGCCAAGGTGCCTGCTCATTTCAGCGGCTGACAGCCACGTTGCAAACTGCAGTCGATGGGTTTCCCCCGGCGCCAGGTTGTATTGATATTTACCCAACTCTTCCAGCCGCTTGATGCAGTCCAGTGCCATGTCGATGGCGGCGGGTATGTATTCAAATGATAGCGCCGCCAGTGGCCGCGACAGCCCCTGCAGCACGGCGAGCTCAAAACCCTCTACGTCGATTTTGCAGAAACGGGGCTCACCCCAGGTCTCAATCAGGGCGTCCAGCGTGGTGACCGGCACAGTGACCTGCCGGTCCCACTGCACCTTGCTGAACGACGCATCCTGTTGCACGCGGGTAATCCAGTCCTGCGACAGGGTGGTGACTGTCGGAGTACGCGTACTGATGTGCAAGGTCGCTTCGCCTGGTTCGGCGCCGACGGCTTTTTCTTCCAGGATAATGGCGGCATCATGGCCATAACGGCGCTGCAGGGTCTGCATGAACAGCGGCTGGGGTTCCATGGCCACGACGCGGGCGCCCAGAGTACGCCAGGCCATCAGGCGGTTGCCCACATGCGCGCCGACCTCAAAACACAGGTCACCGCGCTGAATAAACTGACCGTACAGACGGCGCATGCGTGCCTGCCGGCCGGGAATGCCGTAGTACATGATCAACGATCGCCAAAGCCCGAAGCGTTCGCGCCATCCTGTTGTTGTCATTGCAATCCCTCCCGTCGTGTCACGGAAAACGCGTCTATAAACCGATCGCGCAACCGGTCCATCCGCCATATCGGCGCATCACCGTCGGGCAACAGGCCCGGCTGCCATTGCCAGTCGGCGATGGCGTCGATCACTGACGGATCATGCGCTATAAGATGCACAGGCACCTGTCTGCTTTCCGAATCACCGGTGATGAACGGCGCTGCCGGGTGGTCGCCGAGCACCAATATCACCAGATCTTCGTCTCCGTATTCCTGAACATAGGAGACCAGAGTCTTCAACATGTATTCGATGGATTGGCGGTAGTGCTCACGAATGCTGTCGACATCCTGCCACACCTCTTCCGGGCTGGGTCCTGCCTCTGCCTGATCGTTAAAGATGCGCCCGTCGCCAACCTCTTCCCAGGGCACTACCTCTGCAACCGGCGTCCACGGCGCGTGCGAGGAGATCAGCGCCAGCTCCGCCATCACCGGGCGGCGGTCCTGTGCAGCGCGTTCACGCGCATGCAACGCCGACCATACATACTGATCGGGCATGGTGACCCAGTTGAACGGCAGGCCCTGGTAACCAAAATTGTGCGCATCGTAGATGTGGTCATAACCGTAGTAACGGCCTTCGGGCCATGCCAGGCTGATGGCAGGCATCGCGGCCACAGTGCGCCAGCCGGCATCCCGAAACAGGCGGTTCAGTGTTGCCCGGCGGCTGATGACCAGACTTTCGTAGCGGGTCTCACTATCGATCCAGGCGCCGGACAACGCCGAGGCATGCGCCAGCCAGCTCAGTCCGCCGACCGTCGGCGCGGTCAGAAATGCACTGCGCATATGCGCGCCGTCGGCTTCCAGTGTTGCCTGAGCCTGAGTCAGCGTGGCTCGTACTGAATCAGCAAACGGTTCGCGCTCCAGCAGCGCCCGCCCGTAGGATTCGGCGAACACAATATATACATCCTTGCCCTGCAGGCGACTGAACAGCCCGTCTCCGGAACGGTTGGCCCAGACATCATCGTTCACCACCTCGGCAAATTCACGAATGTCGCGAATGCTGGCAATGGTGTCCTGCCCGTGCAGCACAAGCTGATCCCAGGCAAAGGTACCGGTGCGCGGCCAGCCCGAACTGTTGAGGAACATGCCGCCCAGCAGCAACGCCGTCAACACCGCCGCCGAGCTGCGCGGCGCCGCTCGCAACGCGCCCTGTATACGCCGCAGCATCAGGTAGGCCAGCCCGCTCAGCAACAGGGCAGCCAGCGCCAGCAATACCCCCACGCCGACCGCCGCCAGATCACCCAGCACGCCGGTCAGCAGACGGCTGCCATCAGCCAGCAAATGGCTGTCGAACACCAGATTGAACGGACGGGCGAAGATCTCATGGGTGACCAGATCCGATCCACGCAGCAGGATGGCCAGCCCCAGCAATAGCGTAAGCACCCAGCGAGACAGGTCACCGGCGCGCCCCGGCAACAGCAACAGCAGGCCGATGACCATAAACTCCAACGGCAGGAAAAAGAACGCCTGGGGACCGATCCATGCCAACCGGTTGGGCAGCGTTAACGCCACAAACAGGCCAAGGAAGGCAACAACCGTGAAGAGGCGGTGGACGGCAGGGCGATAGCGCAAAGTGGAAACCATGGTTTTAGGTGGCTGGACTACTGAATACGCAGTGTACCGCATGCCAGACCAGGAAACCTGACACTCAGACGCTATCGCAGCCGCGGAACTAGACCGGCAGCACCTCGGGCAAATACTTGCGAATACTGTCGGTTGATTCCTGGACCAGGTTCTTGCTGACCTCCTGCAAGACAGCTTTCTCCAGTTCAGGCGGCATCTCGTCACGCAACTGGCCGAGAAACTCCGGCGCCGCCACGATAACCACGCGCTCGTATTCTTGACGACTTCGGCTGCGGTCCAGCAAGGCTATCAGCTCCTTGGCAAAGGTTTCCGACTCGTGTTGCCTGGCCCTGTTTTGCTCCTGATGCGCATGGCGACCTTCGCCCGCGCTGTCGAACGCCCGGCCGCGTTTGTCGGTAACCAGATCCTGCTCGTGCAGGCGACTTTCGGGGTGGGAGAAGGTTTTTATTTCGTTCAGCACATCGCGTGACTGCCAGTCAAACAACCGCGCCCGGCTCTTTTCCGCGACCAGTACCCATGTGGTTTTCATAGACATGCTCCATTAACTGCCGATGGAGTGTTCATGGTAACGAACCCCGATTACAAATCAAGTAAGCCGCACGGCTGTGGTGAGTTGCTGCCGGCGATACTTGTCCGTCAATGAACCCTCCAGCAGAATGCTGATCAGCGTGTCGGCATACTCTTCGATTCGCGCCGCGTCGTCGCTGCTGGCATCAGCCAGGGCATCGCGCAGCGCGCTATTGGCAAACGGGGCAGTGGCGGCGTGAGTGGCGATCAGAAACACAAAGTCAGGGTTCATGTTGCGCATCAGGCCCAGTTCCACAGCCTTGCGATAGGGCACCAGCGACAGGGCCTGCAACGGCTTCACATATGTCTTGATGACATAATCAAAATGCTCGCCGCCGTCCAGCCCCGCGTGCATCAGGAAGCCCGCCATATACGGCAGGCGCGCAGACATGCGCACGTAGGCGCGCACCTGCACGGTCAACTGTTCCACTGGGTCATCCGTGTCGGCCTGCGCAGCTGCCTGGCTCAGTGGCTTGGCCATTTCGCCAAACAGATAGTCGGCCGCCGAGTGGAACAGCTCTTCCTTGCCCTGAAAATAATGCCGGATCAGGCCGTGCGCCACGCCCGCCTGCTCGGCAATCCGGCGCAGCGAGGTGCCGGCAAATCCGGTTTGCGAGAACGCGGCCAATGCTGCCAGGATGATGTTCTGGCGCTGCTGTTCCGGATTCGCATTCAGCGGACGACCCGGTTTCGCCCTGACCGTGGAACGGCTCATGACATCGGATTTGGGGGCGCTTTTGGGGCTGTTTTTGGCTTTCATACTTGTCTGGGCAGCTGAAATCTGATTAATTATACTAATGGATAATTATTATACACCAGGTCGGGCGCGCCATGTTTATGCACAGATACATTAGTCCCCGCACCGTCTGTTCCGGGCTGATGCTGGGCATTGTAGCATCGGTCGCAACGAACGTTTCTGCAGATGCCGCTGTGCCCGCAGAGATGGTGCTGATTCCCGCAGGCACCAGCCCTATCGGTTCCGCCACTGGTGCCACCGATGAGCAGCCGGTGTTCCGGGCACAGGTTGACGCCTTCTATCTGGACCGCAGCCCGGTCACCGTCAAAGCGTTCGCAGATTTTGTCACCACACACAACTACGTCACCGACGCAGAAACCGCCGGCAGCGCCGCTGTCATGGAATTCGGCAGCGGTCACTGGTATCTGTTGCCGGGCGCCAGCTGGCAACATCCCGTTGGTGCACACAACACTCCTGCGCTACCTGACCACCCGGTCACGCAGGTCTCCTGGCACGATGCGGTGGCCTATTGTGATGCTCAGAGCAAACGCCTGCCCAGCGAAGTGGAATGGGAACATGCCGCACGCTCGGGTCACGATGGCGAGGTCGCCTATGCCTTTGGTGACGCGCTATTGCATGAAGGGGACTACCTGGCCAATGTATGGACCGGGGCTTTTCCGGTGCTCAATACCGGTGACGACGGATTCAAGGCGACGTCACCGGTCGGCCATTTCGGGCTGACGCCGGCGGGCCTGACCGACATGGCTGGCAATGTCTGGGAGTGGACCGCCGACTGGTACGGAAACTACACCACCCGCCGCAGCGCCGGGGGCGCGCCGGCAACCGGTACTCACAAGGTACAACGCGGTGGTTCGTTTTTATGTGAAGCCTCGGTTTGCCACGGCTTCCGGGTGTCTGCCCGCAGCCCGGCCACTCCGGACAGCGCGTCCATGCATGTCGGTTTTCGCTGTGCGCGTTCGGTAGAGGAGGCAGCCCTGTGAGCATACGTAGTAAAGTCGGTGTCGTATTCGCCATTATATTGAGCATCCCGCTGGTCGGGTGGCTGACCCTGGATCGCTGGATCGTCTACCTCCCCGGGCTGATGATTGACCTGACTTCACCGACCGGCCCCAATCAGCCGGTCAACTGGCAGGCTGGTCCGGACGGCCCGCGACGCAGCGACCAGCCCAATATTGTGCTGATCGTGGCCGACGACCTGGGCTGGAACGACATCAGTTTTTACGGCGGCGGCGTCGCCGGTGGCAGTGTGCCCACCCCGCATATCGACAGCATCGCCCGCAACGGCGTGGCGCTCAATCAGGCCATGTCCGCCAGTGCCATCTGCGCACCGTCCCGCGCCGCCTTGATGACTGGCCGTTACCCGACCCGCTTTGGTTTTGAGTTCACACCACTGCCCAACGGCATGGCCGATATCAACCTGAGACTGGACCGCAGTATCGAGGCGGACTATCGGCGCCCGTTGGTCAGCCACCTGGGCCAGCCCGGCATCTTTCAGGCTGACTTCGCCGACATGGGTATGCCAGGCAGTGAAGTTACCATTGCCGAGATGTTAAAGGCGCAGGACTACAAAACCGTGCATATCGGCAAATGGCACCTGGGCAGCAATAATGGCTCGCAAGCCACTGCGCAGGGATTTGATGAAAGCCTGAACCTGGCCGGCCTGCTCTACCTGCCTGTGGATCACCCGGACGTGGTCAATGCCCGGCAGGACTTTGACCCCATCGACCGTTTCTTCTGGTCCGTCGGGCGTTACTCGATGGACTACAACGGCGGCGAGCGTTTTGCCGCCGATGGTTACCTGACCGACTACCTGACACGGGAAGCGATCGAGGTAATCGAGACCAACAGGCATCAGCCCTTCTTTCTGTATCTGGCACACTGGGCGCCGCACTCACCCCTGCAGGCTCTGAAATCAGATTACGATGCGCTGGCGCATATTGAAGATCACACCTTGCGTACCTATGCGGCGATGATCAGGGCGCTGGATCGCGGTGTTGGCCAGGTGCTGGATGCACTTAAAGCCAACGGCCTGGATGACAATACCATCGTCATTTTCACCTCCGACAATGGCGGCGCACACTACCTGGGACTGCCCGATGTCAACCAGCCCTATCGCGGCTGGAAAACCACCTTCTTTGGGGGTGGTATCCGCGTGCCCCTGTTTATCAAATGGCCCGACGGTATTGACCCGGGCACTCAGTTTGATCCCTACACCCATCACACCGATCTGCTGCCGACACTGGCGCGATTGACCGGCGCCACCGTGCCGAGTGACAGAGTCATCGACGGTGTCAACCTGATGCCCTTTATTGAGGGTGATGCCAGCGGCGAGCCCCATGACACCCTGTTCTGGCGCAGCGGCCATTATGAGGTGGTGATCGCCGATGGCTGGAAACTACAGCAGGCCGAACGGCCCGACACGGTCTGGTTGTATCACTTGAGCAATGATCCCACCGAGCAGAACAATCTGGCCGCACAGAACCCGGCCAAGGTGGCGGAACTGCAGGCGCTGCTGGCGCAGCATAACAACGAACTGCCGCCGCCCATGTGGCCCTCGGTCATAGAAATGCCGGTCACCATCGACAAACCACTGGGCGAGCCTGACCGGCCCGACGACGAATATATCTACTGGCCCAATTGAGGAAGACGCCCATGCCTGCCTGCCATCGACTGCTGAGCACGCTGCTGCTTGCCTGCAGCACTACTTTTATCGCTGCTGAGGCTCTGTCCGATGAAATAGAACCTGGCATTTTCAGAACGCCCGATGCGCGTTTTGCGGACCTGCCCGACTATCCCTTCCAGCCCAACTATGTGATGGTCGACGGTCTGCGCATGCATTATGTCGATGAAGGTCCGCGTGATGGCCAGGTGGTGCTGTTGCTGCACGGCGAACCGTCCTGGAGTTACCTGTACCGCCACATGATCCCGGTGCTCGCACAGGAAGGGTACCGCGTGGTTGCGCCCGATCTGATCGGCTTCGGTCGCTCCGACAAGCCTGCGGACACTGGCGCGCACACTCACAGTGGCCATGTCGCCCAGATCAGTCAGTTATTGCAGACGCTCGACCTGCAGCGCGTCACCCTGTTCATCCAGGACTGGGGCGGCCTGATCGGGCTGCGCGTGCTGGCCGACATGCCCGAGCGCTTCGTCGGTGTCGTGGCTGCCAATACCGGCCTGCCTGCCGCCGAAGGCATTCAGGCGCTGATTGGTTACCCGATGTTCCGTCTGTCGCTATGGTGGCAAGGCAAGGTCAGCTGGGAGGAGCTGCAGGCTGAACCCGGCTTCCTGCGCTGGGCCGCTTACTCGCGCTCCGTGGACGACATGCCTGTGGGTCAGGTCGTTGCCGTCGATATCAGCGAGGACGATCCCGCGCGCGACGCCATCATCCGCGCCTACGACGCCCCCTTCCCCAGCGCCGAATACAAGGCAGGACCCGCGATCATGCCGTCACTGGTGCCTTCGGAACTGGCGTTGAACGCCGCGGCCTGGCGGGTGCTGGAGCAATGGCAAAACCCTTTTCTGACCACCTTCAGTGACGGTGACCCGATCACCGCTGGCGGCGACCTCGAGTTTCAGCAGCGTATTCCCGGCGCAGCCAGACAGAACCACACCATCATCGAGGGCGCGGGGCATTTTCTGCAGGAGACTCACGGGGAAGAATTGGCCAGACTGATGCTGGAATTTATGGCACAGCCTGGGTACTAGAGCCTGAGTACTGACGGCACCATTGCCAGGGCAGCCACTGATCCGGTCGCACGCTGTCAGCGTATTAAACAGCTTACTGTTTAAAATCGAGACCTGATCCATGTACCGACACCTCATTTCTGCTATCGCCGCTGTCGCGCTCCACGCCAGTATAGCGGCGCCCATTCACGCGCAGGGCCGTCCGACGCCCTACCCCTTGCCCGACGAGCCGGTAATGCTGCAAACCGTCAATGCAGATATCAAGGCCACCGTGGTCGCCGAGGGTATTCCCCGCCCGTTTGGCTTTGCCATACTGCCCGATGGCGACATGCTGATCACCGATCGTTACACGCCGGCACTGCGCGTCATCCGCAACGATGTCCTGGACACCGAGCCGCTGCAGGGGCTGCCGACGATCCGCACCGGCTTTCACTCCGGCCTGCTCGATGTTGAAGCTCACCCGGATTACGCAGACAACCAACTGATTTACCTGAGCTACCACACCGCGCTGCCTGACGACGGTGAATACGCCATCACCGTAGGCCGCGCGCGTTACGATGGCAGCGACACACTCAAGGATTTTGAGCAGCTGTTTGTCGGCACAGGAATGACCATCTCCGGCGGCTCACGCATGGTGTTTGCGCCCGACGGCAAACTGTTTGTCACCGTGGGTGGCGCCATGGACAGACGTCCGCTGGCGCAGGATCTGACCCGACTGGAGGGCAAAGTACTGCGTCTGAATGACGATGGCAATGTGCCCGCCGACAACCCTTTTGTCGATCAGGCCGATGTGCACCCGGCCATCTATTCCTACGGCCATCGCGACCAGTACGCCGTGACCATTCACCCGCAGACCGGTGAGCTGTTTCATGCCGAGCTTGGCCCGTTGGGCGGCGACAAGCTCAACATCATCAAGGCCGGCGGCAACTATGGCTGGCCGCTGTACGGTTACGGCAGCTACAACGACGGTGAGCCGATGGCCAAGCTGCCCCGCGAAGGCTTTGAATCTGCGCTGCTGATCTGGCAGCCGGGCATTGTGCCGTCCGGCCTGTTGTTCTACACCGGGAATGCCTTTCCCCAATGGCAGGGCAATCTGTTTGCCGGCAGCATTCAGCGCGGACGCCTGCCCGGCACCGGCGGCCTGGAACGCGTGGTGTTCAATGACAACATGTGGGAGCTGCAGCGCGAGACTCTCGTTACCGAGCTGCACCAACGCATCAGGGATGTTGCACAGGGGCCGGATGGCTTTATTTATCTGCTGACCGAAGAAGATAACGGCGCGGTCATCAGATTGGAACCGGCCCGGACAGCGGCATATCAAAACGGAACGGACTGATTCGTAGACGGGTGTTCGTTTGCGTACAGACTCTCGTTCGGGTCAACGCTTACGCTCATCCAACTAGTGCATTGTCTATCACTTACCCTCGTGTCAGTATAGGGAACCTTCCCATGCGATAGTCCCTCGACGATGTATGTCGGTGCCTGACCAAAAGGAGGAAAGATTGTGAAGACAGATATGCAGGCTTTTTGCCAGGAACTCTCCAAAGAACTTGAGCCTTTCGGTGAAGAGCTGCGACAGGCGCTGGCGGACCTGCCCTCGCGCAAAGAATTCGCGAAGATTGATGCACACGTTCTCGGGCTGCAGGAAGTGCAGCAGCGCTTATCAACGCTGCGAGAAAAAGTGAGCAAGCAGAGTACGTTCCTGCTCATCTTTGGTCCGCTCAAAAGTGGCAAATCCACCCTGATGAATGCCCTGAGTGGCGCCTACGTGAGCGAAGTCTCCAGTCTGCCTGCGTACCCCGCATTGGTCTACGTTAAAAACGGCGAACAGCGCCGCTTCGAGGCAACCGACTACGAGGGGCACAGACGTGATTTCCCTGACAACGTTTCGATGGCCGAGGCTGTGCAGAGAGATCACGCACACCTGGCCGATGCCATCGTGGCCGCTGAAAACAACGGCGATACATTTGACCCGCAAAAACATTATCCACAGGCCATACGGCGAATGGATATTGAAGTACCCGCCGCGAGCCTTGCCGAGTCCGGATCTGTTCTGGTTGACACGCCCGGGCTATACAGCCGCATGAGATTCGGTTACGACCAGATGACCCGGGACTTCCGCGATACGGCAACCTGCGCCATTTTTGTGGTCAAGACTGACAATCTGTTTTTTGAAAAAGTATTTGAGGAGTTTGAGGAGCTGCTGAACTGCTTCAGCCGTATATTTCTGGTGGCCAACATCGACTCGTCGAAACAGGACCTGAGTCCGGATGGCACACTCAAGCCCAGCCTGGAAAGCCTTGATCCTGACAAAATCATCGATTCTTTCCGCTCGCTGTCCATGAGTGCGACCCTGAGCAGTGCCATCGAGAACGGGCAACTGAAGATTTATCCGATCGATTTGCAGAAAGCGGCAACCCGGATGCTGAGCAAGCGTGCTGATGCCGCGTCGGAAACTGTCGACGACGAAGTTTCTGTGAGCGGACATCGCGACGATGGCTTCGATGCGTTCGTCGACGATCTGACTGGTTATCTCAACAGCAGCGACTACTTCCAGGATTTTAAGCGGGACAGCGTGCGTCTGGCGCGCGATTTGTCAGAGGAGGCTGGCCAGCTGGTGGCCGGCGATGACGTGGCAGAGCTGCGTCAGGACACCCGGGAGGAGCTGGAACGTGAACGCACGCGACTGGCGGCGCTTCAGAAACTGGAGCAGCAGAACTGGGAGCATGCCTTTAATAAGCTCCACGCCAACAGAGGCCGGTTGCTCGAAGAGCTGAATGAGGACAACGCAGAGCAACTGGAAAAATCCTGTCAGGAGCAGCTCTCGGCCTGGATGGACAGCGATGAAAGCTGGAATGAACTGTTGGCGCGTCTCAACCCGGAGATCGAGCAGGAGAGCCTACGTCAATCCGGGCTGCTGCTGGAGCACCTGAGGGAACAGTTAAAAGACGAGCATGCCGGCGCGGAGTTTTCCGAGGCACAGCTGACCGCATTCCGCGACGCCGGATTACAGGTAGACAAGATACTGGACGGTTGTCTGCAGGACCTCGGCAAAGGCACCCATGCCGTCACTCCGCAACTTGAAGTGGCCACCGAGGACATTCCCGTCAAGCGCACGATGGGCGATTATTTAAAGTTCCGCGGTCGCAGTCGTGTATGGCAGCGCGTCTTCGGCGACGACGGCAATCGCAACGTACCGTCGGATGTCAAAAAAGCACGTCTGGGCAACGACAGTGTGGAGCAATTGCACGCCATTGCGCGCGACGCCGTGAGCCGACAGATGCCGGAGTTGCTGCAACGCTACGCTGATGAATTGGCGGATGCGCACGTGAGCAGATGTGTTGCGGCGATCAGGCAAAAAATCTCCGAGCTCAGGTCTGCGACCGAGAAGTCGATCACACCACTGGAGTCGACCATGCAGTCATGTGTGCGTGCGCAGGAAGTTTTCGATCGTATCAAGGCCAGCAGTGCGCGCTTCAGTCAGGAGCTCAGTGAGCTTCAGAGCCAGGTGGAGCTTGACCATGAAGCGACCAGTGAAGTTGAGGTCGAGCCCCGAGTCCGGGAAGCGGTCGCGGAGGGGTGAATGGCCGCGTCCTGCCGGGCTCAATGTAGTCCGGCAGGACGCCAGGCTGCACGGCTACTTTACCTGAAAGTCGTCCTGCAAGGTTTGCCAGTGAATCCTGAGTGATCGCTTGTGCGCCGGGTTCATAGGCAAACTATCCAACGCCTGTAGCCATTGCGTTCTGGCCTTATCCATTACGTCGACCAGGTGTGGTTTTATCGCTCGCCATGGATTCCGGCCGCCCTGAAACCCGGCCAAATAGCCGACCAACTGTCCATGCAAGGTCAGTTTCAGCACACGGACCTGTTCAACCTGCGCCGTCTGCGTCATTCATCATTCCCGAGCATACCCTGCCACGGATCGTCTGCCAGAACCTTGGGGCCTGACGAGGCTGACGTCTTGTTTAATCCCTCCAATACGGCCTGGACCGCTAGCAGCTTGTCCTGCGGCACAAGTACCAGTTCGCTATTCAGCCCTTTAGCGACCAGCTCCAGAGTATCCAGCCTAGGGTTCCCCTTGGACTCCAATTGCTGATATTGCTGCCGGGATATGCCTGCCCGCAGCAACATGTCGGCCTGCTTCAGTCCAAGTTGTTTCCTGCGGGCTTTAAGTTGCGCCAGTACTTTGCTCACAAAGCGTCCTATATGTTGCTTTTTTGATATTTGCAACATATTAGTTTCTTACACTGACAATAGCAACAGCTATGTTTCTTTTATGTGGCTTATAATCACGACTCACGAAAAGCAACATATCGGTTTCTTTCAGAATTCAGGTCTGGCGCGGAAATGGCAAATTTCATCGGCCCGCAAGCCAGTCACCGTTGTCATCGACAAACCCTTTGGCTCGTGCAGTTTGTATGGTCTGATTGTAGTTTGCGGTGTCGCCCTCTGCGCCGTACACCTCAGACAGGATTCTCCAGTTTTCGGGACGATCAAACTGCTCTACCAATCTCTCGGCAACAAGCACCGCGCTCTGACGATCGGACATGCTCAGAGGAATCGAATCGATATCTCCGTACAGTCGTTCGTACTGCTCGCTGCTACCATCGTATTGCGGAAAAAGGCCGGTATCGAAATGTATTAGCAGTGCTTCACCGGCCGCGTCATAGTTTTCAAGCTGCCGGAACGCTCTCATTAAATGCCCGGTCACGATCCAGTTGTAGCCGCCACCTACGTCAAAGTACTGGTCATTGTACGCCAGGAACCCCTGCCAGTCCTCGGCCGCCATCGCTATTCGTGCCAGCATCTGCAGCACGGCCAACCTGTTGGTGTGCTCCAGGCCGGGTAGTTGCAGCACCTGCTCGTAGAAGTACCTGGCATCCTCATATTGTCTATTGCGGAGAAAGTGTGTGGCATAGTCAGTGAGAAGTGCCCGCTTCTCCTCATGGGACATGTTGTCATAATGTGCGACTAACGCATCCAGTTCGTTCAGTGCAGTGTCTGTTTGATCGTTTCCCGGGCGACTGCGAATTTCTGTGAGCGCCCGTTCAAGCTGGCTTTGATTTGTCTGGCTGACATTAGGCACCGCGTTGTTTTGCCCATCTGTCGTGGCGGGCTCAGCGGTGTCAAGTTCATTGCTTTGCAACGCTTCAGTGTCAGTGGGCTGGGCGCCGGCGATATCGTTGCTCGTGGAGCCCGGGTCACGGAAGAAGACCAAGCTCGCGATAACAGCGATTGTTGTGACTCCGAGAATGGCCAGATGCTTATTATTCATTGTCGACCCTTCAGCGTATACGTTTGGATTTACCCTAATCCATCAACTTCTTCAGGATACCGACGAGAACTTTGTCGTTCTCCGCTTTCCTGAACATAAACTGAGTCCAGTATCCTCCGATCAGCAGCACCATCCCAACCAGAATACCCGGCACCAAAACCAGATTGACACTGCCAGCGCTCAAATTAGTAACCGTAAAACTCCGCGAACGGCTGACCACAAAGCTCCGAAAGTACTGAAATCACGCTCATGTCCTGCCCAAGGTAGAGGGCAATAATGCGGTCACACTGATAAAAATGCGGTGGCGCGACCCAGTCGGCCAGCCCCATGCCAGCATCTGCAGGGATCCGATCTGCGTTTGCTTTGGCGGCGGCAGTATCTGCATACAAGTGGATATGCAACCATTCGGGGCCGACACGATAGCCAAGCCCCGGCGCATCGCTCAACCACGCTACGCGGCTTTTTTCAGGTAAGGTGAGCTCAATATTACGTTGCTGTAAATCTGCAAGAAACTGCTGGACGAGCGGATCACCTTCTCGCGCTTCTGATGAGTTGCCCGTGGGCTGAACAGCAGGCCCTGGAGGCGAAGATGGGCCTGATTGGGAGTTTAGCCCTGCCTGGCTGGCACACGCAGACAAAAGAAACAGCCATACGTTCAGAACTGACGGGGGGCGAAGCATAAGCATCTCCTTTGTCGATCGCGTGGCTATTCTGGTATGTCGAAAGCGCCAGGCCAAGATATTTTTTATCTGGCGCTAAGCATCTTATCGGTCATCACGGTCGGCGTAAAAACACAGTTTCTGACATTAATAATTCCATCGTTTGACGTTACTTGCCTGCAAACTTATCAAAAACCTCTTGTCCGGTCAGGTTCTTTGTTTGATTGGCAAATGCATAATAAGGCGGCTTATGGTCGATGAAAATTTGCTCAACAAAATTCCATTCATCGTTCCTGTCAAAGAGCCCGACCGGGATCGCATAATGGTCGCCTCCTTTTAAACGATAGAACAAATGTGTACCGCACTGTCGGCAAAAGCCGCGCTCTGCCCACTCCGACGAGTCGAAAACAGATATATTGTCGGCGCCTTCAAACTCCGTGTCATTTTCGCACTCTACCGCCAAAAGCGGCCCGCCACCCCATTTTTGACACATGGCGCAATGACAGGCGTCAAAGTTCATACTCCTGGGCGTCGCGGTGACGCGGACAGCGCCACAAAGACAATTGCCATGGAGTTTGGAATCAGATGTCATGACTTTTCTCCCTGGTTTACGCCTGCCCGATGCTACTCCTGGACAAGTTTGAAGTCAGGAAACTCGTTCCCGAACTGAGTGAAGGTCCCCGTCATCTCGTTCCCGCTTACCTCCGCCTGATAGTGGATATCGAACTGGCTATTGGTAAACACAACGGCGTTGTCATTCACGTTGATATCCACGGGAATAACTGCACCGCCCTGGTCTACGCTTACTATACTCGCACTGTATGCGTCGGCAGTTTGCTCTATCTGAAAGATGAGACGCAGAGAGGCATTGCCATTACTGAGCGTGCCGTGCCAGGAACCTGCAAGGTCATCGGTTTGGGCAACGGCAAGGGTGGCCATCGTGAGCACGGTGGCGATAATTACTGGAATTAGTCTAAGCATTACTCTATCTCCCTGTTTTTCCGTTCGTTACTTATTTGACCCACGCACTATTCTCGATTTAAAAAATGCCACACTCAGCTGGCAAGTCAATAACCCATCAGTCTAATTCGAGCGAAGCGTCCACCTTTCGTCCTGACACAGCACGCATTCGTCGCCCTCGAACACGCGGGCGGCTTCGTCATCGCCGCGCAGCTGCATTCTTAACCAGGCGGTCATCACCCCACGATAGCTGCCGCCGGTCTGCATGGGAGCCAGGTGAGTGGCGCCGCGCAGAGTGAGCCAGGTGACCGGGACGTCGGTGTTGTCATAGATCGGTTGCTGGTGGGTGTCGGGCGGTGCGGTGACGTCGTCAGCGCCGGAGAGCAGCAGCATCGGGCCATGCAGGCCGCGCACGGCGGTGGGATTAAAGCGTATACCCTGAATGTAGGGTTGCAGAGCAACGACGGTGGTAATGCGCATATCACGCGCGAGCATGATGGCGCCACCGCCACCCTGAGAGTGGCCGGCTGTGGCGATGCGGGCCGGGTCGAGCCGACCCTGAAAGGGCCCGGGTTCGCTGTTCAGGTTGAGGACATAATCAAGGCAGCGGGCCATCTCGCGACCAGTGCCGGGATTGGGACTCATGGCGGCGACCACCACAAAACCATGGCTGGCCCAGTGCTCAAGCAGTTGGCGATAGGCGGCGGGACTGGTGCCAGTGCCATTGCCCCAGACAATGATGGGATGGCGACCGTAATCCATATTGATGGGATGGAATATGCGGCAGTGCGGACCGCCGCGGGAAGAGTCGACGCCAGCGTAAGGGCCGATGTCAAAATAGGATTGATGCAGAGCCTGGTTATCGAGACTGGGGCCGGGAGCAGCCACGCAGGCGTTGAGCATCAGGGTAACAAGCACTGTGAAAAGGCTGTGTTGTGCAACGCGAGCACACCGGCACTCAGGCATGACGATTCCGGCGCTGTTGTTTAACGACATACATGGCCTTGTCGGCGCTGGCCAGCAACTCATCGGCATCGGGCGCTTCGCTGCCCCGCCAGCTGATGACACCTACACTGGGGCCACCATACTCAAGGGTCATGGTGGGTAATTCAAAGGTTCCGGTCAGCGCCGGTCCCAGCCGACCGGCGATGGCGGATTCGGCATTGTCGACCTGATCACCGTGGTTGACTGCGACCAGAATAAACTCATCACCACCATAGCGCGCGGTCAGATCGCCGGTACGTGCCGTGCGATGCAGACGAACGGCAATTTCCTGTAGAAAATCGTCACCCACGTCGTGACCATAAGTGTCATTGATTACTTTGAAACCGTCCAGGTCGATAAAGGCCACATAGACCGTTTCGCCAGTGCGCGCGGCATGGCCCAACAGCCGCTTCATCTCCTCCACCAGATAACGCCGATTGGGCAGTTCAGTTAACGGGTCATGACGGGCGTGCAGGGTGAGCATGGCATTGGCCGTTTCCAGTAACTCATGCTCGTGGTGACGTTCAGCGAACAGAGTAAGCGTCTGCCAGCAACTTTGCACCAAGGCCTGTTCGGAATCGCTGATGTTACCTTCGCCGCCGATCAGCAGCACACCACCAAGCAATTCGTCGCCACTGGCGGCGGCCATCATGAACAGCAGACTTTTGTCTGACTGGCCGGTTGTTGCCAGCGCCTGCCGAACATCGTCATCCGCATAGTTGGCCTTGGTAAACAGGGGCTGGAAACCAATACTGGCACGGGCGTCGTCAAGCATGGTTTTGATCAGCACCTCATAATCATTCTGCTCCGCATGAAGAACATGCGGCACGCCCTGCTCTGCCACGAATGGTACTGCGTCCAGCCAAAAACTGCGCGTCGTAAAACTCTGGGCCACGCGGCTCAGCAACTGAGACAGCTCGGACGACGACAGACACATGGCGCCTATCTCAGCAACAAACTGCATTTCGTTGGCCCGCGCCTCAGCCGCCAGGGCGCGGTCTGTCGCTTCCCGGGCCACCTTTTCCCGGGATGCCTGCTGCGAGATCAAACGGGAAAACAGATCCAGAACCTTGCTGACATCGGGGTTCACATCGACGGCATGTGTGCTGGCGCCGCAAAGAGTGCCATAGAGGTCACCGTCGTCGGTGTACACTGCGCTGCTAAGGTAGGTTCGCAGCCCCAGCGCAGCGGCTGCTTCCGAATCCCCCCACACTGATGGCACGTCCTGGGTGAGGAAACTTTTTTCCTGCAGCGCACGTTTGCACAGGGTATCACTCCAGGGCACGGCGAGCCCTTCGGGAATATTCAGATCACCGACATTACGGGCATACAGTATGCGCTGCACGCCTCCCGCCTCATCGATGGTGGTCAGATAGGTGCTTTCAAGATGCGTGATCTTTTCCAGCAACTCGAGCATGGGACGCGTCAGCTCTTCCAGATTTCTGGCCTGCGACACCGAGTGCGCGAGATCTTCCAGCGTGTCTTCCATAACCTCCCCTGACTGCTTGGCTAATCCCTAAAAATGGGCGCGGCCATCTAACATCACATCCGAATCGCTCCAGGCCTGGATCAGCCGCAGACGCGCCAGATCGGCTTCCTCAGTTTCACCCATCTGCTCCAGTGCTTCAGTCAAACCGTACAACGCCCAGCCGTTGTTCTGCAACAGTACCAGGTCTCTTTCAAAAACGTTCATGGCCTGAATGTATTCTCCGGCGTCCAGATGGGCCTGGCCCAGGAAAAGGCGCATGGACTGCAGCCAATCTGGTGGCTCCATATAGCGCAGCGCATCCTGCAGGGCAACCGCCTGCCGGAATGCATTGATGGCCTCCTGGTGATTGCCGCGGGCACTGGCGATTTCACCGGCCAGGGCATGGGACGCGATGGCCAGCATGTCGCCGGTGGTGTTGACGGCGGCGCGCTGGTTGTCGAGGACCGGGTTATTGCGCACCTCCTGCAGGGCATCGTATTCGGCCTGCGCTGCATCGATATCACCTTGGCGCAGATACGCTGAGCCGTGCATATAGTTGAGCATGCCGGTCAGATAGGGCTGATCAGGGGCGGGATTTTCCAGCGCCAGCAGCTCGTCGAAGCGGCCAAAAGCTTTCAGGGTCATCCAGTGCGACACCACGTTACGCAGGCCACGACCTTCGGTGAGTGCCTGCGGGTCGGCCATCGCGGCCATGGGTCCGGAGACTTCCAGCGCGCGTTGGCTGTTGCCCTGCAGCACGCCCGCCCAGTGAATGAACATGGTGGCATGACCGCCGTGGTTGGTGGCGGACAGGAAGTAGGTACCGGTGCGTGGCAATTCGCGATTGCCCCATTCAGCGACCACAGCATCGTCAGCACTGAGCGAGCGCTGGTTGGTCGTGATGGCATCGTCATATCGACCCACACGCATATAGATGTGGCCTGGCATGTGCACCATGTGACCGGCCATGGGTGTCAGCGACTCCAGACGATCGGCCGATTCTTCGGCGCGGGCCGGTTCAAATGACGCTTCCAGCAGGTGAATGTGCAGGTGCGTCAGGCCTGGGTGCCCAGGATTCTGTGCCATGCCGTCCTCCATGACCTGCAGGGCGCGCTCAACACCGGGCAGCGGGCTGCCGTCTTCGGGGTCGTAATAGGTCCAGGGCGTAGACATCATAATACCGTGCGATACCAGAAATGCGGCTTCCAGGTCGTCGGGATGTTCGGCGTAATTGGCTTCTGCAGCCTCGATAAAGGCCTGGGTGCGGGCTGCAACCTCGGGATAGGTCTCGGTATCAAACAGCGGCGCCAGTGCTTCAATCAGTCCCCGCTCTGCGTCCGAGCGTGTGTCGCGGGTTGCCATGGCGGCGTTGATGGCACTGCGGCCGGCGCCCATGGGATCATCCGGAGCGCTGCCGTAGCGGCTGTTGGGGTTGGGACCAATGGCCAGCGCCTTGCCCCAGTGGATCATGGGATTGGCGGGCTCAAAGCAGAGTGCGGCGTTAAATGAGGCAATGGCTTCGGGGAAATAGTAGCTGTAGGCCAGACGCAGGCCCTGATCAAAGTAGGCCTGGGTGGTCTCCATGGCCGTACCGATGCCTCGGCTATAGGTGCCCGAATCACTGAGAATTGGCGCCAGTTCGTCGGCGCAGGCCGCCATGTCCTGCAGGGCAATCTGGCTGATGGCAGGCGCAGGGGCACGCACGGCGGTAGTTTCCGGTTGTTCCGGCTCGTCGCTGCTACAGGCGGCAAGGCCGATCAGAGCGATCGCGCTCAGCACCAGAGGGTAGCGACTGACTGGTGACTTTTTGATGGATTTTGGGTGCGTCACGGGCGTATCGTCCTCGATATTATTGGTCGGAAACCAGGTAGTTGGTATTTTTGACTATACGCCTGTCAGGGCATTGCGCCAAGCGCACCCCGTGCCATTGCGATCAGTCAAAATCGATCGACATGATGGTGACAGGCGTACCGTTATAGGGTTCTTCACTGTAGACCTGCCAGCCCAGTTTGGCATAGAGCTGGGCCTGGTCGGGGGTATACAGATACAGGCGTTTGACGCCGCTTTCCTGCGCATGCTGCATGACGCGCCTGACCAGCACGGAACCGATACCCTTGTTACGGTGCTGCTCGGCGACATAGACACTGGCCAGCCAGGGGCTGAGTTCGGGATGGCTGCTCATGTCGTCAGCCAGTATGCAGGCCGACCCCAGCAGTTCGCCGTCATCTTCTGCCACAAAGGTGGTGGGTATGGCCTTGCCTTGCAGGTCTTCCTGCATCTCTTCAATGCGCTCGTCCAGCGTGCGTGCCGGATTAAGGTAGGACCACTCGGCGTGATGCCATACGGCCAGTGGCAACAGGTGCTGGGGTTTGTCCTTGAGTGAACTGATCTGCATGGCGAAAAATTACCCGAGTATCCGAGGAAGTTAACGGGTGGTCTTTCACCAGCCCGCGCGTATGGCGGCAATCAGTTTATCCCTGTCCTGTTCGAGGCGCATCAGAAAAGACCGGGAGGCGTAAGTGTCGGCATCGTACTTGCCACTCCACCTGGTGATTTCGAGCATTATCGGCAGCAGGTCACGCCCTTTTTGGGTGAGGGAGTACGCTACTTTGGAACGATTGGGGGCTTGCGCGCCCTTGGTAACGATACCCAGCTCTTCCAGCCGTTTCAATCGATCAGCGAGTATATTGGTGGAGATCTTTTCGCCGGATGCCAGGAAATCACCATACGACTGTTTGTCGTTGAACATGAGGTCGCGGATGATCAGCAAGGTCCATTTGTCGCCAAACGATTCAAGCGCGTAATTAATCGGACAATGTGATCGTTGCGGGAATTTGTTGGTCATGCTGTATTTAGGCACATGTACTTGTTTTTTGCAAGTATGCGCCCTTACATACACTTGCAAAATGCAAGTATCGTGCTGAGCGCATACTTGCAGAACGCAAGTGTCTGCCCTATCGATTGTGAAGCCCAGTAGTCACGCCGCTTTCGGCGGCACATCATAATCGGCGGTTAGCAGTCCAGGGGCAGATGTATTAGCATTGCTCTCCCGTTTTCAAGCCGAGAGCCACCGTTCATGCGACCCCGCAAAATCCACCGTCTTGTTGGTATTCTGTTGCTGCTGCCCTTTGTTGCCTGGGCGAGCACGGCGATCTTTTTTCTGGTGCGCCCGGCGTATACCGATGCCTACGAGCAGTTGCAGGTTCGACAGCTGCCCATGGGCAATATCATCCAGTTTGTGCCAGACCCGGCCTGGCTGGAGGCACGCTTTTCCCGCACCATATTGGGTGAACACCTGCTGGTGCGCGATGCGCAGGGCTGGCAGCATCTGGACAGTTTTACGCTGGACCCGCGCCCGGGCCCCACGGGCGATGAGTTGCGATTGCTGATCGATGACGCCACTCGCCATAACCGGGAGCGCTACGGTACCGTGGCGAGTCTGTCGGGCATGAACGCGGTCACCGACACCGGTGTGGAGATCAGCGTGGATTGGGATTCGCTGAGCATGAGCCAGCGCGGACCGGATACACGCTGGATTGACCGGGTTTATGACATACATTATCTGCGCTGGACGGGTTTTGAGATTTTTGATCGCATTTTGGGTCTGTTTGGCTTATTTTTGCTGATGTACATGACCTATAGCGGCGCGCGCATGGCCCTGGGCCGCAGATAACGTCAGACAGCAGATAACTGAACACCGAGAGGGGAGAGAGCGGATGTTACATAACAACAAGATGATTCGAACGTTGGGCACAGCGCTGGCGGCCGCCTGGATGATGGGAAGTGCGGCTGCGGTGCTGGCCCAGAACGGCGGGGGCTATGAGCTGCCCGACCCGGCCCGGTATGAGGAGGCCATCCAGCGCTTCGAGGCGATGGACGAACAGTCACTGCCGCCGGAAGATGCCATTGTGCTGACCGGCAGCTCCAGCATCATGTTCTGGAATGAGGAAGCCCCGGCCGACCTGGCGCCGCTGACGGTGATCCCCAGAGGTTTTGGCGGCAGCGTAATGAACGACGTGCTGCATTTTCTGGATCGCGTGGCACTGACCTACAAACCGCGCGCGGTATTGATCTATGAGGGCGACAACGACACCGGTCGCAACAATATTCCCAATGACGTCATTATTGAGCAGCTGGAGACCATCATTGACCGCATTCATGCCGAGCTGCCTGAAGCGCGCGTCTATGTACTGTCGGTTAAACCCAGCGTCGCGCGCCAGGCCACCTGGCCGATTGCACAGGATCTGAATGAACGCTACCAGCAGATAGCTGCGGCGGATCCGCTGGTACATTACATCGATGTCGCCACGCCTTTCCTGCAAGCCGATGGTACCGTGATGACGGACATATTTGTTGACGACAATCTGCATCTGAACGAAAAGGGTTACGACATCTGGGCCGCGAGCATCCGCGAAGTGCTAATGGAGCATGAAGCGCAGCACGAATAGTGGTGTAAAGCCCTACACCCCACAGGAGCATACCGATGAAGCAACGTTTGACGGCAACAACTCATAGCTTTGCCCTGGCGGTTGCCATCGGGCTGGGCAGCCCGACTCAGGCGCAGACCCAGTCGGACGATTTTATGTGGCTTGAGGAAGTGGAAGGTGAGGCGGCACTGGCCTGGGTTGAGGAGCAGAATGCCCGCTCGCTGCCACAGATCCAGTCACATCCAGCCTATCCGCAGTTGTACGAGAACTCACTGGAAGTGCTGAACAGTGATGCCCGTATTCCGGATTTCTCGCGACGCGGGGATTATCTTTACAACCTGTGGCGCGATGCCGAACATGTCCGGGGGCTTTACCGACGCACAACGCTGGACGAGTACCGCAAGGCTGATCCGCAATGGGAAACCGTGCTGGACCTGGACAAGCTGGCGGCCGACGAAGGTGAAAACTGGACCTGGGGTGGTATCAATTGCCTGTATCCGAACTTTGATCGTTGTCTGCTGAGCCTGTCCATCGCCGGCTCTGATGCGGCAGTGGTACGTGAGTTCAGCATCTCGGACCAGGCGTTTGTAGAGGATGGCTTCCAGTTGCCGGAAGCCAAGTCACGTGTTAACTGGCTGGATGAAAATACCATCATTGTAGGTACGGACACTGGCGCGGGCAGCATGACTGATTCCGGTTATCCGGCGCAGCTGCGAGTGTGGCAACGCGGACAGGCGCTGGAAGCATCGGACCCGCTTTATTCGGCACCAGCCGACTCGGTGTCGGTATATTCCTATACCCTGCGTGATGGCAATAACACCTATCCGATTGTTCAGGAAGGCCTGACTTTCTATACGTCGGATCGTTATGTGCTGAATGCGGGCGAGCTGACGCTATTGCCGATTCCAAACGATACTGTGGTAGCGGGTCTGTTCAGGGATGATCTCTATCTTGACCTGAAAAGCGACTGGCAGGGCTTTGCCCAGGGCGCCATCGTTTACGCGCCCATGGATGAGGTCCTGGCGGGTGATGTACAATTCCAGCTGTTTGTGCAGCCGGATGAACGCAGTGCGATTGTTGACCTGCAGATAACGGCTGACGCCATACTGGTCAACTGGCTGGACAATGTACGTGGTCGGCTGGATCGTTATACACCGCAAGCCAATGGCGATTGGCATCGCGAAACGGTGGCATTTGACCCGAATGGCTCGATCAATGTCCAGAATGCCTCACATCTGAACGATGACTTTTTTGTCAGCTATAACAGCTTTCTGGAGCCAACCACGCTCTATCATGTGAGCAATGATCTGGCGACGACAGCAATCAAGCAACTCCCCGCCATGTTTGATGCCAGCCCGTTTGAAACCCGGCAGTACATGGCTACCTCCGCAGACGGCACGCAGATTCCTTACTTTGTGGTGATGGCACGCGACGCCGAACTTGATGGCAGCCACCCAACCCAGTTGTATGCATATGGCGGCTTCGAGATTTCCTATCGCCCTACGTATTCGGCCAGTATCGGCCGCAACTGGCTGCATCAGGGCGGCGTCTATGTCCTGGCCAACATCCGTGGTGGTGGCGAGTTCGGCCCGCGCTGGCACCAGGCCGCATTGCTGAAGAATCGTCACAAGGCCTATGAGGACTTTGAAGCAGTGGCGGAAGATCTGATTGCCCGCGGTATCACCTCGCCCGAGCACCTGGGCATCCGCGGCGGAAGCAATGGCGGTTTGCTGGTGGGTGCGGCGGTGACACGTCGCCCTGATTTGTACAATGCGGTAGTCAGCCAGGTGCCGCTGCTGGACATGCAGCGATACAACAAACTATTGGCCGGTGCCAGCTGGATGGGGGAATACGGCAACCCGGACGAGGAAGATATGTGGGCCTACATCCGCAGCTATTCGCCCTATCACAATGTGCATGAGGGCGTGGACTACCCGAAGATATTCTTCACCACCTCAACCCGTGATGACCGCGTACACCCCGGACATGCCCGCAAGATGGTGGCGAAGATGACCGACATGGGCCACGACGTGCTGTACTACGAAAACACCGAAGGCGGCCACGCCGGCGCCGCCAACAACGAGCAGCGCGCCCAGCTTGATGCGCTGATATACGCCTATCTGCTGGATCGGTTGCGGCCTTAGCGCGGAAACAACACCTTCAGTGCTTCACGTGCCACCAGCTCGCCGTGCTCCTGCACAAAGTGACCGGCATCGTGGACTTCCAGCGGCTCCGGACAGCCGCGTATCAGTTTGCGCACGTTTTTCATCACCGGCGGACCCAGCACCGGGTCTTTCATGCCGATGGCCATGAAACTGCGGCCCTGCCACTGTTCGCGCCACCAGTCGCGGGCACGTCGGGAGATTTCGGCGCCATCGGCGTTCAGATGATCAGGTACCAGGTTGGGGAACTGACGCACGCCAGCCTTGTAGCGCAGATTGGGGTACGGGGCCGCATAGGCCTGAGCTTCAGCATCACTCAGCGCAGGCTCGGCACGTTTCATCAGCGCAGCAATGTCCATGTCCGGACGGCTGTTGCAATACGCCCGCCAGTCCTCAAAACCCTTGCCCAGCGGCACATCACCGGTGCCAAGGCTGGTGTTCATGATCAGCAAATGCGTAAACAGACCATCAAACTCCATAGGCAACGTCAGCCCCAGCAAACCGCCCCAATCCTGCACCACCAGTGTGACCAGCTGATCCTTGCGCTGGGTATCGATAACCGCGCGCACAAAGGCCAGCAGCATCTCGCGGTGTCGTGTGAAAGTATAGATGGCGTCATCCACCGGTTTGTCGGAGCGGCCAAATCCCAGCAGATCAGGTGCAATCACCCGTTGACCGGCTTCTACAAACACCGGAATCATTTTGCGGTACAGGTAACTCCAGGTCGGCTGCCCGTGCAGGCACAGCACAATGGAACTGGCATCAGCCGGGCCCTCGTCCAGGTAATGCACACGCATACCCTCGAAACCCGGCAGATCGTCGATGTAATGAGGCTGGTAATCGTAGCCCGGCAGTCCAGTGAAACACTCATCGGGTGTGCGTAGTACGTTTTCATTGAGCATGTTGACCTCTTTAGAAAAACACAGCGAGCCAGACGGTATGGGTGTCGGGCGGGGTCCAGGCTACGCGGTGACGGCAATGGGCAGGAATGTTGATGTAGTCTCCGGGGCGCAGATGGATGTCGCTGCGCCCGTCATCGAAGGCAACGATGGCCTCACCCTGCAGCACCAGCACCCATTCGTGTTGGGTCTGATCGTACCATTCATTGTCCGGCGTAGCATGACCGTGCGAGACGATGCGCTCAATCTTCACCCCATTACCCAGATTGCCGGCCAACATGTCAGACAGCTCCTGCGCCGGCGGCGACGCCGGCAAGCCACTGTAAATATTACCGCTGTTGAATGCTGTCATCACAGCCTCCCTGTTCGCCATAGCTGTTATCATACCCGTGCGGGCCGCACTCGCCCAGCCATCAGCCAGCAGGAACCGTTTTGTCTTTATCACCGCCGAGCACAGACACCTCACCTGAAGCAGCCGCGCGACAGCGCGTCCTGCTGCTGATGATTCTGCTCAACGCTTTTGCCACGCCCTTGATGCTGTCCTCAGCCAATGTTGCCCTGCCCTCCATTGCCCGCGACCTGAGTCTGGATGCGGTGATCCTGGCCTGGGTGCCGATGGTCTACCTGATGGCCAGCACCATTTTTGTGCTGATTTTTGGCCGTGTTGCTGACACCGTGGGCCGCAAGCGCATCTTCCTGATCGGCACCGCCGCGGTCATTGTCAGCTCCGTTTACGCCGCGCTGTCGGTCAACAGCACCATGCTGCTCAGCGCCCGTTTTGCCCAGGGCGTCAGCGCCGCGATGCTGTATGCCACGCAGATGGCCCTGGTCACTTCGGCGTTTCCGGCCAAGGTGCGCGGCAAGATGATCGGCCTGGTGGTCGGTTGTATTTATGTCGGTCTGTCCGCCGGGCCGCTACTGGGCGGCTACGTGATCGATGTGCTGGGCTGGCGCGCCGCCTTTCTGCTGCAGGTGCCACTGGCCCTGGTGGTCCTGCTGCTGGGGATATTTCGGGTCGAGGGCGAATGGCACGGCCACACACGCGTGCCCTTTGATGTACCCGGCGCGATCGGCTGGGCGATCAGCATCACCTTGTTCTGCCTGGGGGTATCTGCCCTGCCCGGGACCAACGGCCTGCTGATACTGGGCGCCAGCGTGGTCAGCATGACCCTGTTCCTGCGCCATGTGCGACGCAGTGACCATCCGATCTGGGACGTTAACCTGTTTTTCAACAACCGGGTCTTCACCGTCTCCAGTCTGGTGTCGCTGCTGATGTACAGTGCTACCTACGCCATCGTGGTGCTGATGAGTCTGTATCTGCAGACACTGCAGGGCCTCTCCGCCACCAGCGCGGGTATGGTGATGATGATTCAGCCGGTGATCATGGCCCTGCTGGCACCGGTGACCGGCCGGCTGTCAGACTGGGTAGAACCCCGCATCCTGGCCACCGCAGGCATTACCATCACCACCCTCGGGCTGATGCTATTATCGCGGCTGGATGCCGACACCAGCCTGCTGTATGTGATCGGCTCGCTGGTGCTGACCGGCAGCGGCTTCAGCCTGTTCTCACCGCCCAACGTCAACGCCATCATGAGTTCGGTTAGCGAGGCGCATGCCGGCAGCGCCTCTGGGGCGGTCGCCACCACCCGCCTGATCGGCCAGCTTAACAGCATGGTGCTGGTAACCCTGGCGCTGGCGCTGATGATGGGCAATACGCCGATAAGCCCGGAGACCTACCCGGAACTGGCGCGCGCCGTGGAACTGAGCTTCAGTATCGGCGTGGCCCTTTGTATACCGGCCATTTTTCTGTCGCTGCTGCGTGGACGTGTGCACCCCAGACGCTGAGCACTTACACTGGCTCCTGACACTGGCTCTTTACACTGGCCCAGCCAAGGTGGCCGACACCGCTGCCTTCAGGCTATCATGCTGACTGACCCGCTCTTTTGTCTGGTGACCTGTCCGTATGTCCGTTTTCACGCCGCTCAGCCACAAGGAAATCGCCGATTTTGTCAGCCGCTTTGATGTCGGCGAGTTTATCGGCGCCCAGGGAGTCAGTGGTGGCAGCGAGAACACCAATTATTTTGTCGACTGCGGCGCCGGCAGTTATGTACTGACCCTGGTGGAACGCGGCCCCCGTGCAGACCTGCCGTTTTTTATTGAACTGCTCGACTGCCTGCACCATGCCGATCTGCCGGTGCCCTACGCCATCACCGACCGGGATGGCGTGGCGCTGCACACCCTCAAGGGCAAACCGGCGCTGCTGCAACCCAAACTCAGCGGCGAGCATGTCGACCAGGTCAACGCCACTCAGTGTGCGGCCCTGGGCGACATGCTGGCCCGCCTGCACCTGTCCGCGTGCAGTCTCGCCCGGACCAGTGACCGGGGCCCGAGCTGGACCGTCAATACGGCACTGAGTCTGATGAGCGGCCCGTGGAAAGAGCACCAGTCCTGGCTGGAACCGGCGCTGTTGCACCTGCGCGAGTGGCTGGAGAATTCCGGCGACGATGCGCCAGCGCAGACGCTGCCCACCACCATTATTCATGGCGATCTGTTCCGCGACAATGTGCTGTTCCAGGGCAATACCATCAGCGGGGTCATCGATTTCTACAACGCCGCCAGCGGCTGGATACTGTTTGACGTTGCCGTGTGTGTGAACGACTGGTGTGTTGATGCTGCCGATCCGGTTTATACCCTGAACACTGAACGCGCCCGGGCACTGCTCGGTGCTTACCTCGATCAACGCCCCTTCAGCACAGCCGAGCAACATGACTGGCCACGGATGCTGCAGCTGGCGGCGCTGCGCTTCTGGGTCTCGCGGCAGCAGTACGCGCTGGAGCACAAGGGCCAGTCGGGCATACTGATCAAGGATCCCACCTATTTCTACCGCGTGATGAAGATGCATGTGCTTAACCCGGAGATGGCGTCAGGCCTTCTTTGATACGAACCTGAACGGACAATAATAAATGACCCAGAACAACAAGCCCGTCCTCGCACCGTTTCCCCTGTTCCTGCTGGCCAGCCTGCTGCTTTATGCGACGCTGTTCCCGCTGTTGTCATGGACTGTTTTCTCCGAAGATGACTCGCACCTGATGCGGGTGGCCATTGACTATGCATGGTGGCAGCACTTTTTTGTGCCGGAGATTTATCGCGAGTTATCAGCTGCCAACTACACACCGATCCCGCTGGTGGTCTATAAAACCCTGGTGACCTGGTTTGGCATGAGCACAAATGCATTTCTGGTGTTCATGATACTGGCGATGAGCCTGGTGTCGGCACTGGCAGCGACACTGACCGATCAGATCAGCCGCAACCGCATGGCGGCCTGGACGGCGATGCTGCTGATTTTCTCCAGCATGTCCATGCACACGCTGATCACCCGCTTCTATACTATGCATTACCTGATCGGCGGCATTTTTGCGCTGGCGGCGCTGGTAGTGATCTTTCGTCGCGACCCCAAAACCTGTTCAGCGTGGTTGCCGGCTCTGTTGTTGTTGCTGGCGCTGATCTCCAAAGAGGTATACCTGGTACTACCACCGCTGGTCGGACTGTATGCGCTGTACCACCGCAATATCAGACTGGCCATAGGCGCCGGTGTCGCGCTGCTACTGTACCTGGTTTTGCGCACCTGGATGCTGGGCATGTCCGTGGACATCGGTGGTGAGAGCAGCTACTTCGCCGGTTTCTGGGGTATCAGCGGCGCGGCCTGGCTCAGCTTTATCGGCTGGTATGTGAAGACCCGTATCTTCATTCTGGCAGCGGTGGTGCTTGCCCTGTTCATGAACTTCCGGCGCACCGTCATGCTGTTGCTCCTGGCGCTGGTGTTTGCCGCACCGGGGCTGGCCGTCTCGCACGGGATCGTCGAACACACCCTGCACGGCGACCGGATCTTTTTTGCCTTTGATTGTGCGCTGGCCATTGTCGCCGCGATTGCCATCGCGCAATCAGCCTGGTTCGGGCGTTTTGCCAAGCCTCTGCCACTGCTTGGTCTGGCAGCACTGGTGCTGATGGTGCATGTGTTCAACAATGCCAGCTACCGGGCACAGACCGAACAGATGGCGGACTTCCGTATCACCCGCTTCCTGCTCGACAACCTGGCAGAACTGGAAGGTGCAACGCTGTTTGTGCCGATGAACTTTATTCAGGGCGACCTGATGCGCGTCAACGATGCGCTGGGGCAGCCACGCTTTTTGATTACGCAGAACTGCATTGTTGCGCTGGGCGCCGCCGAGGGTGAGCTGACCATGTTCAACGGTAACGGCGAGTTCATCACCCGTGAAGATCTGACCGCCAACTGTGTACCGGCCAGCATCGACCCGGTGGTCGACATTGCACCGCGCTACAACAACGGTCTGCTGCAATGGCAGCTGCAATTCCCCGAAGGTTTCAATGGCGGCGTGCTGTTTGTCGACCGCGCGTTTGCCGTACCCATCCCGGCCTTCTCCCAGCAGCTGGTGAAACCGGCGCCCGGCGAACGCTACCAGCTGTTTGCCAACAACGGCGTCAACTGGTGGTTCTCGGAGATCGAACCGATGGCGATACTGATCGAATAATCAGGTCCTATTGCGCATCCATCGCCGCCAGCACTGACTCGGCCAGCGTCCACACCGGGCGCGGGCCACGGGTGGTGACCCCCATGCGCATGACAATCAGGTCCTGGTCCGGGAACATCAGAATGTTCTGACCTTCAAAGCCTGACAGGTAATACATATTGGCGGGCAGGTTGGGTAACGGGCGGCTGTCAGGATCACCAGACGCGCCGGCATTGAGCCACAGCTGAACACCGTACTGGCCATTTTCGGCAGCAGGTGCAGGTGTCACACTGTAATCAACCCAGCCTTCCGGCAGAATGCGCTCGCCGTTCCACATGCCGTCCTGCAAATACAGCAGACCGAATTTGGCCCAGTCACGCGGCGTCGCGTACATGTAGGACGAACCGACAAATGTGCCACTGGCATCAGGCTCGATCACCGCCGAGTTCATACCCAGCTTGCCAAACAGTCGCTCCTGCGGAAAGTTGAAGTAATCCTGGTAGTTGTTGAACAGCTGTCGCTGGATACGCGCAATGATATTGCTGGTGCCGCTGTTGTAATAAAATGTGCTACCCGGCTCGTGCGCCAGTGGTTTGTCGATGGTGAAGGCAGCGGTGTCGCCAGTGGTATACAGCATCAGGATGACGTCAGACATCGAGCCGGCGGTGTAGACTTCGGAATACTGCATACCGCTGGTCATGTGCAGCAGGTGTTCCAGCGTGATATTGCGGCGCTCGTCACCGTCGCGGCGCCACTCGGGCACATTGGCGCTGGCATTGACGTGTAACAGGCCGTCGCCTCCCAGGATCCCGGTCAGTGCTGCCGTCACGGTTTTGGTCATGGACCAGCCCAGTTGCGGCATGTCGGCAGTAAACGGCTCTGCGTACTGTTCGGCAATTATCTTCCCATCATGGATCACCAGCACGGCGCGGGTATCAATATTCTGGCCAGGTTCCATATCTTCAAAGGCCTGATCGACGGCCGCGTGGACTGCTGTCATGTCAAACCCGGGCACCTCTTCCGGCAGGGTTACCTGGTTGCCGATCGGCCAGGGCTGATCGTCAACATCGGGCCTGGCCGGATACAGCGCCGGGTCAAACTGCGCGCGCAGACTGATCGGTGATACATCCTTCAATAAGGTGCAGCCAATCTGGTCTCGGTACAGAGCGCGCACCGTCATGGTACTGCCATTCACATCCATGGCACCGGTGACGATATCCTCATCGAAAGTAAAATCGGCGCTACTTAAAGCGGCGCTGTTCAGCTCACGGGACATCACATGGTCTACGGTACGGCCACCGACCAGCACTGAGGAGCACAGACGTTTCACGGCACTGCCCAGGGCAATCTCTGCAGCCAGTGCGGCTTGTGCGAGCTCCTCGGCATTCGGCGCTGCCTCCTGATCAGCAGCCTGCTCGGCCATGGCCTCCATGGCGGTTGGCGATGTCGGCACGGGCGCCTCCGGCTCGGCACAGGCGGCAATAAAGCCGCTCAGGGCGGCGGTCAGTGACAGCGTCACAAAACGGGTGTAGTTCAAAACAGTTACTCCTGGGCAAAGATGGATAAGTCGATACTGTTGGCCATGGCGGCATAACCGGCATCGTTGGGGTGCAGATTGTCTGAGGTAAAGGCGGCCGGCAGACGCGCCGGATTGTCCTGGTCGGCAATCGCCGCTTCAAAATCGATCACGGCATCAAAGAAATCACTGTCACGGATCCAGGCATTGACCTGCTGGCGCTTGGCTTCCCCCGCCTCACTGAAGTACCCGGCACCTTCAAACGGCGTCAGCGTTGCCCCGATCACCTTGATACCACGGGCGTGGGCGCGTTCCGCCACCTGCCGGTAACCGGCGATGACCTGCTCGGCGCTGACCTGTTGATCGGTGGCCATGCTCACTGACATGCCGAAGTCGTTGATACCTTCCAGCAACACAATGTGGCTCACGTTGCTTAGCGCCAGCACGTCGCGTTCGAAGCGCGCCAGCAGACTTTCGCCAAACATTGGCGAGCGCTCATGCAACACGCGGTTGCCGCTGAGGCCGGCGTTGGCTACCGCATAAACAGGCATATCGGCTTCGTTGCGCAAACGCAGCGCCAGCAGATTGGGCCAACGGTTGTTGGTGTCCACGGTGGAGCCGACGCCGTCGGTGATGGAATCGCCGACCGTGACAATCGTGGACACCGCATCGCCGCCGCTGACGTCAATGGCGGTCAGATAATGCCAGAAGGAAATCTCATGCGCATCGTCCATGCTGACAGCGCGCGTGAGGTCGCCGGATTCACTGACAAACGAAGTCTGCATCGCCGCCCGATGGGTGGTGGGCAGGCCACTGGGCTCAGGCAGGTACAGGCTGATGCTCAGGTTGGTAAAGGCATCGACCGTAAACGGCAGCGGATCGCTGAAAACGGTAGCGCCGCGCGGAATGATGATGTCCGATTGCTCGCCAAAACTCAGGCTTTGCAGAGTGTCAACCTCAATCCCGGTTCCACTGCTCTGCTCGGCAACGCTGGCTGCAGCAATATGCAGGGGCCTGTTGCCATGGGTGTTGGACAGACGTATGCGCAGGGTATCACCGCCGGCCGTGACATGGGCGATCAGGCGCAAAGTCTGCCCGTCAAATTCGTCATGCTCTGCCGCTTCGGCTGGCAGCATGCCCGGTGGCAGGGTGCTCGGACTCATGGCCCAGGCGGTGACCCAGTAATGGTCCTGTAGTCGGTTTGAGTCTTGAGAGGGGTTCGAGTCCTGGGCGCTGACGGCGTTCAGGCCCACACCACAGACCATGGTCAGGACCAGCAACCAGGTGGACAGTCGATACTTGCTACGGGGCAGTTTCATGATGGACGGCTCCTGCTTGTTTTTGTTGTTCGCGTATCATCCATCATACGCCAACACAGCCTGCCTGTCCCCGACCTGCGAACAGCCCGCCGCCTGTCGCAAAACCATCCATTGCTGACCGGAATTGCTTACATTATCTGCGAAAGTGCATTAATATCATGCGCTTATTTTGCCATTGTGGTTTATGAAGTCGGGACGGTTTAAATAATGCCAATCAAAATCGCCGCTGTATCAGGCGCCTGCCTGTTGATCTGTGCCTCTGCTGTCAGTGTCTCTGCGTCGGCCCAGCCCCCGCAAGCCCCTGACGACACGTCATCATTGCCAACCAACGCACCACGGCAATTCCGCGCGGTACGGGTCGATCAGCCACCGGTGATTGATGGCATCATTGACGATGCCGTGTGGCAACAGGCCAACGTCATCACCGACTTTCACCAGACCCGGCCGGGCAATGGCACGCCGACCTCCGAGCGCACGGAAGTCTATGTGGTTTATGACGATGACGCCCTGTATGTGGCCGCGCGCATGTACGACAGCAATCCGGAACTGATTGCCGCGCCGGTGATACGCCATGGCCAGGGTATGCCCTCCGATGATCGGCTGGTGATAATCCTGGATCCGTTCAATACCGGTCGCGCCGGTTACCGCTTTGAAACCAACCTTAATGCGGCGCGCCATGACTCGTTATACACCAGCGTCACCAGCTTCTCACTGGACTGGAATACCATCTGGGACGTGGCCACCAGCGTTGATGGTCAGAGCTGGATCGCCGAGATAGAAATTCCGTTCAAATCCATCCCTTTTGACCCGGCCATTGAGACCTGGGGTTTCAATTTTGGCCGCGCAATCCGCCGCCGCGGTGAGGAAATGGCCTGGGTGTCGCAGAACCGTACCTACAACCCCAGCGTGTCCGGGCAGATGGTCGGCATCAGTGGCATCAGCAAGGGCGTGGGACTGGACCTGGTGCCGTCACTGTCAGTGAACCGCCGGCGTGAGTACGATCCGGCCACCAACGAAACCAATACTGAACCGTCACTGGATGCCTTTTATCGTATAACCCCGTCGCTGAACGCGGCGCTGACCATCAACACAGATTTTTCTGCCACCGAGGTCGACAACCGCCAGGTCAACCTGACCCGTTTCAACCTGTTCTTTCCGGAGAAGCGCGACTTTTTCCTGAATGACTCGGACCTGTTCCAGTTCGGCAACATCGGCGGCATGGCCGGCGGCAACGAAGCTACCTCACTGGGCAGCCGCGAAAATGCCCGACCGTTTTTCTCCCGACGCCTGGGTCTGAGTGAAACCGGCGCGCCGGTGGACATCAATTACGGCGGCCGCATCAGTGGCCGCGTGGGCCGCTGGAATATCGGCACCCTGGCCATTCGCCAGGATGAGTTTGGCGCGGTGGATGCCTCGGACCTGTTTGTCACCCGCATCTCTGCCAACGTGCTGGAAGACTCGGGTATCGGCTTTATCTATACCAACGGTGATCCTGCGTCCAATATCGACAACAGTGTGGTCGGGGTCGACTTCAAATACCTGAACAATCGTCTGGCCAGCGGTCGCACCGTGGAAGCCGATGCCTGGTTCCAGCAATCCGACACACCCGGCCTGGACGGCGACGATGCGTCCTTTGGTTTTGGTGTGCGCATGCCCAATGCCACCGGCCTGAGGGGTCGCATGGCTTACAAAGAGGTGCAGCGCAACTTCAACCCGGCGATGGGTTACATCAACCGCGCCGATGTGCGCGATCTGACAGCAGATGTGGGTTACACACATTTCTTTGGCGGCGACGTCTGGCAGACTGCCTTCGCCGGCATTGACGCCCAGCGCATCGAACGGCTTGAAGGCGGGCTGCAAAGTCAGGCGCTGGTGTATCGGCTGCTGGAACTGCAGACCAACACCCGTGACGGTATCAACCTGTCCCACACGCGCAACGACGAGAATGTGCTGCGGCCGTTTACCATCTACTCGGACCAGAACCGGCAGGTCGCGATTCAGCCCGGGCGATATCAATTCTCCGAGAGCGAGCTCAGCCTTAACACCGGCGGCCAGCGGCGTCTGTCGGGCCGGTTAAGTTATTTGCAAGGCGACTTCTACAACGGCGAGCGCACCAATATCAGCGGCTCGGTGACCTGGAACCAGTCTCGCTTTTTTGTGCTGTCGGCAAATTACGACTGGAACGATATCAGCCTGCCGCAGGGCGATTTTGTGGCACGATTGACCTCGGTGTCGACTCAGGTTGCGTTCTCGTCGACCCTGTACTGGATCAGCCTGTTGCAGTACGACAACCTGTCCGAAGAGCTGGGTATCAATACCCGCGTGCAGTGGATTCCGCGCGCCGGTCAGGAAGGTTTTATCGTGCTGAACTACAACATGCAGGACCGTGACAAGGACAACACCTTTGAGTCGGCGTTTTCTGACCTGACGGTGAAGTTCCGCTACACGTTCCGGTTCTGAGTCGGCACCTTATGGGGCCAGGTGATTGTTGCCGGGGTTTTCCCTGTCGTAGGCCAGCACGACATGGGTATCGGGCTCAACCAGGGCCGTATCCTTCCCGTCATAACGCAAACGGGTCAGGATGTCGCTGATCACGTTGAGGCGCACCTGGCGCTTGTCGTCAGCATGCACGACGGCCCAGGGCGCTGCGGCAGTGTGAGTGCGCGCCAGCATCTCGTCACGGGCCATTGAATAGTCTTCCCAGAAATCCAGCGCCTGTGCATCAATCGGGCTGATCTTCCACTGTTTCAGCGGATTGTCCCGGCGCGCCTGCAAGCGCTTTTCCTGTTCGGCGTAGGATATATCCAGGTAGTACTTCATCATCTTGACGCCGGATCGTACGATCATGTTTTCAAATTCGACCACCGAGCTCATGAACTCTTCGTATTCGTGCAGCGAACAAAAGCCCATCACCCGCTCAACACCGGCACGGTTGTACCAGCTGCGGTTAAACACCACCATCTCGCTGGCGGCCGGCAGGTGCGGCACGTAACGTTGAAAATACCAGGTGGACTGGTCACGATCGGAAGGTTTGCCCAGCGCCACCACACGGGTGTCCCGCGGACTCAGATGTTGGACAATGCGTTTGATCACGCCGTCCTTGCCGGCCGCATCGCGACCTTCCAGAATGATCAGAATCCTGTCGTTGCCGGCAATAAAATGCCGTTGCAGTTTCACCAGCTCAATCTGCAGGCTGCGCAGACGTTTTTTATACGCTTTTTTGGAAATGGCTGACGTTGACATGGCCGACTCCTTTGGCTGTGATCGATGCTGACGGGGCATCAGTGTCTCCCTTGCCGCTGAGCTTCATGGTATCTTGCCCGACTATGAGCGACAACAACATCATTCAGTCCTGGCACAGGAACGCATCGCCGTGGATCTCGGCTGTGCGAGAACAGCAGATCGAGTCCCGTAAAGCGGTGACCGATGCGGCGATTATCGAGGCTGTGACAGAACTCGCCCCTGCTTCGGTGCTTGATGTGGGGTGCGGTGAAGGCTGGTTGGCCCGCGCCCTGGCCATGCGGGGCATGCAGGTGACGGGGATTGATGTCGTGCCTGAGCTGATTGCCGCCGCACAACAGGCCGGCGACGGCGAGTTTCAGGTAATGGCCTATGACGCACTGATGCTGCATCCGTTCGAGCAGCGCTTCGATGCGATGGTGTGCAACTTTTCCCTGATCGGCGAGCAATCAACGGCCGCTTTGATTCAGGCTGCACCCAGGCTGCTCCGTTCCGGCGGTAAATTGATTGTGCAGACGCTGCACCCGGTGACTGCCTGCGGTGACGAGGCATATCAGGACGGCTGGCGACAGGGTTCCTGGCAGGGTTTCAGCGGTGATCTGGCCGATCAATTCACAGATCCCGCGCCCTGGTACTTCCGCACGCTGGAGAGTTGGCAGGCACTGTTTGCCGATGCCGGCCTCACCCTTATCGGGATAAAAGAGCCCTCAGCGAATAAAGAGCCTTCAGCGAATAAAGAGCCCTCAGCGAGTAAAGAGCCCTCAGCCAGTAAAGAGCCCCGTCGTTCAGCTGACAGTCAGCCAGCATCGGTTATCTTCATCGCCACTGTTTAAACGATGAGGATGTACCTGTGAGATCTGTTTCCCGCTTCAGTGCCATGGTTCTGGGTTTGTCACTTGTGCTGGGCCTGAGCAGCCTGGGTTATCTGTTGGGCAGCTTTGCGGTGACTGTCAAGGAGTATGAACGCACCGTTACGGTCAAGGGTCTGGCCGAACAGGAGCATGTCGCCGACATCGTGATCTGGCCGATTCAGTACACAGCGGCGGACAATGATCTGGGCGCACTGTATGCCACCATAGACAGCAACAACGTCAGCATCCGTGAATTTCTGGAAAACAATGGCCTGCCGGCAGCTGCCGTCACCCTGGCACCGCCGGCGATTACCGATCGGCTGGCACAATCCTATGGCGACGGTTCACGCGCCGAGTTTCGATACACGGCCACCCAGGCGCTGACCGTGTATTCGTCCGATATAGAGCTGGTGCGCGGACTGATGAGCTCGCTGTCGGACCTGGGCCGGGAAGGCATTGTGTTCTCCGGTGCCGAGTATCATCTGCAGCCCGAATATCTGTTCACCCGCCTGAACGATATCAAGCCGGCGATGATCGAAGAAGCCACGCGTGAAGCGCGCGCTGCCGCGGTCAAATTCGCCGATGATTCCAACAGCGAACTGGGGAAAATCAGGAACGCCTCGCAGGGACAGTTCAGCATCAGCGACCGGGATCGCAACAACCCACATATCAAGAATGTGCGTGTGGTGGTGTCAGTGGAATACTATCTGTCGGATTGAGGTATATGTACTGATAGGTACCGTACATATAGGTTAATCTGACGTAACGTCCGACAGCCCTTGTGTTACGCTTATGGCGTTATGGCCCACTCATCTGCGCACAACACTCGTCGACGCTTCAGGCTGCTGATCAAGCTGGAAGCTGCTCTCGAGACGCCCATGTTCGTTCTCGCGCTGCTGTGGCTGTGGCTTTTTATTATTGAACTGACGCGTGGCCTGACGGTCTTTCAGGAACGTCTGGGCATCGTCATCTGGGCACTGTTCATTATTGAATTCGCATTGAAGTTCGTCCTGGCGCCTGCCAAGCGCCGCTTCATGCGTCGCAACATCATCACCATGATCGCCCTGTTTGTACCGGCATTACGCGCATTCAGATTGTTGCGTGCGGTCAGGTTGCTGCGCGCCACTCGCGTGGTGACCAGCACCCGGTTTGTCCGTGCCCTCACCACCGGTCGACGTCTGCTGGCGGATCTTGATGAAGCTCAGGGCGGTCAACCCGAAGCCCACATGCACGTTGGGATACTGATCGCGTGTGACCCGGCACAGGCAGATGATCATCGCACCTTTTCCCGGATCCTGGCGGCCGACGTCAAGCCAACGCTGGTATCGGCAAGTGGTATTCCGTGGACCTTTCACCAGCCACAGCTGTCCCGCACGAGCAGCGACGAGCCGCTTAAGCCTTCAGCGTTTCTCGAAGAGGCGGGCCAGCAGTTGGCTGAAGGGCCATTCGACATGGTCGTCGTGATCACCGATTCACCGCTGGTTTCGCGCCGCAAACTCGCCAGTGCCGGCCTGGCTTCTGATGTTTGCAGGATCGTGGTGATCTCCACGCGGCAACTGCGCAGCACGCCGCGCGGCAGTTCGGAATACAGCCTGGATGCGCCGGCCTTGAGCAGGAACGCGGCGTCACTGCTACTGCACCTGATTGGCCATGTCAGCCGCCTGCCTCACAGCGGGCCGGGCGAACAGGACGTGATGGCGCCCTTCGCATTCCGCGAGAATCGGGGACCTGAGATATTCTACAGCCAGGACCATCAGCAAAAGCTGAGAAAGCGCGCCGAAGATTTGCCGGAACGTGAACTGCGCGGCGGCAACCTGCTGGACACCTTTGTGTTCCATCTCCTGATGCTGGGACGGCATCCACTGCAAGTGCTGCGCACGCTGCTGCGCAACCGGTCCATCCTGCTACCGCTGTCACTGCCCGGCCTGGCCACCGCAGCGGTGGCGCCCGGACTACTGCTGGTGTTCACCGCCGAGATCTGGGATGTCGGCCTGAACATGGGCAACCTGACGGCAACGCTGTATGCCATACTCAGCATCGCTGGCGCAAGTCTGTACCTGGTCAAGGTGCAATCGTTATTTCTGCCACGCAAGAACAAATTCACGGTGACCGAGCACCTCGCTGTTGCCAACAGTATTGTCTTTCTCAGTATCATGATGGCCTGCATCGGTCTGTTCCTGTTAGTGGGCGGGTTGATGCTGCTGATCCAGCTGTATATCTTCCCGGCCGATCTGATCCAGACCTGGCCGACCCTGGATCAGGCCGATGTCAGCCTGGGCGACCAGATCCGCCTGGCGAGTTTCATCAGCACCGTGGGGGTTACCACCGGCGCGCTGGCCGGCGGTCTGGAAAGCCGTACTGTCATCCAGCACCTGGCACTGTTCCTTGACGAAACATAAAAAGGTGAGACATAAAAAAAGGGCCGCTTCCCAGCGACCCTTCAGACTTTCCTCTATTGCGCTATATCGACAGCAGCGCGCCACCGACTGACGTCGCGGCACTGACGACTGCGCCTACCACCAACCACCAGGCGGCTGTGATGGCATTTTTACGGACGTGCTCGGTATAGATCACCATTTTCCGTTTGCCCTGTTGATACCGTCGGGTTACCTCGTTTTCCACGGCGGTAAATGTTTCCAGTGCCCTGTCCCTCGCTTCGATCATCGTGTCCGCCGCTTTTTCAGCCTGCTCTTCGGATATTCTTGAGTTCGATGACAGCAGGGCGACAACCGACTCCCGATCCATTTTGTGCAATCGATCCCGAACAATGTGTGGCGCTGCCCCGGGTTCTTCCATGATCGCCTGGACATCTCTTCTAAGTGAGGCATAGTTCAGTTCGGGTCTTTCCAGCCCGTTGAGATAGTCTGCCAGCTTTCTGTTCACCATCGACCTGGCGTCCGCGCTCCTGGCACTTGCGCCAGTGCCACCGTCACTGCTGGCATTTGCGCGGTCCATGTCAGCCTTACGTTTCTCCGCTTCTCCTTGCATGCGAGTGAATACATCAAAAACCTGTTCAACCACCTTGTCGGATTTTTCCGGGTCCAGGCCGCTGACATCCGCGACAATCCCCTTGATGGTAGGTTTATCAAACAGAGCCATTCGTGCCTTGAGGTTCTGCGCTCCCTGCCTGGGGTCGTCAAACAGTGTCATGATGTCCTGTTTGAACTCGTCTGCAGACAGCTCGGGATTATTGGTTCGTTCCAGTATTTGCGACAGCTTTTTGCGCAGCTGGGCGGCTTCTTCGTCGGAAACTGGCGCCAGCGCATCAAACGCGGTGCCCGCGGGGTCGTCGCTGCTGCCCGCGCTATCAACTTTGCGTTTCAGGTTTTGCGCAGCACGCTTCAGCTTGCCGGCATTCTCAGTGTTCACGGTCGGATGATCGCGATAGTGGAGTTCCACCACCTCAACAAGGTCATCACCACTCACTGTCGTCTTATGCTCGGCCTCTACGGCCCGGATGATGCGCTTTAACTCCTTTTCCATGTCATCCATGGTCGGGAGCTGTGGCGTGAGTTTGTCTATGTAGTCGCCGAGTTTTTTATCAACATTGTCTTTACGGATGATATGGTCCACTTCCTCGTACACGGCGCGAACGGATTTTCGCGCCTGATCTTCTGCGTTGTCGGGATGGCTCAGCATGCCCGATGCCGCATTGGCAGTGCCGCGAACGCCCTTCACCGCTGAGTGCATCAGGCCACCCACGACAGAGGACACTATTTTGTATTCCAGAAGTACTATCGACAGGAAAAAAAAAGCCCAAACAACCAGCCCGGCGACAATAGCGTATTCGGCGGTCAGCGGAATAATCGAGGCGCCTAAATAACTGCCGGCAAACACTGCGATACTCGACGTGATTAGCGCGGATACGCCCATGGCATTGGTGACGGCCATCATGGACAGTGATTTGTGATGCTCCTCCTCTTCATCGCGTTCGCGTGTTTTGTCGTCTTTGGCTAGAGAGTGAGCTTTTGCTTCTGCGGCCTTTTCCTTGAGGTCCGGGGTGAGTGATAGCCCTGTGGCTATCGAGAGCGAGGAAATCAGAAAGTGAACGCCGTAGGCGATAAGCACTGCTGAAATAATGCCTACGACAAACAGTCCAGCGATCCCGTCGGTCAAGAATATATTCTGTCTCTTATACACATCTCCGAGCCCACGAGACAGGCAGAAAT
>CAJXPR010000018.1 GCA_913058135.1 uncultured Gammaproteobacteria bacterium
AGATTTCTGCCTGTCTCGTGGGCTCGGAGATGTGTATAAGAGACAGGTCTTCCACCACACCATCAAGGCTGCGCGACAGTTTGACCTGGCTAACGTCGTGCTGATACTGACCAACACCGATGGACTTGGGTTCGATCTTCACCAGTTCAGCCAGCGGATCCTGCAGGCGCCGGGCGATCGACACCGCACCGCGGATGGTTACATCAAGATCCGGCAACTCCTGCGAGGCAAACTCGGAGGCGGAATAGACCGAGGCGCCCGCTTCATTAACCAGAATACGGTTTAGCCTGAACTCGGGATGTGCCTTGCAGAAATCCGCAACAAACTGGTCGGTTTCCCGCGACGCCGTGCCATTACCGATAGCGATCAGCTGGACATTGTACTTCTCACACATGGCACGCAGCACCGCCGCTGCTTCGCGGGTCTTGTTCTGTGGTGCCGTGGGAAAAATCGCGCCATGATCCAGCACCCGGCCAGTGGCATCGACCACACACATCTTCACCCCGGTACGCAAACCCGGATCCAGACCGATAGTGACCTTTTTGCCTGCCGGCGCAGCCAGCAACAGGTCCTTGATGTTGCGCGCAAACACGTTGATCGCATCTTCTTCGGCCTGGTCGCGCAGCTGGGTCAGGAAGTCGGTTTGCAGATGGGTATGAATTTTTACCCGCCAGGTCCAGCGTACTACCTCTTGCAACCAGGCATCAGCCGCGCGCCCTTCATCATGCACCTGCCAGTGTGCGGCAATCATGGCCTCACAGCTGTGCTTGACCGGCGGCGCCGCAGGATCAACCGGAATGTCGACCTTGAGATTGAGGATGCCTTCATTGCGCGCGCGGAACAGTGCCATGACGCGGTGCGAGGGGATTTTACTGACTGCTTCGGAGAATTCGAAATAGTCGCGATACTTGGCGCCTTCCTGCTCCTTACCGGGAATAAGCTCCGATGACAGGTGCGCTCTGGCCCAGAAAAAATCACGCAGCTTGCCCAGCAGTGTTGCATCTTCGCCGAACTGTTCAATCAGGATATGTTTGGCACCATCGAGTGCCGCCTTGGCATCGTCGACACCCAGTTCGGTGTTAACAAAGGCCTCCGCCTCCTGTTCCGGGGAGCGCGAAGGGTCGGCAAACAGCATATCCGCCAGCGGCTGCAGGCCGGCCTCCCGGGCAATCTGGGCGCGGGTCCGGCGTTTGGGTTTATACGGCAGATACAGATCTTCCAGTGTGGTCTTGGTGTCGGCAGCGCGAATCTGTTGTTCCAGCTCCGGGGTCAGTTTTTCCTGCTCGCGGATACTTTTGATGATAGCGTCCCGACGGTCGTCAAGCTCGCGCAGATAAATCAGCCGTTCCTGCAGGCGGCGCAACTGAATATCATCCAGACCACCGGTAACCTCTTTGCGGTAACGCGCAATGAACGGCACGGTGGCGCCGTCATCAAGCATGGCCACGGTGGCGGCAACCTGCTCCGGACGGGCGGCGATTTCTTCAGCTATTTTGTCAAACATGATGCTCATACTACTGGGTGTCCTTGGGGGGCTTGTTCTCTGTGTCTTTGTCGTTGGCCAATGTGTTGGCGTTGGCGCGTCTGACATGCTCATCGATGTAGGTCAGCACACCACGCAGAATATTGATCTCCATGGCATCCGGTCGAATACGACCAAACAGCCGACGCATGCGTGGCATCAACAGGCGCGGATTCTCCGGATCGTGAAAATCCATCGCCACAAGTGCCTTCTCCAGATGCTCGTAAAACAGTTCCATCTGGTGTCCATCGGCCTTGGGCACATCCCAATACTCGTCTTCGGAGGCCGGATCATACAGCGGCGCGTCCGCACCCAGCCGCGGATCACCAGCCTGTTCCAGCATGGCAATACGCACCTCGTAACAGATGACCATGACCGCAGCGGCCAGATTCAGTGAACTGTATTCTTCGTTGGCCGGAATCTGCACGTGATAATGGCATTGTTGCAGCTCATCGTTGGTCAGGCCGGTGTCCTCGCGGCCGAATACCAGCGCGATCTGCCCGCTACTGGCTTTCAGCGCGCCACTGGCGTTCGGCGCGCCACCGGCATCCTGCGCATCACCGGCGTTTGCCGCACGCAGGGTCTCAAGCAGCACATGCCGGGCGCATTGACGCGGAGACAGCATGGGCCATGGCATGCGCCGTGAGCGCGCACTGGCGCCAATGACCATCGAGCAGTCAGCCACTGCCTCAACCAGTGTCGGAAATATTCTGGCGCGCTCCAGCACATCGGTCGCAGATACGGCGCGCCACATCGCGACATCACTGGGATAGTCACGTGGGTCAACCAGACGAAGGTTGGGTATCCCCATGTTTTTCAGGGCCCTGGCGGTAGCGCCAATATTGCCGGGATGAGAGGTATTGACCAGCACCACGTGGACCCGGCTGAGGTCGGATGCGATAGCCTGTGAAAGTTTGCCTTTGGGCTTTTCTGTCGGCAATGGACTGCTCCAGCGGTTGGTTTTAGTCAGGGGCGGGATTATAACAACTAGTTAAGGACTGACTGCCAGCATTTTGCTATCATTCTCCGTCTTTTAAACCGACGTCCCGATTCAAGCCGGGCAACAAGTTAAGCGAATATCATGCATCCCGTTATCAATATCGCCCTCCGGGCCGCGCGTGGCGCTGCCGAACAAATCATTCACGTCAGCGACCGGCTGGACCGTGTCAGTATCCTCGAAGACAAAAATGGTGAACTGATCACCAGCATGGATGTGGATGCCGAACGTACCATCCTGTATCACCTGCGCAAAGCCTATCCTGACTTCAGTGTGGAGTCACGGCTGAGCGGCTACACAGCAGGCGCTGACACCGACAATACCTGGCTGATCGACCCGCTGGCCGGCAATCGCAATTTCCAGCGCGGCTTCGGCTCATTCTGTATCTCCATAGCCTTGAAAACCAGCAAGGGTATTGCCCACGGCGTGGTGTTGAACCCGGCAGCAAACCAGGAGTTCAGCGCCAGCAGGGGCGCTGGTGCGCAGCTGAACGACAGCAGAATGCGCACTGGCAAGCTGACATCGCTGGAAAACGCCTACGTAGGGCTGGATCCGCAGCCCGCCGAGGACAACTTCCTCGCACAACTGCAGAGCCAGTTGCTGGCCCTGCCCTGTTATATCCGCATGAGTGGCTGCGCGCCGCTGGACATGGTCTATGTAGCAGCCGGGCGCCTGGACGCGGGCTGGTGTCGCCCGCAGCATCAAACCTCACTGGCCGCCGCGCAACTGATCCTGCTGGAGTCTGGCGCCCTGCTCAGCGATCCTCAGGGCAATCCGCAAACCCAGGGCAGCAAAGAACTGTTGTTTGCCAACCCAAAATGTTTCAAGCACCTGCTGCAGATCAGGCAATCCCTGAAGGCGCCCCTGCAGGAATAGTCCACCCACAACAACATCAACCAACACATGGCGATGGCCTGATATGGCAGAAAAAAGGGCAAGCAAGCGCTACCAACTGACAGACGGCCCCATCGCATCGACCCTGGTCAGCATGACCATCCCCATGATACTGGGCATGCTGATGATGTTCAGTTTCAACCTGGTTGATACCTTTTTTATCAGTATGCTGGGCACCGAAGCACTGTCCGCAATCAGCTTTACCTTTCCTGTCACGTTTACCATCATGAGCCTGGCCATTGGCCTGAGCATCGGCACCTCGGCCGTGGTTGCCAAATATATCGGCCGGGGCGAAATCGAAAAAGCCAAGGAAGCGTCCACCGTCACCAACTATGTAGCCATGGCGCTGGCCGGGGTGCTGGCACTGGTCGGCTATCTGTTGATGGACCAGATCTTCCTGCTGCTGGGCGCATCACCCGGCATGTTGCCCGCCATCCGGGAATACATGGATATCTGGCTGCCCACCAGCGTTCTGCTGGTGGCGCTGATCTGCGCCAATTCCGTGCTGAGGGCCAACGGTGACACGCGCACACCGAGCATCGTCATGGCCGCCGCCGGACTGATCAACGCCGCGCTGGATCCTCTACTCATTTTTGGTTGGGGCCCGGTGCCGGCCATGGGAATTCAGGGCGCCGCTTTGGCCACGCTGTTTTCCTGGGTAGGCGCCTGCATATTCCTGTTCTACTTCCTGGCCATTCGCCACGAGCTGATCCATAAGGGCCTACCGTCAACACAGGTATTCAAAACCTCGTCCCGCGAGATGTTGCGTATTGGTATCCCGGCCTCGGGCGCAAACATGATGACACCGCTTGCTGCAGGCGTCATGACCGCCATCATTGCCGGCTATGGCGAGACGGCAGTAGCGGCTTTCGGGGTCGGTTCCCGGCTGGAGTCCATGGCATGCATGGTCATCCTGGCATTGTCGAGTACCCTGCCGCCTTTTGTCAGCCAGAATCTGGGCGCAGGCAAACTGGATCGCATTGACGAGGCATGCTGCCTGTCGATGCGCTTTGTCCTGGGCTGGCAGCTGCTGATATATGTGCTGATGGCAGCCGGTGCCTCTTTCATCGCCTGGGTGTTTACCCGCGATGAGGAAGTTGCCAGTATCATCCGGCTGTATATCTGGATCATGCCGCTGAGCTACGGCATGCAAGGTGTGATCATATTATGCAACTCGGCCCTGAACGCGATTCACCGGCCCATGGTGGCGCTCTACCTGAGTATGGCCCGATTCTTTATATTCTATGTACCGCTGGCCTGGGTCGGCAGCTCATTGTTCGGCCTGCCGGGGTTTTTCGGCGGTGCCTTTGCCGGCAATGTGCTGATGGCATTGCTGTCGTGGTGGACCTTCCGTCGGGTGATGGCGGCAGAGCGGGCCCAGCTTGACGTTGTTGGCGCTACCTGAGCCAGTCAGTCGGCCGCTCTGCAAAACTCTGGCCTGTGCTGCGCAGTTGATTTATGCTTCCCGAATGAATGTACTTACTGCGCTACACAACCGGGTCTCCGTGTCCCGGCTCACCGAACCCGCCCCGGCCCAGTCTGCTCTCGACAATATGTTCAAAGCCGCCATGCGTGCCCCTGACCATGGCCTGCTGCGGCCCTGGCGCTTCCTGGTACTGCGGGGCAGTGCTCGCGACCGCCTGGGTGATCTGTTCGCACAGGCAGCACTGAACGATGAACCTGACCTGCCACCGGCAAAGCTTGACAAGCTACGCAGCAAACCGTTGCGCGCGCCAATGATCATTGTCGGCATCTGCAGCCCCCGAGACCACCCCAAGGTACCGGTATTCGAGCAACAACTGGCCGCCGGCGCCGCCATCAATAATCTGCTGATCGCAGCTTATGCTCAGGACATTGGCGCGATCTGGCGCACGGGTCCGATGGCAACCCATCCCACTGTATGCCGCGGCCTGGGGCTGTCGGCGCAGGAGAGCGTCCTGGCTTTCATCTACCTGGGCACACCGGATGGCCCGCCGCGCGTGTTAAAAGAAGAAGACTTCCATCCCTTTGTGCAGGACTGGTAAATGCCCGACTCGACGCTCAAAAAAATAACAATAATGCGTACCACCATTTTTAACACACCGTTGCTGACACCGCTTTTACGCGGCATCTCCACTGGCATTCTGGCCCTGCTGGGGTGGAAGGCTATCGGCAAACCGCTACAGGACCAGCGCTTTGTTTTGATCGGCGCGCCACACACCAGCAACTGGGATTTCCCGCTCATGCTGATGGTGGTACTGAAGCTGGAACTGAAGCTGCACTGGATGGGCAAACACAGCCTGTTCATGTTCCCGTTTGGCGGGCTGATGCGCTGGCTGGGGGGTATACCCATCGATCGGCGGAGTGCGCATGGCGTTGTTGATCAGGTTGCTGCACAGTATCAGCAGAACCCGCAACTGGTGGTGCTGGTGCCGCCGGAAGGCACACGCAAAAAGGTGCAGGCATGGAAAACCGGGTTCTACCATATCGCCAACAATGCCGGCGTACCCATATTGATGGGTTATCTGGATGCCAGCCGAAAGGAAGCGGGACTGGCAGACTTCTTTTACCCGACCGGCGACGTCGACTCGGACATCCAGAAGATCCGCGCCTTTTACGCCACCAAGAAGGGTATCAGGCCCGAGAATGCAGACTGAGCTGACCGTCGGCGGCACCCGCATCGGCAGGTGCCGTTGGTTCTGATTGATGGTTCAGGTCTGATTGATGCTGCGGGTCTGCTTGAAAGTTCAGACTGTTCAGCACATGTCCGAACACAAAGTTGGCATAGTCAGCAATGCCCACCTTGAGATGCTGAAACTTCCAGCGCTTCAGATACCATTGCTGAAGCATGGCCGTTGTGCTGGCTGCCAGTAACGTGGGGTTGCCGTCATAGCGGAACACACCGGTTCTGATGCCCTCAAGAAAGATCTCTTCAAGCCGCTGATCAAACTTCAGCTCCATCTGCGTCGCCGCTTCCCGTTGGGCCTTGTCCAGACCTTTAGCCTCGATGAAACAGAAATAGTACCAGGGATGCATGATGTCGTTCATGTACAGATCAGCGCAGATAACCGCCTTCAGTCGCTGGTAGGGCGCGAGCTGGTGTTGTTCAAGATCACTCATCACGTCGTCGATGGTCTGCCGCACGACCGCCTCAATGGCGGAGGCCAGATCGGATTTGCTGCCAATGTAGGCGTACAGCCCGCCCATGCTGATCTGGGTTTCACGGCTGAGATCGCGCAAACTCATGGAGTGGAATCCCTGGCTGTTGGCCAGGCGGAAAGTACAGGTAAAAATCTTCTGCAGGTTACGCAGGGCTGTCCTGCCGTTCTTGATTTGCATGCGCTCGTGATGCACAGCAAAGACACGCTCCCACAAGGGTTCGCCTTCAAGAGTCCACGTACGACGAAAAGCATCAATGCTGGTGTCTTGCGGCCATGTATCTGTTATTTTTTCCACGACATTATTGTCCATAGCTATCCACCCCGGATGAATCCCTAGTCACGCTTTTTGCTGAATAAAGCAGCGGGTAGCCGGTAAGTCTACAGCAACACTTCGCATCAGGACAGTATTCAGCCTGGCGGCGCTTACAGCAGCGCGGTTACCACCGCATACAGACCGGACATCGCACAAAGAGTCAATGAGCCACCGCGGATGGCCCCTGCCGGTAATCGATGCATGGTTCTGCGGGCAACCCAGTAACCCAGCACGGTCGCGGGCAATAGTGGCAATGACAACCAGACGTGAATCATACCAAAATGCCCGATTGGCGCAAGAATAACCAATGAAATCAGGCAGCTGACCACAAAAAAGGCTGCCAGATTGGCGCGTATCAATGCCAGGTTCTGATGTTGCCACAACAGCGCCATCGGTGGCCCGCCAATGGAGGTACTGGTGCCCATAAACCCGGAGAGGAACCCGGCGGTCATCATCCGTCCCGGCGTTGGATGCCAGCGCAGCGACGACAGACTCACCGCCACGGCAAAAAGTACTGACAGGCCTATCCACAGCGCCAGCATGTCCTTGTCGATCAACAACAGCAGACCGGCACCGGCCAGCGAACCGGGCACCCGACCAATCACGGCTGCCTTCAGGCCCTGCAAAGACACACCGTCACGGAACGCCCAGGCATTGATCAGCGACAGTACCAACGCACAAACGGTCACCGGCGCCGGGACAAAGTCAGGGTTGATAAAAAACAGTACCGGCGCGGCGATCACGGCCAGGCCAAAACCAACCGCGGTCTGCACAAATGCCCCGACAAACACCAGTGCCATCGCTACAAACATATCCATGTGAACCGTTCTCAGCACCAAAACCCGGCATTTTACGCGAAGCCGGCGCCAAGGTCGCGCCCGGTGTTATACTGCAAGACATGTATCCTTTATCCTATATCGAACCGGTCTTTCGTCCACCCAGTGAGTGGAAATCCCTGATCCTGCAAGTCACCAATGGTTGTTCGTGGAACAACTGCAGCTTTTGTGACATGTACACGGCAGAACAGAAACGCTTCGCACCAACACCGCTGGCGCAGCTGGAAACACAGTTAAAAGGCATCGTCGAGGCTGGTTATCCGGTTTATCGGGTGTTTCTGGCCGATGGTGATGCCATGACTCTGTCGGTACGCCGCCTGCATGAGATCATGGATCTGCTGAATCGCTGGCTGCCGCACAAACCCCGTGTCAGCGCCTATTGCCTGCCACGCAATCTGAAAAACAAAAGTGTTGCCGATCTGCGTGAACTGCGCGAAAAAGGCCTGAGCCTGATGTATGTAGGCTGTGAAACCGGCGATAACGAACTGCTGTCACTGATCGAAAAAGGTGAAAGTTTTGACAGCTCTTTGTCCGCTCTGGAAAAAATGAAAGCGGCCGGTGTTAAAAGTTCAGTGATGGTACTGAACGGGCTGGGTGGACCTGAGCTCAGCGAACGACACGCCCTCGAAAGTGCGCGCCTGATGAATGCGGCGCAGCCCGAATACCTGTCAACACTGGTGGTCGATTTTCCTCGCGGCAGTGAGCGTTTTGAGAAGAATTTTAACGGCCGCTGGCGCCAGCTCAACAAGACCGAACTGTTTCGTGAAATGGAAGTTCTGCTGGAACACCTGGAACTCGACAACACCATTTTCCGCAGCGATCACGCATCGAATTATCTGGTGCTGAAAGGCGTGCTTGGCAAAGACAAGGCGCGGATGCTGGACACGGTACGTACAGCCATTCATCAGCCCGGACGCATCGCCCTGCGGGAAGAGTGGCAGCGCGGGCTGTAAGCCGGCACTGCCGTTGCGCCATGCCCGAAAATACCTCAGTACAAAATCACACTACGAATTGACTTGCCCTCGTGCATCAGATCAAACGCGTCATTGATGCGCTCCAGCGGCATGGTGTGGGTAATCAGATCATCGATATTGAGTTTGCCTTCCATATACCAGTCAACAATGGTTGGTACGTCCGTGCGGCCCCTGGCACCACCGAATGCACTGCCCCGCCACACGCGCCCGGTAACCAGCTGAAAGGGCCGTGTAGAGATTTCCTGACCGGCGCCGGCGACACCAATAATGATCGATTCACCCCAGCCTTTATGGCAGGCTTCCAGCGCCTGGCGCATGGTGTTCACATTCCCGATACATTCAAAGGTATAGTCGGCGCCGCCTTTGGTGGTCTCGACAATGGCTTCCACCACGTCATGAACTTCCCTGGGGTTGATAAAATCGGTCATGCCAAACTTGCGTGCCAGCTCGACCTTGGCGGGATTGATATCAACACCAACAATCTGCCGGGCGCCAACCATACGCGCCGCCTGTATCACATTAAGACCAATGCCGCCCAGTCCGAAAACCACCACCCGTGAGCCGGGTTCCACTTTGGCATCAAACACCACAGCACCAACACCGGTGGTGACACCACAACCGATGTAACAGACTTTGTCCACCGGTGCATCGCTGCGGATTTTTGCCACGGCAATTTCCGGCAGAACAGTATAGTTGGAGAACGTGGAACAGCCCATGTAATGCATCAGCGGCTTGCCGTCCAGCGAGAAACGACTGCTGCCATCAGGCATCACACCCTTGCCCTGTGTGCTGCGGATGGCCTGACACAGATTGGTTTTCGGGTGCAGACAGTATTCGCATTCCCGGCATTCCGGGGTATACAGCGGGATCACGGTATCACCCACGGCGACCGACTTGACGCCCGCGCCCACTTCAACGACCACGCCGGCGCCTTCATGGCCCAGGATGGTCGGAAAGGCACCCTCCGGGTCATCGCCGGACAGCGTGAAGGCATCGGTATGGCAAACTCCGGTAGCTTTTAGTTCTATCAGTACCTCACCCGCTTTCGGGCCTTCCAGATCGACCTCCATGACTTCCAGTGGTTGTCCGGCAGCAAAGGCAACGGCGGCTCTCGTTTTCATCAGATCAGTCCTCTGTTCGGTGTAATTTGTTGCCGCGTTCAGGCCAACAGGTGTTTCGCGTGGAAACGCAAATGTTCTTCAATAAACGACGCAATAAAGTAGTAACTGTGGTCGTACCCTTCCTGGTAGCGGATAAGGGCATTCGCCTGATCCCGGATGACCTCCGCCAGGTTTTCTGTCAACAGCTGCTCGGCCAGAAACTCGTCGGCAGTGCCCTGATCGACCAGCAGCGGCAGTGACAGGCCGTGCTCACGAATCAGCTCTACACTGTCGAACTGTGCCCACTCACTGCGATCATCGCCCAGATACCCGGTCAGGGCCTTTTGTCCCCAACTGCAGGCCATGGGATTGACGATAGGAGCAAATGCCGACACGGAACAGTAATGTGACGGCCTTTTTGCAGCCATAATCAGCGCACCGTGTCCGCCCATGGAGTGCCCGCTGATCGCCTTTTTATCGGACACCGGAAAATGTGCCTGCACGAAATGCGGCAGCTCCTGGGTAATGTAGTCATACATGCGGAAATGCGCCTTCCACGGCGCCTGCGTGGCATTGACGTAGAAGCCGGCACCCTGCCCCATGTCATAACTGTCGGCATCCGGCACGGCGGCGCCACGCGGGCTGGTGTCGGCAATCACCAGGGCAATGCCCAGTTCCGCCGCAATGCGCTGTGCTCCGGCCTTGGTGCTGAAATTCTCGTCGGTGCAGGTCAGGCCCGATAACCAGTACACTGCGGGGACTTTGGCTGGCGCGGACATCCCCCGGGGCAGATACAGGGAAAAACGCATAATGCATTGCAAGGTTTCGGAAGGGTGTTCAATGCGAATCTGCTCTCCATCGAACAGTCGCTGATTGCTGATGACTTTCATGGCGTGTCCTGCTGTTTGTCTACATCAAACCGTGACGATAAACCACCACGCCGGAAAAAACCAATGCAATTGGCCCGGCCAGGCCACCGCCACTGGCAAGCGCAGCGCGCGGCGAACAGGGATGCTATAATACCGGGTTCTTGTTGCCCCAAAAACCCTATGTGACCGGCAGCCACGCCGTGAGGTAGTACAGTGATCACCAGTGTTGGTCCCTTTGCCCTGTCTGCAGAACGACTGCTGATACTCGCCGGTGTCGCAGTCGCTTTGCTGATCGGCTGGCTGCTGAGTCGCCATCGGGGGCAGCAGCCGGCGCCGGTCATAATCAGCATGTCAGTGGTGGGATTTGTCAGCGCCCGGCTGACCTTTGTACTGCTTTACCTGAATGACTATCTGATAGATCCGCTCAGCATCATTGATGTGCGCGATGGTGGCTTCCATTTTGCTGCCGGCGTCGTCACTGCCGCGCTGTTCGGCCTCCTTCGCGCCTGGCAGCAGCCCGGGCTGCGCCGGACTCTGGCATTGGCGGTGGGCTGCGGCGCAGTGGCCTGGGCGCTTGGCGGGCTGGGCATCGCCCGACTCCAGCAACCTCTCCCATCGCTGCCACCTATCGCACTGACAACCCTGACCGGTGACACGCTCAACCTGCGGTCGTTCAACGACAAGCCCATGGTGGTTAATCTGTGGGCCACCTGGTGTCTGCCCTGCCGGCGGGAAATGCCGGTACTGGAGGCTGCCCAGCAACGGGACACGTGGGTAAACTATCTGTTTATCAATCAGGCTGAATCGACAGAGCAGATTGCCGACTACCTGGCCGACGAAGGATTGACGCTGGACAATGTCCTGCTGGATGCCTCGGCGGTTTCCGGTCGCCTGCTGGACACCCGCGGTCTGCCCAGCACGTATTTCTTTGACACCGACGGCAATATGACAGACGCCCATGTCGGCGAACTGTCCCGTGCGACACTCAACCAGCAACTGCGCAAGCTGCGATAGGGCCGCAGGCACGCTGGCAAAAGCCAGGCCTCATGTTAGAATCCCAGGCCAAGTCAAACAGCTGACAATGATCAGGAGCGGGACCCGAATGCGAGACAAACAGGCCTCTTTCACCAGCTTCGAAACCAGTACTGAAGAGGACTGGCAGATTATCGGCGGCGCCTTCAGGACGTTTGCCCGCGACCTGCCGGCCCGGGTTATCAAGCACCTGCGCCTGCTGGAAGGGGATTGCGGTGGCTTCCCGGTTGACCGGCTGGAGCACTGCCTGCAGACAGCCACTCGAGCCTGGGAGGCAGGTGAAGACGAGGAATATGTCGTGGTTGCCCTGCTGCACGATATCGGCGATACCCTGGGCACTTATGATCATGGCGAAATCGCCGCCGCCATCCTCAAGCCTTTTGTCTCTGAAGCGAACCACTGGTTGCTGCGCCACCACCAGATTTTTCAGGGTTATGACTACTTTCACCACCTGGGTGGTGATCGCAACATGCGTGAAAAATACCGGGATTCTCCGCACTTTGAGTACACCCGGCATTTTTGTGAAGTTTACGATGGCAAAGCCTTCGACCCGGCCTATGAGTCCAAACCTCTGGCTTTCTTTGTACCCATGGTAGAAAGGGTCATGGCCCGACCCCGCAAAACCATCTTTAATGGCCTCAAAGATGCCTGAGTTCCTGAGATGACGGGCCCTGACGGTGTGTGACTAGCGCCTGCCGAGCGTGTAATACGCGCCGGCGACCAGGGCAATGGCACCGCCGATCAGAAACCACATGGTCTCATCAGTGAAGCGCCCGGTCATGGCTTCGGTCAGCTGATCCCCGACCGACTGGGTGGATTGCCACCCGAAAAACAGCAATATCGCGCCTACCACCAGCAGAATCAATCCTAACAGCTGTTTGCTTGGCATAACCTGACTCCTGTTCAGTTATTGTTTCCAGTTTTTACGTTGATATTGCCATCGACACTGATACTAGCACAGACATGCCAGCCAACCGCGTCAACACCGTCACAGTACAGCACTGCAGACGGCAATGTCACTTGACTATTGTCTGTCGAGGGTAGTTAATGGATACTTGGCAGCGTAGTACGCATCCATGGCGTGTCGAGCACATGATGCATACGAGAAACTGTGTGTAATCAGCGCCTCGCCGGGATGGCCGAGCCAACACCAGCTCTTATTCAAGAGGCTGACCATGACCAACAAAAAAGGATGTCCCCCCATGATAAATACCCTGAAAAAGCCTGTAATGTTCACAATGATGGCTGCGTTTCTTGCCGGTAGCATTTCTGCACCAGCGGCTGCCGACATGGTCGACAACAAGCAACTGGCAATGCAGTCAGAGCTGCAGATGCAACGGGACAGCGTCCTGAACCTGATGGCGCGTGACGATGTGCAGAGCACAATGATGGCCTATGGTATCAGTGCCTCGGACATTGAAAACCGTATCAACAACCTGACAGAAGCAGAACTGCTGCAGATCCAGGGTCAACTGGACCAGTTGCCGGCCGGCGAAGGCGCACTGGGTGCAGTGCTGACCATTCTGTTGATCTTCATCCTGCTTGATCTTGCCGGTGTCACCGACATTTTCCCGGGCATCTGAGCCGCCGGGTACGGAAGGTAGCAAAAAAACTGCATGAAACAGCTGTTATTGAGTCTGTTCATTCCGATAGTGCTGGCGTCCTGTGTCTCACCGCCGCAATCAGCGGCGTTGTTGAACGAGACGCCCGCACAGTTCCAGGATGCAGTGCTGGTGCCTGATGTACCCTTTTTTCCGCAGGAAGACTATCAGTGCGGCCCGGCTGCACTGGCAACTGTGCTGGGTGCCAGCCAGCTGCAGGTAAATCCCGAAGAACTGGTGCCACTGGTCTACGTACCCGGGCGCCAGGGCTCTTTCCAGATTGAAATGGTGGCCGCCGCCCGCAGTTACGGGCGGCTGGCCTACCAACTGCCCCCCACCCTGAAGGCCATGTTCAGCGAGGTCAGTCGCGGTCACCCGGTGCTGGTCATGCAGAATCTGGGGCTGGACTGGTATCCGCAGTGGCATTTTGCCGTGGTCAAAGGCTTTGACCTGCAAGAGGGTCATATCATCCTGAATTCTGCACTCACTGAAAACTACCGGCTTTCCCTGACGACCTTTGAACGTACCTGGGCACGCGCCGATCATTGGGCAGTGCTGGTCGTAGAACCTGGCATCATGCCCCTGAGCGCCGAACCTGAACGTTACTTCAGTGCGGTTGTCGCACTTGAGGGCAATAATTCCCCCGCTCAGGTCAGCCCCGCCTACCTGAGCGGCCTGGCCCGCTGGCCCGACAACAGCAGTTTGCTGATGGGGTTTGGTAACCTGCTGTACGGTCAGGGTGATTTTGATGGCGCAGCCGAACATTATCAGCGCACCATTGATGCCCATCCAGACTATGCACCGGCCTACAACAATCTGGCACAAATACATCTGCAGCAAAATGAACTTCAGCAGGCACTGACGCTGGCCGAGAAAGCCGTTGAGCTGGGCGGCGACTTCAGTGACAATTATGCACAAACCCGCGAACGTGTGCAGTCTGCGCTTGCTGACCGTGACGCCGCATCACGCTGAGCAAGCGCGCAGACTGAAACGCCTATGACCAAAAAGCAACACAACACTGTGATCGAATCCATCATTGTTCGTGGCGCGCGCCAGAACAACCTGAAAAACCTGACCCTTGAACTGCCTGTCAACCAGCTCATTGTGATCACGGGCGTCAGCGGCTCAGGCAAATCGACTCTGGCATTTGATACCATTTACGCCGAAGGGCAGCGTCGTTATGTGGAAACTTTTTCTGCCTACGCCCGCCAGTTCCTCGACCGCATGGACAAGCCGGCGGTTGACAGTATTGAGGGTATCCCCCCGGCCATCGCCATTGACCAGACCAACCCGGTAAGAACGTCGCGCTCGACGGTTGGCACCATGACCGAGCTCAATGATTATCTGAAGCTGGTTTATGCACGCCTGTCGCACCTTTACTGCCCCGGCTGTCAGCAACCGGTCAGGCGTGACACCACACAAAGCATTATCGACGATCTGTATGGGGCGGTGGCGACCGATACCCGCCTGCATATCTGCCTGCCTGTGACAGTGCCCCATAACTTCAGCGATGAAGAAGTCATGCAATGGCTGACGCAACAGGGCTATACCCGCATACAAAACACTACAGACAACCAGGTGCATGCCGTTCAGGACCGTCTGCGACTGACCCCGGAGAACCGGGAAAGGCTTGCCGAAGCGATTGAAACGGCGCTGCATCATGGCAACGGCCATGTCGTCATTTATGCAGCACCGGAAACCGCCACTGAACAGGTACTGCGTTACTCGAGCCGCCTGCACTGCGCCGATTGCAACTGCGAGTTCAGTGACCCCACGCCAAGCCTGTTCTCATTCAACTCCCCAGTGGGTGCCTGCGAAAGCTGTAAAGGCTTCGGCCGTATTATTGGCGTAGATTTTGATCTGGTCGTTCCGGATCAAAGCAAATCCCTAAGCGAAGGCGCCGTCAAACCCTGGCAAAGCCCCAGCTATCGCGAGTGTCAGTTGGACATGACAAAGGCCGCCCGCAAGCGTGGCATCCCGCTGGACGTGCCCTGGCGCGACCTCAGCAGCGAACAGCAGCAATGGGTACTGGAAGGCGAAGGCGACTGGGACGACGGTGTCTGGTATGGCGTGCGCAGATTCTTCAACTGGCTGGAAGGCCGTGCCTACAAGATGCATATCCGCGTGTTGCTGTCACGTTACCGGGCCTACACCGAATGCACTGCCTGCCAGGGTGCCAGACTGAAACCGGAAGCCTTGTGGTGGAAACTGGCAGCAGCGACTGGCCGTGGGAAAAACCGGTCCAACCATCCACTGGCCATCCATGAGTTGATGCAATTGCCTTTGGCCCAGTGCGCGGAGTTTTTTGCTCAACTTGCCCTGCCCGCAAATCTGGACAAGGCCACCGATCTGTTGATGGGAGAAATCCGCTCCCGCCTGGGCTATCTGCTTGATGTCGGCCTGGGTTATCTGACGCTCGACCGGCAGTCAAGAACCCTGAGCGGTGGCGAGGTACAGCGCATCAATCTGACCACGGCGCTGGGCACATCCCTGGTCAATACCCTGTTTGTGCTGGACGAACCCAGCATCGGGCTGCACACCCGGGACATGCAGCGCATGGTCAACATCCTGCACCGGCTGCGCGATGCGGGCAACTCCCTGATTGTAGTTGAGCACGACCCGCAGGTGATGCTTGCCGCCGACCTGATCATCGACATTGGTCCGGGCCCGGGCAAACGTGGCGGCGAAGTGCGTTTTATGGGCACACCCGCCCAGCTATTGCGAGACAGGAACTCCCTTACCGGCCAGTATCTGCGTGGTGAACGGAACGTCGAGGACCTGGTCACCATCAACGCCGCCGATGAGTCTCCGGTTTCACGACATATCGTCATCAAAGGTGCCAGTGAACACAATTTGAAGGGCATTGACGTCACAATACCGCTGGGTGGGCTGTGCTGCCTGACCGGCGTCAGCGGCTCGGGCAAATCCACCCTGATGCGGGACATCCTGTACCGCGGTCTGTGCCGCGATTTCGGCATCACCACAGAGGCACCCGGTGACCATCAGTCCATCAGCGGCCACCAACATCTGGAGACGGTGGTGCTGGTCGATCAGAGCCCTCTGGGCAAAACCACCCGCTCCATACCGGCCACCTATGTCGGCGCATTTGATGTCATCCGCAAACGTTTTGTAAGCCAGCCTTTGGCAAAGGAACGCGCCTACACGCCGGGCATTTTCAGTTTCAATTCGGGCAATGGCCGTTGCCCGGTGTGTGCGGGCAACGGCTTTGAGCATGTTGAGATGCAGTTCCTCAGCGACATTTATCTGCGCTGTAGCGAATGCAACGGACGCCGTTATCGGCGTGAAATCCTGGATGTCACGCTGCTGGATCCACGTGATGACAGCCGTGCGCTGTCTATCGCTGACGTGCTTGAACTCACGGTCAGCGAGGCCATGGAATTTTTTGCTGACGACAGCGACGTCCTGGGCTGTCTGCAACCGCTGGTAGATGTCGGCCTGCACTATCTGCAGCTGGGCCAGGCAGTGCCCACCCTCAGCGGCGGGGAGTCACAGCGGTTAAAACTGGCCGGGCACCTGGCGGAGGTTTCCCGCCAGCGCGGTAAGGGCAAACGTGCGGCAAAAAAAGGCATTCTGTTTCTGTTTGACGAACCCACCACCGGCCTGCATTTCCATGACATCAGCGTGCTGCTGGCGGCCTTCCACAAACTGATTGATGCGGGCCACTCATTGCTGGTCATCGAACACAATCTGGATATCATTCGCAGCGCAGACTGGATAATCGATATCGGCCCTGAAGGCGGAGATGGCGGTGGACAGCTGGTGGCTGAGGGACGCCCTGCCGAGTTTCTGGCTGGACGGCCCGGACATACGGCCGCCGCACTGGTGCAGTACCAACAGGAACGACAGCAAAGCCGTCAGCAGGCCGGCAAAGGGCTTACGCAAACCGGGCTGCACAAACGCAAAGCAGTCAGGCCCGTACCTGCCATTCAGATCCACCACGCCCGCGAGCATAACCTGAAAAATGTCGACGTCAGCATTCCCTGGAACCAGTTTACCGTGGTCACCGGTGTCAGCGGCAGCGGCAAAAGTACGCTGGCTTTTGATATTGTGTTTGCCGAGGGCCAGCGTCGTTACCTGGAATCGCTCAATGCTTACGCCAGGCAGTTTGTGCAGCCGGCAACTCGTCCAGATGTTGATGCCATTCACGGCATTCCACCCACGGTTGCCATTGAGCAGCGTACCAGTCGCGGCGGCCGCAAAAGCACCGTAGCGACGTTGACCGAAATTTATCATTTTCTGCGCCTGATTTTTGTCAAACTCGGCACCCAGTACTGCCCGCGCTGCGATGTTGCCATTGAACCGCAAAGCCGGGAGATGATTCTGGCAAGGCTGATGAAGGACTGGAAAGGGATCAACGTGGATATTCTGGCGCCGGCCGTTGTCGCGCGCAAGGGCATATACAAGGAGCTGGCGGCCTGGGCAGTCAGCAAAGGCTTCACCAGGCTGAGGGTTGACGGTGACTATCTGCCTGCTGACGATTGGCCTGTGCTCGACCGTTACAGGGAACACAATATCGAGATCCTGATCGGTACTTGCCAGATTGACGCAAGACATGAAAAGACCCTCAACGAACTGGTCGACAGAGCACTCGCGGTAGGCAACGGCCTGTTAATGGTGGCTGCCAGCAAGCAGACAAAAAAAGCCCGCAAAGACAGCCTGTTCTCAACCCGGCGGGCCTGCCCGTCATGCGGCGACAGCTTTGATGATCTGGATCCGCGCCTGTTCTCCTTCAATTCCCGCCATGGCTGGTGCAAAAGCTGTTTTGGCACCGGCGAAATCATCGCGCAATTTGATGAAGAACAGACCGGTGAAGAGGCTGCCTGGCTGGACAGTGAGTCCGGTCAAACAGGCAAAACCTGCACAAAATGCAAAGGTAGTCGGCTGAATCCGACAGCGCTCGCGGTACGTTTCCAGCAGTGGAATATTGCCGATCTGACAGCGTTGTCCGTAGACAGGGCCGACCAGTCAATGGCCAGACTTCGCTTTGACAAAAAGCAGGAATCCATTGCCCGTGACATCATTACCGAGTTGAACAGTCGCCTCAAATTCCTGCAGAAAGTTGGCCTGGGTTATCTCAGTCTGAACCGGGCAGCGCCAACACTTAGCGGCGGTGAGGCACAACGCATCAGGCTGGCTTCCCAACTGGGCTCCAATCTGCAAGGTGTCTGCTATATCCTGGACGAACCCACCATCGGTCTGCATGCGCGCGACAATCAACTGCTGATCAGGACGCTGCGTGAACTGCAACAGCACGGTAATACCGTGGTGGTGGTGGAACACGATGATGCCACCATGGCCGAAGCCGATCACCTGATCGATGTCGGCCCGGGCGCCGGCATTCTCGGCGGCGAAATTGTTGCGACAGGCACCTTTGCACAATTGAAGAAAAACAGACGCTCGCTGACTGGCCGCTTTCTCGCCAACCCGCTACGCCATCCGCTGACGGCGCTTCGCGATCAGGACGCTCGTGATGCACTGGAGCCCCAGGCTCTGACCATCCACGGTGCCAGACTGAACAACCTGAAAAACCTGACACTCAGTATTCCGTTGCGACGTCTGGTTACGGTCAGCGGCGTCAGTGGCAGCGGCAAAAGCACCCTGATCCGTTCGATAGTGTATGACAACCTGCGCCAGGTACTGGTGCAGAAAGGCAAAAAACGAAAGGCCATCAAGTGGCATGGCTGCGATGACATCAACGGCTGGCAGGATATCGACTCGATACTGCAGGTGGACCAGACGCCTATCGGCAAGACGCCGCGCTCATGCCCGGCCAGTTATATCGGCATCTGGGACACCATTCGCAAACTGTTCGCTGATACGGTCGACGCGCGCCTGCGTGGTTACCTGCCGGGCCGTTTTTCATTTAATGTGCCCGGCGGGCGTTGTGAAACCTGCGCCGGCAATGGCATGCAGAAAATCGAAATGAACTTTCTGCCTGACGTGCGGGTAGACTGCGAAGATTGCGGCGGCTGGCGCTTCAATGCTGAAACCCTGACCGTGCAGTACAAAGGCAAACATATCGGTGAGGTACTGGCGATGAATATCGACCAGGCGGTTGAGTTTTTTGAGGCGGTGCCCTCGGTTTATCATCCGCTGCGCCTGCTGCAGGATGTGGGCCTGGGTTACCTGACCCTGGGCCAGCAGAGCCCGACCCTGAGCGGCGGCGAAGCACAGCGTATCAAACTGGTCGCTGAGCTGGCCAAGGCCAAACCACATCTGAGCCTGCGCGGCAGCAAACCGCCCCATAAACTCTACGTGCTGGATGAACCCACCGTCGGGCTGCACATGGCTGATGTCGAGAAACTGCTGCGGGTGCTGCACCGGCTGGTGGACACGGGCAATACGGTGATTGTCATCGAACATAACCTGGATGTCATCGCCGAGGCGGACTGGGTCATCGATATTGGGCCTGAGGGCGGTGATGCGGGTGGCAAGCTGGTGGCTCAGGGGCCGCCGGCGAAGGTCGCCAAAAGCAAAAGGTCGCATACTGCCCGTTTCCTGGCTCCGATGTTGTAGGCGGATTTAGTATTACGCCTGATTTCCGGTCCCGGTGGTGGGAGGTGATGGATCTCAGAAAGCCCTCCGGATTCCGGCCCTACCGGCATGGGGTGGCGCCTTTCGGGGACGCCCGTGAACCCATCCATGGGGGGCTCGGATGCGACCGTCCAAGGGTCGCATACGCCCCTCAAGTCGCCACCCCACACCGGCAGTGCCTCCTGCCAGTGCTAGTCCTTGTGCTATCCATTCCAGCAAGTCCGTTGACTCGTGTTGGTGACGATTTTCCAAGGCTTTACCGACGATGCCACTGCAGCAGGTTTGGGCGGCGGTCAGATGGCGTTTACAGGTGTCCGCGAATGTCGCCACGCCATGGTGCCAGTGCTAACCCTTGAGCTGCCACAGCAGCGAGGACTGGGGATGAGGATATTGCCTCTGTGGAGCGCCGCCAGCAGGGAGGCTGGCGACGAGCCCTACATGGACGTATTCACGGGCGTCTCCGCAGAGGCAATATCCTTAGCGCCAGGCCGGAATCCGGAGTACTTCCCTGGAGCCATCACCTCCCCCCGCCCGAACCGGGATGGAACCGACGACAGAAAAAGCAGTCAAACCAGCATAATTGCGAACAACAAAAGCCCGCCCATGGCCTCTCCCGAGCTGCCCTACAACTCGCCGGACAACCGCATCGAGCCCAGCATCCTGAGCGACCTGGCCTTTGATGACGACACCCGGAACACCGCAGAACCGGCATCCCACCGCCTGTTGTCAGCCACTGTGCTAATCAGCGTCCTGGCGCACGCCGTTATTCTGTTCATGGCTGCCTATGTGGCCAGTCGTGACGTCTACCAGGCCGAGCCGGCCGTTGCCCGACCCAGCATACAAATCCGCTTTCAGCCACCGCCGCCGGTGGAAGCCGCAGCTGAGACCGTCGCTGAGACCGTCGCTGAGACCGTCGCTGAAAGCCCGCCAGAGACACAGGAACGGCCTCCGGCCACCAACCCGGGACCTGCACCAACAAACGACCCGATGCCCGAGGAACAGCCCTCCGAAAGCATCGCCGAAGCGCCTGCGGAGACGCCACAGATACAGTTGCCGTCATTGACTGACCTGCGCACAGCAGCGCGCAATCGTGCCGAGCAGGATCGTCAGCACCGGCTTACCCATCCTGACTGCCTGAGCCGCGAACGGCGAAATGCCTTTCTGGACTGCGACGGTGACGGGGATGGGGATCAACCCTACGACTACGCGCGTGCCACTCAAAATGCGACGGTGACGTTTTTCACCCCCGCGCTGCCCACTGATCCAGCGGGTGGTCGTGAAGAACTTACCTCCACGGGCGCGCGCGTCAAAGCCGCCATAGACATGGTTGATAATCAGCTGGGGACCACACAGACCAAAAAACGTATCATGAACTTTCCCTGATCCGGCGATCTGCCCGAAGCTCGGAACTGCTTGACACGATGCTGCCAGGCAGTGAAAGTTGAGCCTCCACCAATGAAGGACGCCACAAATAAATCATGCCTCTCGTACAGCGCCTAAAGAAGATTGTTACCCACACCATACTGGCAGGGCTTGTCTGGATGACACAGGCAGTATCCGGCCAGAATGTTGACGACCTGCCGGCAGCGGTGCGTGTGGTCACTGCCGGTCACAACTTCCCTGATAATGCCTATGCGCTGCTGGTGCAGGAAGTGGGCAACCCGACTCCCCTGCTGGCGGTCAACACTGCATTGCCGATGAATCCAGCCTCAACAATCAAGACTCTGACGACCTTGGCTGGCCTTGAGGTACTGGGCGCGGACTATACCTGGAAAACCGAAATTTACGCTCTGGGGACGGTCAGCGAGGGCACTTTACAGGGCGATCTTTTGATTCGGGGCGGCGCCGACCCGTTTCTGGTCGAGGAAAATGTACGCAGTATGCTCAAGATGCTGCAGCGCCGAGGGGTGCAGCGAATCACCGGAGACCTGATTGTTGACAACAGCCTGTTCGATGCTTCTGTTCGCGCTGGTAGTGCGGTAGACAATCAGTCAGGCCGGGCCTACAACGTATTGCCCGAAGCCCTGCTGTTCAATTTTCAGGTCGTCAATTTTTACTTTTATCCGCATGGCAACGGCCGGGATGTCATTGTGCGCAGCGACCCGAATCTTCCCAATCTGACCATAGACAATCGCTTGCAGTTGCGTGATGGCCCGTGCACCGGTTTCCAGCGTGGCATCAGCTTCAACGAAGACGTAGCCACCAACACCGTCATTTTTAGCGGGCAGCACCCGTCAAGTTGCGGTGAGTACAGCATGACGCGTGCCGTGCTTGATCCCGAACAGTACAATTTTGGTCTGTTTCAGGCACTGTGGCGTGAATTGGGGGGCGAGTTTGACGGGCAGCTTCGCGAAGCATCCCTGAGTGATCTGGCAGATAATGCGACAGTTCTGCCGTTTGTGGTGTGGCAATCACCACCTCTGGCCGACATCATCAAGTCCATCAACAAATACAGCAACAATATGATGACGCGACAGTTATTGCTGACGCTCGCCCTGCAACATGGCGGCGCACCAGCGAGCACAGACACTGGCATCGACGCGGTCCGCGCCTATCTGAGTGATGTCGGCATTGATCACAGTTCACTGATGATGGCCAACGGCTCCGGCCTGAGCCGCGACACCCGTCTTACTGCAGACCTGCTGGGCGCGATCATGCTGCGTGGCTTTGCAATTCCGACCATGCCTGAATTTGTTGCCTCTTTGCCGCTGGCGGGACTGGATGGCACCATGCAGGATCGACTGACCAGCGGCGACGGACATGGCAGCGTCCACGTGAAAACCGGATCACTGAACGATGTCGCGGGCATTGCCGGTTATGTGCACGCTCGATCAGGAAAACACTATATCGTGGTGGCGCTGATTAATCACACACAGGCCCACACCGGTCCCGGACAGGAACTCGGTGACGCCCTCCTACGATGGGTTTGGCAGCAGTAGCCCTAACCGTAACGACCAGTAATATAGTCTTCGGTCTGTTTTTTGGACGGGTTGGTAAATAACGTGTCTGTATCTCCGTACTCTACCATGTTACCCATATACATAAAGGCCGTGTAATCCGACACGCGGGCCGCCTGCTGCATATTGTGAGTGACGATGATGATGGTGTAGTCACGTTTCAACTCGTTGATCAGCTCTTCAATTTTCAACGTTGAAATCGGATCCAGTGCAGAGGCCGGCTCGTCCAGCAGAATGACTTCCGGTTCAATGGCAATCGCACGCGCGATCACCAGACGTTGCTGCTGACCACCGGACATGCCAAAGGCGTTATCCTGCAACCGATCTTTGACCTCGTCCCACAGGGCAGCGGCGCGCAGGGATTTTTCCACCACTTCATCCAGCACCCGACGTGAACTGACACCCTGCAGGCGCAAACCGTAGGCCACGTTTTCATAAATGCTTTTGGGAAAGGGGTTGGGTTTCTGGAACACCATGCCAACACTGCGGCGCAGTTCGGCCACATCGACATCACGGTCATAGATATTCTTGCCGTCCATGATGATTTCGCCTTCGATCCTGCAGATGTCCACCAGATCGTTCATACGATTAAAGCACCGCAGCAGCGTTGATTTGCCGCACCCCGAGGGTCCAATAAACGCAGTCACGCGCTTTTCCGGCACAATCAGGCTGATGTCCTTGAGCGCCTGGTCGTTGCCGTAATGAAGATTGAGGTTGTTGACCTCAATCTTGGATGTTTCATCCGCCAGCGACAGCGCTTCGCGATCTGCCATCTTGCGGGCGCCGGCGGCCGATACGACCGGCCGCTCACGGGCATCAGTCGAACCGGAATTATTGTTGGCAGTCTGAGTTGTCATCGTGCGTTACTCTTCATTTAATGGTTTAGTCGCCAGCGCTTCGGTAGCGCTCACGCAAATGGTTACGAATGCTGATAGCCGTCAGATTCAGGATCACAATCAGCATCACCAGCACCAGCGCGGTCGCGTAGACCAGCGGGCGCGCGGCTTCTACGTTCGGGCTCTGGAAGCCGACATCGTAAATATGAAAGCCCAGGTGCATTATTTTTCTTTCCAGGTGAATGTAGGGAAACGTGCCGTCAATTGGCAATGTCGGCGCCAGCTTGACCACGCCTACCAGCATCAGCGGGGCCACTTCGCCAGCAGCACGCGCGATCGCCAGAATCAGGCCGGTCATCATCGCCGGTGTGGCCAGTGGCACAATGACTTTCCACAATGTCTCGGACTTGGTTGCCCCCAGAGCCAGGCTGCCCTGCCGGATGGTGCTGGGGATACGCGCCAGACCTTCTTCGGTGGACACGATGACAATGGGCAAGGTCAGCAGCGCCAGCGTCAGCGATGCCCAGAACAGACCAGGCGTGCCGAAGGTCGGTGCCGGCAGGGACGCCTGATAGAACAGCTGGTCGATGTTGCCGCCCAGGAAATAGACAAAAAAGCCCAAGCCAAATACACCATAAACAATGGAGGGCACACCTGCAAGATTGTAGACTGAAATGCGGATAATACGCGTCATGGTGCCCTGCCGGGCATATTCGCGCAGATAGATGGCGGCGAGAATACCAAAAGGCGTCACAATAATGGACATCACCATAACCATCACCACAGTGCCAAAGATCGCAGGGAAAATCCCCCCTTCAGTATTGGCCTCTCGTGGCTCATCGGTCAGGAATTCCCACAACCGCTCAACATACTGCACCAGTTTGGCAAACACAGACATGGCATTGGGCGCGGTAACACGGACAATGGTGGCCATTGTGATATCCACTTCTGTGCCATCAGCAGTTACCATGCGCAGCGTGTCTCGCCGGGTACTCTGATAGATGGCATCAAGCTCTTCACGCAGCACGGCATAGTCCGTATCGAAGCGGTCGGCTGCAGCAGCAATCCGCGCACGCTCCTGCGCTTCAACATCGGCAGGCGGCGGATTCAGCTCCAGGTTTCGCTCATCCAGGCGCAATCGTTCGATGCCGGTATTGATGCGGCCGATCTCACCCCGTTCCAGGCGGCGGATTTCACTGAACAGGTCCAGACTGCGATCGACTGACGCCTGCAATTGCGACCAGAAATCGGCATCCTCAGGTGTGCTGATGAGATTGCCTTCGCGCAACAGGGCCACAGGCTGGCCGTAAAAATTACCCCACTCTCGACGCTCGATGACAAACACATTCTCGGGATACTGCCAGGGCGACATGCCCAGCTCCAGAAACCAGACGAAATCGCGGCCGGTCTGATCCCGGTTGCCCAGCTTGAACAGGTGGCGGGTGACAAGATCAATATCATCGGGCACAGATTCACCGGAGTCGCGCGCCACGGCGGCAGAGATAACCTGACTACGCACCAGTTCACCCATGATGGCGGTCTGCTCACCACTGGCGTCGGTGATCTCGACAACCGCCACATCCGCTGGCCAGAAGTGGGCAAAGCCCCTGACTGCAATCAGACCTATCAGTCCGATTACCATGATCATGCACATGGCAACGGCGCCGCCATTCAGCCAGATCCAGGGTGTGCCGCTTTTAAACCATTGTCTCATGCCATTTTCTCTCTATGTTCATCAACCACAGAAACACCTGTGGTGATGACCAGCGAATTACAGATTACTGTAGCGTAGCCGCAATCTCTGCCGAATGATCTCAGCGATCGTGTTAACCACAAATGTCAGTGCCAGCAGCACCAGTGCAGCCAGGAACAGCACCCGGAAGTGCGAAGAACCCACCGCCGTTTCCGGCAATTCCACGGCAATATTGGCCGACAGCGTGCGCATGCCTTCAAAGATATTAAAATTGACCACAGGGCTGTTACCGGTGGCCATCAAAACAATCATGGTCTCACCCACAGCACGGCCGAAACCCATCATCACTGCGGAAAAAATGCCCGGGCTGGCGGTTGGCAACACCACACCCATTACTGTCTGCCAGCGCGTGGCACCCAGCGCCAGTGACCCCTGCGTCAGGTGTCGTGGTACGGTGAACACTGCGTCTTCAGCGATCGAGAAAATGGTCGGGATCACCGCAAAGCCCATGGCAATGCCTACAATCAAGGCGTTTCGCTGATCATAGGTGATGCCGATGTCCGTGAACCATTGTCGCATGCTGCCATCAAAGAACCAGACTTCGACCCAGGGGCTGAGCTGGATGCACAGGGTGCCAAACAGCAAAATCAGTGGCACCATCAACGCGGCTTCCCAGCCATCGGGAACACAATTGCGGATGGAGCCAGGCAATCGTCCCCACGCATAGGCAAACACCAGCATCATGATCGGCATCAGGATAAAGAAACTGAATATGGCCGGCAGATGGTCTTCGACAAACGGCGCCAGCCACAGGCCGGCCAGAAAGCCCAGAATAACCGTAGGCAGGGCTTCCATGATTTCAATACTGGGTTTGACCACGCCGCGCAGCTTTGGCGTCATGAAGTAAGCGGTATAGATGGCACCGGCGATAGCCAGCGGCATGGCAAACAGCATGGCGTAAAACGCGGCTTTCAGGGTTCCGATCGTCAAGGGTGTCAAACTGAATTTCGATTCGAACTCGTCAGACCCGGACGATGATTGCCAGATGTACTCGGGATCGGCACGACCTTCATACCAGACCTTGTTCCACAAGGCATCCCAGGACAGCTGTGGATGCTCATTCCAGAGATCGGCGCTGACCACCTGTCCCTGGCTGTCCAGCCACAACAGACCGCTGTTGATTTGCGAGATGGCAACCTGTTGCAGGGGCTGTTCGGAAACGCTATCCAGAAACAGCGTTCGGGCCGACGTGGCATAATGGATTCCCAACTGACCGGCAGCGTCAACAGCGACAAAACCTTTTCGTGTGTATTCGGGCGCTATTGATGTAATGGCTGCACCGTGCGAGTTGAATTGACGCACCTCTTCCAGTCGGTACTGATTTTGTTCGTCACGGACCAGAAACCACTGACTCAGATTACCCTGCTCGGTGCCGAAAACGATGGACACTGCACCCACCAGAAATTCGGCAGCAGTCACCCGGCTGCCGGCACCGACATCAACTGACTGGACCAGTCGTGCCTGCGCGGGAGTGGAAATATCGTAGTAATGCACAAGACCTTGATCATCCAGTACAAACAGATTGCTCAGTGACTTGTCCAGCAACAGTTTCTGTGCACGCCCGGGGACCGGCGGTAAAGTGTTCACCGTGCGGTTTACCTGCACTGCGCCAGTCAGCAGATTGGTGCGGGTGGTCATATTGGCCAGCAGCAGGCGGCCGTCTTCGGTCACCGCTGCAACAGCAGTGCCCCCCGCGCCTCTCTGCATGTTCTCAACCGCGACCAGGCGCAGTGCTCTGCCCTGCTCATCGATAACAAGTGGCGTCTCCCCCAGGGGATACTCCATTTGCGGGTTGATATCTCTCTCATCGTTGGGAAACGTGATCTGGAAGCCATGACGGGCAACGATGGCCTCACCGTTGCTGAAACCGAACGCGACGGTATTGGAAATGGCCTCGGCAGACCCGAAGCTGGTCACCTGGGCATTGTCCGGTACCGGCATGGCAAAGCGTTGGGATTCGGCACCGGTATTGGCGTCGAAGAACACCGCTTCACCGCGGTCCGTGTACTGGATACCCAGCTCTTCGTAGCGATCGAGCAACAACTGATAAGTCTGTGCACCGGTATCAGGAATGCTGTAGCTGTCCTGCGGCGTCACAGTGGCGCCCCGCAAAATGGGCGCAACTTCGTAAAACAGGTAAATGAAGATGGTCGCCAGCGCCAGCACCACGCCGTACCCTGCCGCAGTAATGCCCCAACGCGACATCTTGTCGCGACGCATACGCTTCTTGCGCAGTGCCTGGCGTCGGTCGTGATCAGGCAACAGACTCTTGCTGCTCTTGCCCGGGGCAGGTAAATCTGGGGAGATGTCGGTCATCGGCGAGGTTTGTCCTGGTCCTGGTTCTAGGTCTGGCTGATTCCAGCTTCAACGATCAATGTCGACGCGAATCATACCAACTCAGTATGACGATTTTGTGACAAGACTGTCTTATTCCCAAAAAAGGTCGACATCCTTGTCGCTCAATCTTCCCAGGGGAGAGTCTGCAGACTAGATCATCTGCATGACACCTTAATGACAGGCTTACTCGATCCCCAATTCGGCCAAAATGCGGTTGGTCAGTACTGCCGGCAACGTGACAAACCCGTCGCGATCCACAACTTCCTGCCCCTGCTTGCTGTACACCATCTTGACGAATTCACGTGTCATCGGGTCCAGCTCGCGATTGGGGTGCTTGTTAATGTAGACAAACAGGTAGCGGGACAACGGATAGTCGCCGCTGGCCGCATTTTCCGGGGTCGCTTCAAAAACCTGGCCGCCCTCGGTGGCCGCCAGCGGTATCACACGCACGCCCGACGTGCGGTAGCCAATCCCTGAGTAACCGATGCCGTTGATGGACTCGGTAATGCCCTGCACAACCGATGATGAACCGGGCTGCTCGTTAATACTGGATTTGAAATCACCACCACACATGGCGTTGTCCTTGAAGAACCCGTAGGTACCGGAAACCGCGTTTCGGCTGTAGAGCGCAAAATCACGGTTTTGCCAGTCGCCGGTCAGACCGAGATCGCCCCAACGAGTAATATCCTGGGGATAACCGCACCGACGGGTCGCTGAAAATATGGCGTCAACCTGCGGCAGACTCAGGCTCTCAATGGGGTTGTCACGATTGACATAGACTGCCAGCATGTCCACAGCCACGGGCAGCTCGGTCGGCGGGTAGCCAAACCTTTCTTCAAAAGCCTGGATTTCGGATTGACGCATGCCGCGGCTCATGGGCGCCAGCATGGCTGTACCTTCGGTCAGTGCGGGCGGCGCAGTCGAGGAACCGGCTCCCTGAATCTGGACATTGACGTTGGGGTAAAATTTATTGAATTCCTCCGCCCACAGCGTCATCAGATTGTTGAGCGTGTCGGAACCGATACTGGACAGGTTGCCGGAAACACCGGAGACGCGCTCGTAGTCGGGCAGGTTCGGATCAACATCGGCAATTACCTGCGCCGACAGTGACAGGGAACCCGCTACCGCGATGGCGGCCAAAGCTTGTTTGTATTTCAACATATGTACGATCTCCTTCAGGGCAACAAAAGTGAATCAGCGATCACGTGTGCCACTATAACGACCGTGTATGACAAATATATGACAAAGCTGACATACAAGATCAATCGGCCCCGGATTCCGTCTCTGCCTGGTCGCTGACCGCTCGCTCTTCAACAGTGCTTTTTCCGGCCACGGCGGGCACTGCCCGCCCCAGTTCAGAGAGCCGAATGGCAATGCGGGTGGCCCGCTCAGCGACACGCAGCATCATGCGCAAGCTGTCAATTGCCGGGTTGAGGCGTTGGACCGGCAACCGGCCCCGGACACTGGCATCCAGCAGGCCGGTTTTCAGGTCTCGCCAGGTGACCCGCAAGGCCTGATAGGCGTCGTCTACCTCGGCCGCACTGAAGTCGCCACGGTCGGGGTTGCACAAGTCCAGATGTTTGAGCACAGCGGCCCGGTAAGCCAGTATGTGCTCACCTTCTTCTGTATGCAGCAAATATTCAACATCGGCATCCGTTTCCGCACTGGCCTGGGCGTGCGCAACCGCCTCATCAACATAATTGGCAATCCGCAGTATCATTGGCAGCTGCATCGCCACATCCGTACTCAGACGGTCTTTTTCCAGGTCTGTCACTGATTTTTCAACATAGCGCACCAGCTGCCGAATGCCGTCATGTTGCGCCTGCAATTCGGCACCTGGTGCACCCTCGTTATTGATCGCATCCACGGCATGAGCCCGGGTCAGTTCGGCCATGCGTTTGAGCTCAAGAAAAAAAGCATCCATGGCCAGCGCCGGCGACACCATGACGTTGCTATCCAGATACTGTGGCCGCCCGAGTTTTTCGGACAACACCACAAACCGGTGTTCCAGCCAGGCGCTGATGCGCTTCACTATGGGAATCAGCAGCAGTACGCCCAACACATTAAAACTGGTGTGAAACAGGGCCAGACTGAAAGCGGGGTACTGCTGCATGCTGGTGGACACCGACTGCAGCCAGATAATCGCCGGCAACAACATGATGCCCAGTACTGCATTAAAGCCATTGATCACAACGTGGCCAGCTGCGACGCGCTTGGCATTGGATGTCGCACCGATAACCGCCAGCGCTGACGTGGAGGTGGTGCCAACGGTAGCACCAATTGCGGCTGCAGCCGCCGCAGGGAAGCTGATCACGCCTCCGGTCAACGCGGTCAGGGTAATGGCAATGGCGGCACTCGAGGATTGTGTCAGCAAGGTCATCACGAAACCGACACCCACAAAGATAATGGCGCCCGCAAACCCTTCGGGGGACAGACTGGCCAGGTCCATATGCTGCGCAAAGCCCGCAAATGCTCCTCGCAAAAAATCAATGCCAATAAAAAACAGGCCGAACCCGGCGATGGCTTCGCCCAGGGCTCCCAGGCGACGCGACGGCCCCACCAGCCGCATCACCATACCCGCGCCTACCAGCGGCAGCGCAAACGCGGTGATGCTGAACTGAAACCCGACCATGGATACCAGCCAGCCGGTCATGGTCGTGCCGACAGTCGCGCCCAGCACTACGCCCAGCGCCTGATGAATACTCAGCAGACCGGCATTCACAAAACCGATCGTGGCCACTGTCACGGCACTTGAAGACTGCACCAGACTGGTCAGCAATGCGCCGGATAAAATGCCGCGCCAGACGGTGGCCGTAGAACGGCCGAGAATCTCCCGCAGTGCGCCGCCCGCTGCCAGTTTAAGGCCATCGGTAATCATTGACACAGCCAGCAGGAACAGGCCGAGCCCTCCGGCCAGCGTACCAAACGCAATCAGCATTAATATCCTCCCGCCTGCCGTGAATCGCCCTGAACCAGATCAGGGACGCGAGCTGAGATCGCCCGTGTTCTATCTGAACACTACAGTTTTGTTGCCATTGACAATGATGCGGTGCTCGCAATGCCACTTGAGGGCGCGGGCAAATGCCGCACACTCCGCGTCCCGGCCAATCTGCATTAGCTCATCGATATCAAAGTTGTGATCTATGCGTTCGACTGCCTGTTCAATAATGGGCCCTTCGTCCAGATCTGTGGTGACGTAGTGAGCCGTTGCGCCGATGATCTTTACACCGCGCATGTAGGCTTGCCGATAGGGATTGGCGCCTTTGAAACCGGGCAGAAAGGAATGGTGGATATTGATGATGCGGCCCGCCATTACCTCGCACATGCGTGGGGACAAAATCTGCATGTAGCGCGCCAGACCCAGCACATCGACCTGTTTGTCAGTGACAACATCCAGCATGGCGGCTTCCTGCGCCGCCTTGGTTTCCGGGGTCAGGGGCAGGTAGAAATAATCCAGCCCATACCATTCAGTGATGCCTCGCATGTCCTCATGATTGGAGACCACACCAACGACATCGGCCGGTAACGCACCGGCACTCCAGCGGTGCAAAATATCATTCAGACAGTGCCCGTGACGCGACACAGCCAGCAGCAGTCTTGGCCGCCTGCTCAGGTCGAAAAAGCTCCATTGCATGTCAAAACGCTGGGCGATGGCACCAAAGTCTTCGCCAAGCTTGTCCGTGGCCGGCAGGTGAGCCTCCACTTCCTCGAACTCCACCCTCATGAAAAACCGGTCAATGACCGGATCACGGTGCTGCGCCGCCTCGCTGATCGTCGCCCCGCGCTGAAACAGAAAATCACTGACCGCACGAACAATACCGTTCGCCTCCGGACAGGACACTGTCAGAACATATTTGCCTTTGCTGTCTGCTGCCATAAATACCGTTTTCCCTGACGTCTGTGAGTCACCTGTTGGCCGGATGCGAATAGTAGCATTTTTCCCCGATGTATTAACCCTGCCCCCCGATCAGGGGGTGCCCGCAGGCCGGCGTATGACCTACCCTACCGGCGTGCAATAAACCTCAACGAATCAAGATGGCAATGGAGCAAGAGCAATGGCTATTTTCAAGAACAAACTGCGCCGGGTATTGGCACTCTGTGGAGCAGGCGCCATGATGCTGGGCAGCAGCACTGGGTTTGCGCAGTCAGCATCAATACCCGCGTCCCTGGAAGGAACTTATTCGTTGACTTTCGGGTCGGCTCAAACCGACGCACCGCTGGCCAATGGCACAACCATCGACATGGTCATCGCCGGCGGTGGCACGGTCTGTATCGCCGACCTGGTATTGAGCGGGCCGACGGTATCGGGCGCGGAAGCAATCTGGAACATACCGGCACTGGGCGTCAAACTGGCAGTATCCGATGTGACCTCCGGCAGCTTTAATGAAGCCAACGTGATGTCCACAGCCGATGTTTTTCTGGGTCAGTTCACTGGCAGCAAAACCAGCAATTCCACCAGTTGCGGTCTACTCGGAGGCACGCCGCCGAACATGAGTCAGATCAGCCAACTGGTAGCAAAAGCCGAAGAGCTGCATGCCGATCTTTTTCCGAGTACAGCCGTTGACAGCGCCTTCAGCATCCTGGATGGCTACGTCTATCGCTACTATCCCAGCACCACAACCTATATCGGTATCAAGGACAGTACCGTTTATGTCATGGGAGGCGCGTTTGGCGACGCCCCGGTGACCATTGGCACTGTTGCCAATACGCTGGCGGAACTGACCGGGCAACCGGTTGACCCGATTGATGAACCGGTCGTGGAGATACCTGATGGCGACTATACATTGACCATCTCCGGCACAGTATCAACCAGCGGTGTCAGCACACCGTTCACCTTCCAAATCGATAGCATCCCGGCGCCTGGTGACACCGAACTCGACAGCCTGGAAGATGATGTCAAAAAGGCTCTGAAAGATGCCGAGGGCGTTGATACCAGTACCTTCAGCAGTTTCCAGATCAGCGAAGTCAGTGTCAGCGATGACCGGGTTTTCTACCGGGCCCAGTTCTCTGCGACCACCACCACACAAACCGTGATCGGACCGATCACCACCAATGTGGCCTATAACCTGACCTTTGAATACCTCAAGAAATAGCGCTTGCGGATCAGGCTTACTGCAGAGGTTGTTGCCGACCGGCAACAACCTCTTTTTTTATTGGCAGCCGCGCGCTATGCTGTGTGCATGATCCTACCAAAGCGATTCAACCTGGCTCTCCTGGCTGGCGTCGGCCTGTCCATCCTGATCAGCTCCAGTGCCCTGGCACAGGACCTCAGCGGTCAATGGCGGGGCACACTGGTTGCCGCGCAATATGATCCCATTGATGTGGTTTTCAACCTTGACAAGGCCGATGAACATTCGCCGCACACAGGTACCCTGGACATCCCCAGCCAGTTTCGCCGTGGGCTGCCCATCGACAGTATCAGCATCCGGGACCAGCAGATCACCATCAGACTGGGCAGCATTCAGGTCGAGTATTATGGCAACCTGATTCGGGCAGAAGACGGCCAGATCATCGCCATTGAAGGTGACTGGAACCAGTCGGGCGAATATGTTCCGCTTCGCCTGGTGGTCAACCCTGCCCTTCGCTAAACAGGGCGTGTTACGCGTTAACCGCCCGGCAATTCTCGGGAGATAGATTATGAAATACCTCCACACCATGGTGCGCGTCAGCAACCTTGAAGCCTCTCTGGATTTTTACTGCAACAAGCTGGGCCTCAAGGAGCTCAGTCGGCGGGACAATGAATCAGGGCGGTTTACCCTGGTTTTTCTGGCCGCCGAAGGCGACGAAAACGCCCAGATCGAGCTAACCCATAATTGGGATCCGGAGACCTACGGTGAGGGTCGCAACTTTGGTCACCTGGCTTACCGCGTCGACAATATCTACGATTTGTGTGCGTCGCTGCAGAGCCAGGGCGTCACCATCAACCGCCCGCCACGCGATGGGCGGATGGCCTTTATCCGGTCACCCGACAACATCTCCATTGAATTGCTGCAGGCCGGCGACCCGCTGCCGCCCCAGGAACCGTGGGCCAGCATGCCCAATACCGGCAAATGGTAGCTTGAGCCACTGACGGCGCTCGTTTATGATTGCCACCTTTACTGAACAGGGGCTCTCATCATGCAATTACTTGACGGCAAACAGACTGCGGAAGTACTCAAGGCACAGATTGCCGAGCAGGTCGATCAGCTCCGCGCCCAAGGCGGAAAAATCCCCCATCTGGCAGCCGTTCTGGTCGGCCAGGATGGCGCCAGCGAGACCTACGTCAACAACAAGGTGCTGGCCTGCGAACGGGTAGGCTTTAAGTCAACGCTGGTTCGTCTGGACAGTGACGTCAGTGAAGAGGTGCTGCTCGCCGAGATCGACAAACTGAACAACGATCCCGATATTGATGGTTTTATCGTTCAGTTACCCCTGCCTGCGCACATCAATGAAACCCGCGTGACCCTGGCGATAGATCCGGCCAAGGACGTGGATGGCTTTTGCCCCGAGAATGTAGGCCGCCTGTGTCTTGGCCTGCCAACATTCATCTCGGCGACGCCTAACGGCATCATGGAACTGCTGCGCCACCACCAGATTGAAACCGAGGGTAAACATTGCGTAGTGATTGGCCGCAGCAATATTGTGGGTACGCCGATGTCATTACTGATGTCACGCAATACCAATCCGGGCAATAGTACCGTCACCCTTGTCCACAGCCGCACCCGGGACATGGCTGCCATCTGTCGCAGCGCCGACATTCTCATCGTGGCCATTGGCAAAGCCGAGTTTGTTGGCGCCGATATGGTCAAGGACGGCGCGGTAGTCATTGATGTCGGCATCACCCGTCTGCCGGACGCCAGCAAAAAGTCCGGCTATCGACTGGCCGGCGACGTCGACTTTGCCGCCGTCAAGGACAAGTGCAGCTGGATCACCCCGGTACCGGGTGGCGTGGGCCCGATGACCATTGTCTCACTGTTACAGAACACGCTGAAAGCACAGTCGCTGCGGCAACATTTTTGATTGGTAACCGGTGGCTGTGAAGCGCTGCCATCTGAACAGGAAAAACCCGCATGTTTGACAGTCTTAACCCATTGCCGGCTGACCCGATACTGGGCCTGATGGCGGCACATCGCGTTGACCCCAACCCAAAGAAAATTGACCTTGGCGTAGGTGTCTACAAGGACGAACAAGGCAACACGCCGGTCATGCGGGCAGTCAAATCGGCGGAAGCCAGATTGTTGCAGAACCAGGCCAGCAAAACCTATGTGTCCCCCGCCGGCTCGGCGACGTTTAATGCGCTGGTCGCCAGCCTCGTTCTGGGTGACACACTGTGCCAGACTCTGGGCGAGCGCCGCGTGACATTTCAGACGCCGGGTGGATGCGGTGGACTGCGCCTGGCAGCCGAGTTTATTCAGAAGGTCAAACCGGGCAGCAAAATTCTGGTCAGCGACCCCACCTGGGCGAATCACATCCCGTTGCTGGGTGAAGCCGGTCTGCAGATTGAAACCTACCCATACTACGACTACCAGAATCATGGTATTCGTTTTGACGACATGATGGCTCGTATCAGCAAGGCAGGTCCCGGCGATCTGGTTTTGCTACATGGTTGCTGCCACAACCCCTGCGGCGCGGATCTGGATCATGCACAATGGCAGGCGGTGGCAGCGCTGGCGCAGAAAAACGGCTTTACGCCGTTCATCGACCTGGCCTACCAGGGTCTGGGGGACGGACTAGAGCAAGACGGCTACGGTGTACGCCTGCTGGCAGAGACATTACCTGAGTTGATTGTGGTCAGTTCCTGCTCCAAAAATTTTGGCCTGTACCGCGAACGCACCGGGGCATTGACGGTAATTGCCGACAGTGCCAGGGCAGTGCAGGCAGCCGCCAGCCAGATCGCGTCAACCGCCCGCGGCATGTACTCTATGCCACCGGATCATGGCGCCAGTGTGGTGGCGGAGATTCTGGCTGACAGTGAACTGAACAGGGAATGGGAACGGGAACTGACCGAAGTCCGTCAGCGCATCAATAATCTGCGCTCAGCGCTGGTGGTGGAACTGAACAAACAGGGCATTGACCGTGACTTCGGTTTTATCGAGCAGGAAAAAGGCATGTTCTCTTTCCTGGGCCTGAGTGTTGATCAGGTTCAGACGCTGATCCACCAGTACAGCATCTACCTGGTGGATTCGAGTCGTATCAATATCGCTGGCATTAACAGCAGCAATATCGAATATCTGGCCCGGAGTATTGCGGCAACGCTCAAATCTGGCCAGCCGGCCAGCTAATTACTAGACTCTGATAGTCAGCACATCACAGTGAATGCCATGCAGGACGGCATTGGCAGTGGAACCGAGCACGGCCCGCACCGGGTTGTGCCCATGGCTGCCGATAACCAGCAGATCAGTGCCCAGCTCCTCGCACAGCTTCTTGATTTCGGTGGCTGGTTTGCCGCGCAGGAAATGGACCTGCTTGGCGGGCACTGACGGAGACACGGCGGCCATTTTTGCCCGCATCTGGCTGGCAACCTGCTCCTGATGCTCCTTCTGGACTTTCTCGAAATCTGCCATGTTCAGTTCAAACGAATAACTGCCCAGCAACGGTTCAAAAACCATGACAACATCCAGCTGAGCGCTGCTGTCATTAGCCATGGCCAGTGCCTTGGTGATTATCTTGTCTGACTCGTCAGAACCATCAACGGCAACCAGAACCTTCTTGTAATTCGTCATAAGTTGACTCTCCATTCAGGACATTTAGCACTTTTGGCAAATTTCGCTTGTTCGATACCTTTGTCGACATTAACCGATAGCGGCATCGTGATCTTTCATCATAGTCAATTAGTATTGAACCAGCAATGGCTCAATCTGCCTCACTGCGCGGCTCGGCAGCAAATGTCAGACTCGGTTGACGCAGATCAACATGCCACCCGACGTTGTGCGCGAAGATAACATCAGAAGAGGGAAAAATCCCCGCCGATACTTTCAACAAACCTTTTTGGACTATCAGTTTTTTACTGTACTGCGGAGGCAAGACAATGGAAGATCGTCTGGTAGCACGTAACTTAAGCGTGACGGTTGGCACTATCGCCCTGGTTGCAATTGGCCTGGTCATCATCTCAATGGTCTTAGGCGGCTAAAGGCACCACCCGGGCATATCATCATCCACGCTGTCTGGTCGGCAGCACAGGGCGCAAGCGCGTAGCCATCTCGCGCAGCGCAGCCTCGGTGGCCGACCAGTCTACACAGGCGTCGGTGATCGACACGCCATAACGGATCTCTTCCAGGTCATCCGGAATTGGCTGATTGCCCGCGTGAATATTACTCTCCAGCATGACACCTATAATGGATGTGTTGCCGGCTTCTATCTGAGCAGTGACATCCTGCAGGACGTCCAGTTGCAGCTCATACTGTTTGCGTGAATTCCCGTGGCTGCAATCAATCATGATATTTTCGCCAATCGCGGCCTTGCGCAATTCCTGCTCACAGGCGGCAACATACGGGGCCTCATAGTTGGGCTCCTTGCCCCCGCGCAGAATTACATGACAATGGGGATTACCCGAGGTTCTGAATGCGGCAACCTTGCCAGCTTCCGTGACGCTGATAAAAGTATTGATGGCCGATGCCGCGCGAATCGCATTGACCGCCACCGACAGACTGCCATCAACATTGTTCTTGAAACCGACCGCTGACGATATACCGCTGGCCAGCTTGCGATGCGTGGGTGACTCGGTGGTCCGTGCACCGACGGCTGTCCAGCTCACCAGGTCCTGCAGGTATTGCGGCGAGATCAGATCAAGTGCCTCCACCGCGATCGGCAGTCCCAGTTCATTAATATCCAGCATCAGCTGGCGACCAATTCGCAGACCATGCTCGATGCGATGGCTGCCGTCCAGATAGGGATCATAAATAAGGCCTTCCCAGCCCACTGTCGTGCGGGGTTTTTCGAAGTAAACCCGCATGACAATCAACAGGGCATCCTGCAGCTCATCGGCCAGGGGCTTCAGCAGGCGCGCGTAATCCATGGCCTGTGCCGTATCATGGATGGAGCACGGACCCACCACGACAATCAGGCGGTCATCCTTACCATCAAGAATGCCCTTGACCCCACGATGGCCCCGCAGCACCGTTTCCAGCGCGTTCCCCGACAGCGGCATTTCCCGCTTCAGCTGCGCCGGCTGGGGCAGTTCCTCGGCCGAAATAATATGAAAATTGTCCACTTCGTCTTTTGTCTTGGGCATTCTCTGCTACTCACTCATCTATCGATTCTGAGACGGTAAAGGGGACGGAGGCATTTAGCAAGCTAAAAGCCTCCGTCCCCTTTACCGTCCCGTCCCCTTTACCCTTCTGCAGAGAGAGTTCGGAACATTTACAGGCGGCCGCGGATACAGTAAATTTCGACCCCGGCGCGAAAACTGCGCGCCCGACTTCCCAGGATGACAGCGTCATGAAAGCAAATGAATTAAAACGCGGCATGATCGTCGACATTGACGGCACCCCGCACCTCATTCGTCAGCTGGAGGGCAAAAGCCCGTCCTCACGCGGCGGCGTGACAATGTACAAGGTGCGTTATACCAATCTTAAGACCCAGCAGAAACTCGACGAAGCCTACAAAGGCGATGACGTCGTCAAGATCGCAGATTGCAGCCGCATGAACGTCCAGTATTCCTATCGTGAAGATGACACACTGTACTTCATGAGCACCGACGACTACAGTCAATATGGCATCAATGCCGATCAGGTAGAGGATGACATACCCTTCCTCACCGACCAGCTTGACGGCATTACGGCACTGATCATGAACGACAACCTGCTGGGAATAGAATTACCGCAAACCGTGGTCATGGAGATAGTCAGCACGCCGCCAGGTGGTGGCAGCGCCTCGGCGACAGCACGCCCCAAGCCGGCGACCTTGAACACAGGCCTTGAAATCCAGGTGCCTGAGTACATCACGACAGGTGAGAAGATCAAGGTCAGCACGGTGACCGGCAAATTTGTATCCCGGGCCTGACGCGCCAGCGGACCTGTGACCCACTGTTTTCCACGGAGAGATTCAATATGATCAGCTTTATTTGCGGCAAGACTGGCACGGCAGTTCTGGCCAGTGTTGCGATGACGCTGTGCCTGAGCGCACCGGCTACGCTGGCGCAGGACGACGACTTCGCCAGCACCCGCAACAAGATTGAGATGGCATTGCAGGGCGCGACCCGTACACCGGCCGAGATTGCCCGGGATGAAATTGAGCGCAGGCCGGTGGAAACCCTGGAATTCTTCGGCCTGCGCGAGGACATGCGCGTGCTTGAACTGGTGCCGGGAGCGGGCTGGTATACCAAAATACTGGCGCCAACCCTGCGTGGCAGCGGCAAGCTTTATGTCGCCATCGGCACTGATACCGTAGCCGAGCGCGTACTGACTGAGCCAGGTTTTGATGAAGTCGAGGTGCTGAATTTGCCCGAAGGCATGACCTTGCGCGAGCTGGCGCCGTTCAACTTTGACGTCGATAATCTGGACCTTGTGCTGACCTTTCGCAATCTGCACAACTTGGATGCACAGAGCCGGGCGCATCTGAACAACGCCATTTTCGACAGCCTGCGCGCCGGCGGCCTGTACGGTGTGGTTGATCATACCCGTCGGCATCTGGAAGCAGATACCCGGGAAAACGGCAGACGCCTGGACCCGGTGCTGGTGATCAGGGAAATTCAGGCCGCAGGCTTTGAACTGGTGGATTTCAGTGACCTGCATGCCAGCGTCGCTGACGATCTGACTCTGGAGGTAGGCCACGAAACCGTGACCGGCCGTACTGATCGCTTTACCCTGCTGTTCCGCAAGCCCTGAGTCTTGTCAGCAGCGGTCAGTCGTGCTGACACGGATCAGCCGCGCTGGCACCCCTCAGGCCTGCCGACGAAAGTCGGCGGGCCGCATGCCAGTTACCAGCAGCGTCAGCATATACAGTGCCATGCCACCAAAGCACAGCAAAGCCATCTGCCAGATGCGCTGCCAGATACCCCAGTCCAGCCAAAGTCGCCAGTCGCCGGCTATCAGCACCAGAAACAGACACATGACGGCATTGGCGCACACCAGCCTGCCCAGGAACAGCATCCAGCCCGGCTGGAAATCGAACACCCCCTCTCGCCGCAACCCCATAAACAACAGCCCAGCATTCAGATAGGCTGCCAGTGACGTCGCCAATGCCAGGCCGGTATGGGCCATATCCAGCACAAACACCAGCAGTATATTCATCACCATGTTGGCCACCATGGCAATGATGCCAATACGCACCGGCGTGCGCGTGTCATGCCGCGAATAGAAACCGGGCGCAAAAATCTTGATGCACATGAACGCCAGCAGGCCCAGTGAATATGCCTGCAGGCTGTAGGTGACCATCACCACATCGCTGGCGGTGAAGTTGTCATTCTGGAACAGGGTAATGATCATCGGCTGTGCCAGCAGCACCAGCGCCAGGCTGGCCGGCACAGCGATCAGTAGAATCAGGCGCAACGCCCAGTCCAGCAGCGCGGCAAATTCCGCTTTTGAACGTTCCGCATGCCTGCGGGAGAGACTGGGCAGCACCACCGTGGCCACAGCTACCGCAAATATACCCAATGGCAGGTCCATCAGGCGTTCGGAAAAATACAGCCATGACACGCTGCCGGCGACCAGCAGCGAGGCGATAAAGGTATCAAGCAACAGGTTAATCTGACTGACGGAGACGCCAAACAACGCTGGTATCATCAGCCTGATAATACGGCTCACGCCTTCATGGTGTTTTACCAGCCGCGGCCGGGGCATCAGCTGCAAGCGCACCAGAAATGGCAACTGAAACAGCAGCTGTGCAATACCGGCCAGCAACACGCCCCAGGCCAGGGCAATCTCGGGCTGGGCAAAATACGGACTGAGCAACAGCGCCGATGCTATCAGTGACAGGTTCAACAGCGCAGGCGTCAGCGCCGGGATGGCGAACCGGTCATAACTGTTGAGGATGGAACCCGCAAATGCTGTCAGTGAAATAAGCAGCAGATAGGGAAACGTTATGCGCAGCATGTCCACAAACAGGGCAAACTTGACCGGATCTGCGGTAAACCCGTAAGCAATGGGAACCGAAATCCACGGCGCCGCCAGTACCACCACGGCGGTGATCAGCACCAGTACGGTGCCCAGATAACCGGCGACAGCATTGATCAGTTCTTGTACCTGGGCCAGGCTGCGGGTGCTGCGGTACTCCGATAACACAGGCACAAAGGCCTGATTGAATGCCCCTTCGGCAAACAGGCGACGCAGAAAGTTGGGAATCTTGAACGCGAGGAAAAACGCGTCGGCGCCGTCCCCCGGGCCGAAAACCCGTGCCAGTACCACGTCCCTGACCAGGCCGAGTATGCGCGACACAAAGGTCATGCTGCCGGTCACGGCGCTGGAACGCAGCAGGCCACGGCGTCTTCCGGGTGGCACGGGTCCCTGATTATCTGTCGATTGGCTGGTCAAATTCTGCTCTCGAATCCCGGGTCTGTACCGGTGGACTGCATTCCATTATGCTGCGCAGGGCGTATTATCGCACCATCATGGCAAAATACGATATCAGTAGACAGGTTCATAAAAAAAAATACTATGGAAAAATCAAGACTTATCGAGCGTTGGCGGGCCACCGGCCCTGGCCTGGTGATGGCTGCCGCCGCCGTCGGTGCCTCCCATCTGGTGGCTTCCACCCAGGCCGGGGCCCTGTTCGGCTGGCAACTGCTGTGGCTGATAGTTCTGGTCAATGTTCTCAAATATCCGTTTTTCCGCTTTGGCGTTCAGTACACTCTCTGGAACAACAAAAGCCTGGTGGAGGGATATCAGGACAAGGGCCGTGGCTGGCTGATCGCGTTTACTGCGTTGAACCTGATCGCCGCCGTGGTCAATACCGCCGGTGTATTGCTGCTGACTGCCAGCCTGCTGCAGTATTTCATTCCCGGCAACCTGTCACTGACCCTGCTCTGCCTGATTCTGCTGGCGGTGTGCCTGGTGATATTGCTGGCTGGACATTATCGTGTGCTGGACGGGCTGTCGCGGGCGCTGATGCTGGTGTTGACCATCTGTACACTGATCGCGGTGGCGATCGCCTGGCAAAATGGCCCGATGGCCCCGGCGGATTATGTCAGTCCTTCGCCCTGGCAGCTGTCGGCGCTGGCCTTTATTGTCGCCACCATGGGCTGGATGCCGGTCCCCATTGAGTTGTCGGCTATCAGCTCGATGTGGTTGCGCTCCAAACAAAAGCTTACCCGGGTGTCGTTGGCTGACGGTCTTTTTGATTTCAACCTGGGTTACGCAGTCGCAGTGATACTGGCAGTGGTGTTTGTGGCGCTGGGCGCGCTGCTGCAACATGGCACGGAACAGGAAATTGCCATGGCCGGCGCCGCCTTCGCGCAACAGCTGGTGGCCATGTATGCCACCACCATTGGCGACTGGGCGCGCCTGTTTATCGCGTTTATTGCCTTCATGTGCATGTTCGGCACAACACTGGCGGTGCTGGACGGATATGCCCGCACGCTGGACGAATCCTTTCACCTGCTGCGCAAGCGTGGCCAGCAGCGCCGCAGCTGGACGCTGACCGCGTGGATCCTGGCCCAGGCCACCACGGGCATGGCCATCATTCTGTTCTTCCAGAGTGCGCTGAGCCCGATGCTGACCTTTGCCATGACCCTGGCGTTTCTGACCACGCCGTTTTTTGCCTGGCTCAATTTCAGCCTGGTGCGGGGCAAGGGTATCTCGGCTGGGATGAACCTGCTGGCCTGGATCGGCATGATCTACCTGACAGCCTTCAGTTTGCTGTTTCTGGCCTGGTATTTGATGGGGTAAAGGGTAAAGGGGACGGAGGGATATAAGGGGACGGAGGGATTTGCGCAGCAAATCTAACCTCCGTCCCCTTATATCCCTCCGTCCCCTTTACCTCGTCCCCTTTAACAGGTTACTTGTTTATCGCGCGTAACATCCAGGCGGTTTTTTCGTGAATGCGCATGCGGTCCGAAGCCATGGCCGCCGTTGACTCGTCATCCGCGTCATTGGCCAGCTTCAGCACATCCCGACAGGTTTTAACAACCTGCTCATGGCCATGAGTCAGCAAATCGACCATCTGCTTGGCATCGGGCACACCATCAACTTCATCAATAGAGCTCAGGCGTGCGAATTCCTTGTAGGTGCCCGGCGCTGCCACGTCCAGGGTGCGAATGCGCTCTGCGATATCATCAACAGCGACGGCCAGCTCCGTATAATGCTCTTCGAACATCAGGTGAAGCTCGCGGAACCTTGGGCCTTCAACGTTCCAGTGGAAGTTGTGCGTCTGCAGATATAAGGTGTACGAATCTGCCAGCAATCGTTTCAACCCTTCCGCGACTTCGGTCCGATCAGCCTTGTTGATACCAATGTCGATCTTGCTCATGGTTCAATACTCCTTGGGTTCACCACAATGTACTTCGTAGCTTAACATACGTCATGGCCTACGAAAGAGCGACGTTGCCTGATTGTCATCATGGCCGCAGAAAGATGACACAACATTGACCTGCGGGTTATCAAACACCATAACTTATGTCATAGTGGCTTGACACCGGGCGCGAATATCGGCATAGTACCGCGTCTTGAATTTTGCCACACGTTGACAGTATCGTAAGGAGCATCAGTTGGCCAACACCGTACAAGCCCGTAAGCGCGCACGTCAGAATGAAGTCGCTCGCCGCCATAACGCCAGTTTCCGATCCATGGTCCGTACCTACATTAAAAAAGTAGTGTCAGCGATCCAGGAAGGTAACTATGACAATGCCACCGCTGCTTACAACCGCGCAGTACCGGTCATCGACCGCATGGCAGACAAGGGCATTATTCACAAGAATAAGGCTGCTCGTCACAAGAGCCGTCTGAATGCCGCCATTTTGGCACTGAAAGCATAAGACAATATTGCGGGCGGGTTTGTCACTGATCCCGCCCTGTGTTTGCAATCACCGCAAGGTGAACTTTTGCAAGCGTGGCGCGCCAGAAGTGCCCGCATGAAGAAGAGTGAACATAAAGAAGCATGAGCATAAAAAAGCCGGTTGCGACCGGCTTTTTTGTACCTGAATTTTCACCCCTGACTTAATCCTGTCTCGCGGCGACCTATTCAGACACGACCAGATTATCGCGGTGTATCATTTCCGCATCACCGACATAACCCAGGATGGTCTCGATCTGCCGACTCGACTGGCGCAAAATCTGCGCCGCTTCGCGGCTGTCGTAGTTCACCAACCCGCGGGCAATTTCGCGACCCATTTCATCCACACACACCACCATTTCACCACGATCAAACTGACCACTGACTGCGGTCACTCCGACCGGCAGCAGGCTCCGCCCGGAATCACGTAACACCTTGACCGCACCGGCATCGATGACCAACTCACCCTTGGCTTTAAGGTGTCCGGCCAACCACTGTTTGCGAGCTGCCATCGGCTGCTTTTCCGGCAACAGTCTGGTGCCGATCGACTCGCCCTGCGCCAGCCTGATCAACACGTCAGGCTCTCTGCCATTGGCGATGACCGTTCTCGCGCCGGAACGGGCTGCCAGGCGCGCGGCAGTGATCTTGGTAATCATGCCGCCTCGACCCAGACTGCCGCTACCGCCGGCCATGGCCAGCAGACGACTGTCTTCTGCCATGGCCTCGGCGATCAGCGGTGCGTCCGCCTGTTTGCGCGGATCCGCCTCGTGCAGCCCCTGTTGATCAGTGAGTATGACCAGGGTGTCAGCGCCCAGCAGGTTTGCTACCAATGCGCCCAGCGTATCGTTGTCGCCAAAACACAGCTCTGCTGTGGCAACCGTGTCGTTTTCGTTGATGACCGGCACCACCCGCATACCGACCAGTCCCGCCAGCGTACTGCGGGCATTGAGATAACGACGCCGGTTGGACAAATCATCGTGGGTCAGCAGCACCTGTGCGGTGTGCACACCATATTGCTGGAAACAGCTTTCATAGGTCTGGATCAAACCCATCTGACCAACGGCTGCAGCTGCCTGCTGCAAATGAATTTCCCTGGGTCGCTTCTTCAGGCCCAGACGCTTGACGCCTTCAGCCACAGCACCGGAAGACACCAGCACTACTTCAATACCGCCCTGCTGCAGGCTCACCAACTGCCGCACCCAGTTTTCAATCGCCTGGCGATCAAGACCGGTGCCATTGTTGGTGATCAGTGAACTGCCTATTTTAACGACCCAACGTCGGGCGCCGGCGCTATCTTTCTGTTTACTCATAAACGACTGTTACACCATCCTCATCGTCATCGTCAAAGTCGTCATCATCGTCATCAACAGCGCGGCGCTGGCGAGTCTTTTCAATGCTGCGGCGGATTTCAAACTCCATTTGCTGATCGCGGGCGTGCTCAGCCTCTCGATAGTTTTCATCATCGGCCAGCAGGCGCCGGTGCTCTTCCACCGAACGCATGATATCGTGACAAAGTTGCTTACAGCCTTCCCCGTTGATCGCGGCAATATGATAAACCGGAATATCCCAACCCAGCTCGTCGACGAATCGCTGGCGCAACGTCGCCAACGTCTCCGGATCGGCCATGTCGGTTTTGTTTAGCACCAGCCAGCGCTCTTTCTGCGCCAGTGTGGCACTGAAGCCGGCCAACTCGTCGACAATACCTTTCGCCTGCGCCACCGGGTCGGATTCATCCAGCGGCACCGCATCGACCACGTGCAGCAGCAGACGCGTGCGCGACAAATGTTTGAGAAAACGGAAACCCAGTCCCGCCCCTTCGGAAGCGCCTTCAATGACGCCAGGAATATCCGCCATGACAAAGCTGCGCTCCATTTCGATACGCACTACGCCCAGGCCAGGTACCAGGGTGGTAAACGGATAATCCGCCACTTTCGGCCGGGCAGCAGAAACGGCACGCAGCAAGGTCGACTTGCCGGCATTGGGCAGTCCCAGCAGGCCGGCATCGGCAATAACCTTCAGCTGCAGTTGCAGAGTGCGCACTTCGCCATCCGTGCCCTTGGTGTGCTTGGTCGGCGAACGATTGGTGCTGGATTTGAAACGGGTGTTGCCCAGGCCATGAAAGCCGCCTTTGGCGACAATAACCTTCTGGCCATGCTCCGCGATGTCGGCAATCAGCTCTTCGGTGTATTTGTCCACGACGCTGGTTCCGATGGGCACCTTCACTTCCAGATCTTCACCGGCACGACCGGTGCAGTTGGCGCCCATGCCACCCTGCCCGGCCTGCGCGATATAGCGTCGCTGGAAACGAAAGTCGACCAGGGTATTCAGGTTGCTGTCGCCAACCAGGTAGACACTGCCACCATCGCCGCCGTCGCCGCCATCAGGCCCGCCTCTGGGGATGAACTTCTCACGCCGAAAACTCAGACAGCCATTCCCGCCTCTGCCTGCTTCTACCGTGATTTCAGCTTCGTCTACAAACTTCACTTTGCTTACCACCCATACAAAAAAGCCCCGTCGACTGACAGGGCTTTACTGATCACATCACCGCATTGGCAGCCCGCTCCCAGGAGCCGGGCACGCCGGGTCAGCAGACCCTCAGGCCTCTACGATGCTGACGAATTTGCGGTTATTCGGACCTTTGACTTCAAACAGTACACGACCGTGCGCCTTCGCAAACAGCGTGTGGTCTTTTCCAATACCGACATTAGTGCCGGGGTGGAAGCGTGTACCACGCTGACGAACGATGATGTTGCCAGCCAGAACCTGCTCGCCGCCGAATCGTTTTACACCTGTCTCTTATACACATCTCCGAGCCCACGAGACAGGCAGAAATCT
>CAJXPR010000019.1 GCA_913058135.1 uncultured Gammaproteobacteria bacterium
CGCTGTCCCTCATTTTTTGGCATGGTACTATACCCGAAATTACAAATCCTGTTTTCCGAGGCCTGACTATGGTTGTTTCGAGCGTTGATTTGCTGATCGTTGGCGGTGGAATCAACGGCGCTGGTATTGCTGCTGATGCGGCCGGTCGGGGTCTGTCGGTGCTGTTATGCGAAAAGAGCGATCTGGGGGGAGCCACATCATCGGCGAGCACCAAGCTCATCCACGGTGGTTTACGCTACCTTGAATACTATGAATTCAGGCTGGTCAGGGAATCCCTGGCGGAGCGGGAAGTTCTGTTGCGCGCAGCGCCACACATTGTATGGCCGCTGCGCTTCCGCTTGCCGTATCAGCCAGGCCAGCGTCCGGCCTGGATGATCCGCGCCGGGCTGTTTCTGTACGACCATCTGGGCAAGCGTGTAACCCTGCCGGCATCCAAGGCCATTCGTTTCGACCATGACAGCCCGTTGGTGCCTCAGCTCAGGAAAGGGTTCGAGTACTCCGACTGCTGGGTCGATGATGCCAGACTGGTGGTGCTTAACGCGATGCAGGCGCGCCAGCATGGCGCCGATATCAGGACGCGCACGGCCTGTACTGCGCTGAAGACGTCAACAGATGAGCATGGACAGGTCGGCTGGCAGGCTACGCTGACCGACGGCGAAACCGGCGCACAACAACAGGTTTTCGCCCGGGGTGTGGTGAATGCCGCCGGTCCATGGGTCAGTCATCTGGGCAGGACGTTACAGCCCGACGCGCCCCCGGAGCCCGTGCGACTGGTCAAGGGCTCGCATATTGTGGTGCCCAGGCTGTATGACGGCGATGAGGCCTACATGCTGCAGCATGACGATGGGCGCGTGATTTTTGTGATCCCCTACGAAAATGAATTTTCACTGATAGGTACCACAGAACAGGACTTCTCCGCAGACCCGTCAGGGGTCAGGATTTCGGCAGAGGAAATCGCCTACCTGCTTGCGATAGTAAACCAGTATTTCCGTAAACGTCTGAGCGAGCAGGATGTCAGGCACCATTTCTCGGGGGTCAGGCCGTTGCTGGACGAGGAGGTGGAAAATGCCAGCAAGGTGTCACGTGACTACACATTGGAGCTGAACATGAGCCCCGCCCCCCTGTTAACTGTGTATGGCGGCAAGATCACCACCTATCGCCGTCTTGCTGAGGCGGTCATGCACAAGCTGGCGCCGCTGTTCCCGGACATGGCGGGCGACTGGACCAGCAAGGCGACACTGCCCGGCGGCGATTTTGCCACGCACAAAGCACTTTCGGAGCAATTGGCCAGCGACTATCCGTGGCTGGTGCCCGCACTGCGTGAACGCTGGGTGAAACAATACGGCCGCCTGGTCCACGACTTGCTTAACGGCGTTGCCGACATGGCGGGCCTTGGCAAAGAAATTGGCCCCGGTCTGTATGCGCGGGAAGTTGATTATCTGAGTGATCAGGAATGGGCACGTACCGCCGATGATGTGCTTTGGCGCAGAACCAAGCTCGGTTTATGGTTTGATGATGCGGCGCGTGCAACCCTGGAAGATTACCTGCGGGCCCGCGCGGCCCGGAGCAGTTGACCGGTGCTTGATGACAATGTCAGCTTGCCGACCTGGCTCTTTATATTGCTATGGGCGGCGGCAATCTACGCCATTGTCGTCAGTGTTCTGTACCCGGGTGTACGCTGGTTTGTCCGACGACGTCTGAATCGCGCTGTCGAAAGGCTCAATACCAGTCTGAGTATCAAGATCAAGCCCTTCCAGCAGACCAAGCGCCAGGAATTGATAGATAAACTGGTGTTTGATCCGCAGGTGCTGGCATTGATTGACAGCCAGGCCCGCGACAGTGGCGTGCCACGTGAAGCACTGCTGCTTGACGTCAAGCGTTACGCCCGCGAAATAGTTCCCTCCTTTAATGCTTATGTGTACTACCAGCTGGGTTACTGGCTGGCCAAGCGGATATCCCGGTTTCTGTACCGCGTACGTGTATCCGCCGTTGACCAGGCTGTTCTGGCATCGCTGGACAAGAATTCAACCGTTGTCTTTGTCATGAATCACCGCAGTAACATGGACTATATCCTGATCTGTTACCTGGCAGCAGAGCAGGTGACGCTGTCCTACGCGGTGGGGGAGTGGGCCAGGGTGTTCCCGCTGGAATCCATCATTCGTGCCATGGGTGCATTTTTTGTGCGACGTGGCTCCCAGAACCCGCTGTACCGGAAGGTGCTGGGTCGTTACGTCCAGCTGGCAACCGAGTCAGGCGTGTGCCAGGCAGTATTTCTGGAGGGCGGACTGAGCCGCGATGGCAATGTTGCAGCACCGCGCATCGGCTTTCTGGACTATATGTTGCGGGACTATGACCACCGCCAGCACCGAAACATCACCTTCATACCCGTGGGCATCAACTATGACCGGGTGATAGAGGACAAAAATCTGCTGGTTTGGGACGACAAAAACCGTCGCCTCACCAAGTGGCAGACTTTCGGCAGAGTGCTGCGTTTCCTGCGGGTCAATATTTTTTCCGACTCCCGACGCCGGTGGCAACGCTATGGATATGCCGGCGTGAACTTTGGCCTGCCCATCGATATGCGTAAATACTGTGAGAAACACCGCCTGTTGTTCGCCGCCATGTCGCAGCGCGACCGGATACCGGCGGTTACAACGCTGGCGGAGCATCTGATGGAATCTGTGCGCTATGTCATTCCGGTGTTGCCGGTGCCAGTCATCGCCACAGTATTTTTGCAGCAGCAGGGAAAAGGCCTGCGATCGCTGGACATCATTGCCGGATGTGATGAAATCATCGATGACATGATAGCCTCCGGGGCAGCGATACGGGACGACCAGAAACCCAGGCAAAAGACCATCGCATCTGCGCTGGAAAATCTGCGCCATCGGCACATCCTGTTGGAGCAGGACGATGTGTATCGCGTCAACCCTGAATTCGCGGCGCTGATCGAGTATTACGCCAATTCAATTATCCACTGGCGCTAGTGCCGCTACCTGTCTTCCAGCCAGACTTCGCGCGCCCAGTGCCAGATACTGGGCCAGGACTTGGTGCCCTGAGGGTCCTTGCCGAGTTTCTGGCCGTTCCAGAAGCGCACCTCACCTTCGTCATTGATACAGTAGTACGCATCACCAAGCTGACAGACAGGAAGCAGATAACGCGGCATGCCGTCGTTCCAGGCTTGCGCCGCCACTTCCGGCAGAAATGTGTGTGAGCGCGGGTCGGCAACAGTGACCGGTTCCAGGCTACCAAACACCACATCGCTGACCTCCAGCAAATACTCGCGAAAATCGTCTGGCAACGACATCAGCAATTGCTCTTCTATTTCTACCAGCAGATCTTCATCCGGCAGGTCCAGCGGTACTGGTATGGTCTCGTTGCGTTCGCGCAACATGTCAATGACATCTTCCATGGTTACTGGGCTCCGGGTTTGCGCAGGCGCAAGAGAAACTGGTCTGTGCCGCGGTTAAGCAGTGGATCAAAAATTGACCGTCTGGGGTTGTCGCCGGGGTTGGCCAGCAGGTCACTGTCAGCCTCGACAACAAAACCGGCGCGAGTGGCCGCGTCTATTGCCTGCGCCTTCAGCATGCGGTGCAGACGCTGATTATCGTTACCTTCGACGCCGGTATGATCAATGATACCGACAATGCCGTCAGCTTTGAGCAGGCGGTATAACTCGCGCAGCAGGCCGTGCGCGCGGGCCGGGCTGCCGTTGTAATAATCGTGCAGGATCTGTGAGACCAGGATGAAGTCGATGGCGCCGTCCGGCAGGCCGGTATCGCTGATGGCCCGGTCAATGCGGACGACGTTGGTCAAATTGCCTTTTTCAATTTTGGCCGCCAGCGCATCACCCTGGGTCATGTCGGTGCGGTCTTCGTCATAACGCAAGGCGCGGGGAGAGTTCTGTGCGTATACAGTGCCATCATCGCCGACCGCGCGTGACAAAATGAAAGTGTAATAGCCGCCTGCAGCGTAAACGTCCAGGGCCGTCATGCCTTCCTGTAATCCCAGGAAGTCCAGCACGTCGACCGGCTTGCGGGCTTCATCACGCATCCGATCGGCGATATCACGATCGCTGCCGCGCAAGCTGTCGCGTAAGGCCTGGGGGTCAATCGAGTAGCTGTTAGCGCAGGCCAGCAGCAGTGTTGTCGCCACAATTGCGCGCACTAAAGCCACGGCAAACCCCATGTACAAATCAGGAATCAGTGTCATGGTGGGGATTATAGTCGATCGCCGGTTAACAGTCCCCTATAATCCCCGCAGTTATTCACCTGGCCAGAACGTCTGGTCGATCACACAATCGGGGATGTTTATGTCACTTTTACCTGCCATTGTCCGGGAAAGTAATCCGCAAAAAGCCGCGGATGCGGCAGTCATCTGGTTGCATGGATTGGGTGCGGATGGCAACGATTTTGCCGGCCTGGTGCCGGAGTTGCACTTGCCGGCAGACTTGTCGGTGAGGTTCATTTTTCCTCACGCGCCGTCGATTCCGGTCACGATAAATCAGGGATATATCATGCCCGCGTGGTATGACATCGTAGAACTGGATGTTCAACGTCGCGTTGATGAAACCCAATTGCGTGCATCAGCGGCTGCGGTCCATGATTTTGTTGTCCAGCAGATGGCCGCTGGCATCGACAGCCGCAGGATTGTGCTGGCTGGTTTTTCTCAGGGCGGCGCAGTTGTGCTGGAAGCCGGCTTGAGCTGTCCGCATCCGCTGGCAGGACTGCTGTCGCTGTCGAGTTACTTCCCGACCGCAGACAGTGTCAGGATCCATGATGCCAACCGGAAGTTGCCTATTCGTATCTGTCATGGCACGGCCGACCCCGTTGTCAGCGAGGCGCTGGGTAAACAAAGTGTCAGCGTGCTCGAAGCTTTCGGTTATCAGCCGCAATACAGCAGTTATCCGATGCAGCACAGCGTCTGTCTGGAAGAAATCCGTGATATTTCGGCATGGTTACAAGCCGTACTGAGTTGAACCCATTGCAATGGGCCGATTGTCAGTAGCCGATGCCCCGCGCCATCAAATAGGCAAGCACAGGGATGACAAGCATCAGCGGCAAGGCACTTTTCTGCAGCCTGAGCACAGTCGCCGGGATGGCTTGCGAGGATTGCGGGCGGCACAGGAACCAGGCTGGGTAGAGCAGTGTCGCCAGCAAGGTGAGGACCAGCGCAACTTTGGCGTGAAACACCGGATTGTTGCTGAAAAACGCCGCCGGCTTGCCGACCGCCAGCCATAGCACCAGGCCGGCGCCTACGGATAGCGCAATAGCCACCGCGGTCCACGCATATATTTTACGGAATGCCAGATGGGCTGAGCCATGGTGCTCACTGTCCGTCGTGAGGCTGCCAGCCGCCAGGGCGGCGACGACCATCCCTGCGGCCATGCCCAGGGCACCGAACAGATGCAGCGTACGAAACAGGACTTCTGCCATGGTGTGTTCCCCTCGGGTTAAGGTGTCGGAATGGACACGCCTTTGGCCGCCAGCAGGGCCTGTAACCGGCCTGCCCGGGCTGCTGCCTGGGTTTCCGTATAACCGCCGATATTGTCGCGACCGACGAATACCTGAGGCAGGGTCTGGCTGCCACTGAGCTGGCGCAGCTCGGTGCGCATACGCTGATGCAGGTGCGTGTCCAGGTAAACGCCGGAGTCCAGCTCAACAGTGTGATAGGGAACCTGCAGGCTGTTCAACAGGCTTTTGACCGCGTGGCAGTAGGAGCACCAGGATAGTGTAAACACTGTCACCGGCTTGGTGTCTCGTTGCAAAATCGCCTCAACGCTGGTTTGAGGTGCTTGAGTGTCAGTCATGGTGACCACCGTGGCTTCAAATTTGCGCTATTGTGCCATATCCGACTGTGTTAATCTTTATCGCTGCGCGACGGGCGGCACATCAACGGCGTCGAAGCGACTGACAACATTTTGTCATTTGCTGGTGTCGAGAGCAGGCCACCAGTATCCAAAAAAATGTGAATGCAGGCAGGGTTAAAAACAGCATGACCGGTGACAGTACACTTCGTAACAGCCAGCAGCAGGGTGATGTCGACCTGGCGTCCATGGGGCTCAGGGAACGGAAAAAACTCATTCGGCTGCAGCGTATCGTCGCAGCCGCGCGCGATCTGTTTATTGACAAAGGTTTTACCACGACGACCATTCAGGATATCGCCGCGCAAGCCGATGTTGGCCTGGGCACCCTGTACCTGTACGCCAAGAGCAAGGAAGATCTGCTGGTGCTGGTGTTCAAGGACGATATCCTGAAGATGATTGATGAATCCTATGCAGCCATCAGCCCCGGCGAGCCGCTCATTGATCAGCTGATGGCCTTTTTTGATGGGCATATCAACTACCATCTGAAAGACCAGACGCTGTCGCGCACGGTACTCAAGGAGCTGTCCTTTTCAACGACAGAGCAGCGCCGGCAGGACATCGATCAGATCATGAACAGTACTTACGCCAAGCTGATGAAGCTTATCGAGCGGGCCCGCCGCGATGGGCGTCTGGAAAAGGAAGTGTATACCGGCACCATGGCCTGGAGCACGTTTGCGCTTTACTATCACCTGCTACAGGGTTTTTTATGCGGGTTTCATACCGAGGTAGAGTTCCGTAAAAGTCTGCGTAATGCACTGACCGCATTATTGACCTGACGGCTACATGCAGGTCCCGCTTGACCGTCTCACAACCGGTTATCGTATGCTACCGACGTTTTGTCGCAGCCGCGCCGTATCTGGCTGTCTGCAATTGACTTTGGTTTCCAGAGTGATACGATTTGAAACATGAACGGGCTCATTTTTAAGCTTGATTCAGTCTTGCGCGCCAGGCTGTTGAACGCAGATCAGCAGGTCGGGGCAAGCAAATAGCAGGTTCAAGACAAATCGCAAGATCAAGCAAAAGTCCTAAATTGTTGGAGGGTACGATGATCAGATGGTTACAGAATAAGGGCAAGACCACGGCATGTGCGGCACTGACTGCGCTGTCCCTGGCCGTTGCCGCCGGTGTCGGTCACGCCGCCGATGAGCGTGTTGGCGACTTTGCGTTGCTGGATCATGAAGGTTATTTCCACCACATGGCCTGGTATGACAATAACAAGGCGGTGGTATTTCTGGTGCAGGGCAATGGCGCTCAGGAAACGCGCAATGCCATGGCGTCTTTCAGCGAACTGAAAGCCCGGTATGAAGACCAGGGGCTGGTGTTCATGATGATCAATCCGCTCGGTGAAGATCGAGCGGCAGTGGCGGCTGATGTAGCCGCACTGGGCGTTGATATCCCCGTGCTTATTGATGATGTGCAGGCTGTGTCCGAGTCCATCGGTATCGAAACACTGGGCGAAGCCGTGGTATTCGACCCGAAATCTTTCCGCGTGATTTACCGCGGCGCTGCCGATAAGGCATTTGCTGACGCGGTTGCCAGTGTTGCGGCCGGCGACGCTGTGTCCACCCAGTATGTGGCGGCGCAGGGTGCCAGGGTTGAATATCCCGAGCGCGATATCACCGACGTGTCTTATGAAAAAGATGTAGCGCCGATCATTGCCGAAAACTGTGCCAGCTGTCACCGTGAAGGCGGCATTGCGCCGTTTGCACTGAACAGTCATGCCATGGTCCAGGGCTGGTCGCCGATGATCCGCGAAGTGTTGATGACAAAGCGGATGCCGCCGGGTCAGATTGATCCGCACATCAACGAGTTCCGCAACAGCTATGTGGTGCCATTTGAAGACCAGCGTAAATTGCTGGACTGGATTGCCGCTGGTTCGCAGAAAGATGGCAACACCGATCCGCTGGCCATGCTTGAGTGGCCCCCGACAGAATGGGCATTCGGTGAACCTGATTACATCATCGAAGTTCCCAAACAGGCGGTGCCGGCTACCGGTGTGCTTGATTACCGGTATGAATTCATTCCGATCAACCTGCCTGATGGCAAGGATCGTTATGTCAAGGCCAGCCAGTATATGCCGGGGGACCGAACCGTACTGCACCACACCCTGAACGCTCTGTTCGGACCGGGCGAGCGTCCCAGCGGCAGTGGCTTTGTGGGTACGCCTGATCCGAATCTGGCCTACATTACACCCTACATCCCGGGTGCTGCGCCCTACGTTGAAGAGCCCAACACCGGTGGTTTGCTGGAAGATGGTTCCACCATCGCCATCCAGCTGCACTACACCACAACGGGCCGCGAAACCGAAGATGCCAGCCGTATCGGTGTCTGGTTCTACGACGAGGACGAAATACCACAAGAGCGGATGACAGGTGAGTGCGCGTGTATTTTCACACCGACGTGGACCACAATTCCGGCCTATGATCCCAACTTCGAGATGTCGGCTCAAATCGAGATTCCGGATGATGCGTATCTGCACAGCTTCCTGCCGCACATGCATTTCCGCGGCAAGTACATGCGCTTTGATGCCCATCTGCCTGATGGCACCGTGAAGCCCTTGATCAACATCGCCAACTACAACTACAACTGGCAGATGGAATACAAGCTGGAAGAGCCCATGCTGGTGCCTGCGGGTACCCGGGTTGTGGCTACTGGCGCCTTTGACAATTCGGAGCAGAACAAGGCCAACCCCGATCCGTCACGTGATGTGCCCTGGGGTGACCAGAGCTGGGACGAGATGTTCTTCGGTCAGGTGTATTACAAGTTTGCCGACCAGAGCCGCTATGCTGTCGCCGAGAGCGAACAGGCTGACAGTAATCTGGTCTCCGCGGCGCAATAACATGCTCAGTCTTCTCCCCGGGACCTGTCCCCGGGAGCAGGAGCAGGCAAACGGCGCAGGCTAAAAGCGAAACAAAAAAGGGGAAGCAGAAATGCTTCCCTTTTTTTGTTTCAGGCTCCGGGCCCGTTGGGCAAAGCGCTTGTGTCCTGCCTGACGCTGGTGTACAACCGAGGTTCTGTCTGACTACAAAATCATCATCATTATGAAAATGACTTTTCCGCAGGCCTGGCTCAGCATTCTGGTGTTATCAGCCGGCATATCGGGCGGCGCGTCAGCATTGCCACGAGCAGAACCGGAAGCGCTGGGATTTTCTGCTGCACGACTGGCACTGATTACTGACACCCTCCAGCACTATGTGGATGCTGGTCATGTCCCGGGGGCAGTTGCTGGTATTGCCCGGCACGGTCGCATTGTGTATCTGGAGAGCTTTGGCTGGCAGGATGTGGAACAACAGGTTCCTATGCGCAGCGATGCCATGTTCCAGATTCGCTCAATGAGCAAGCCCGTGATATCGCTGGCGATCATGCAATTGATTGAGCGGGGCCAGCTGCAACTGGACGACCCCTTGTCGAAGTTCATCCCGGCAGTCGCTGACATGAACGTGCTCGCTGACGTTACCGATTTGGATGGTGCCACCCGGCCGGCTGCGCGACAGATCACCATTGCTGACCTGCTGCTGCACGTTAGCGGACTGAGCCATCGCAACAGCGTCCTGTACAGTTCCCGTGATGTGCGCTCACGCGCGGATACATTAGCGCAACTGGTTGACAAGGTTGCCCGCGAGCCATTGATTGCAGACCCGGGCTCCGTCTGGAACTACAGTATCTCCACGACAGTCCTGGGGCGTGTGGTGGAAATCGTGTCCGGCCAGGCACTGGACGATTATCTGCAGGCATCAGTTCTGGGTCCGCTGGGCATGCCGGATACCGGGTTTCATGTGCCGGCAGAAAAAATTGCCCAGCGTGTCCATGTCTACCGCCTGAGCCCGGACGGGGTGCAACGGGAGCCGGATATGGACATACCGATCACGCAGGATCCGCCTCTGCTTGAAGGCGCCGCTGGTCTGGTTAGCACCGTGCCGGACTACCTGCGCTTTCTGCAGGCATTCATGAATCATGGCGAACTGGACGGTCAGCGCGTACTGAGTGAGACCGGTGTCGAGCTGATGACCCAAAACCAGTTGCCGGATGCCGTATTACCGATTGCCCTCAATCCGCAACGTCCCATGCACGACCTGGGCTGGGGTTACGGCTTCAGTGTTGTGATTGATGCAACCCAGAGCGGGTTCGCACGTAACAATGGCGAGTTCGGCTGGAATGGCTCCCTGGGCACATTCTCCTGGGCCGATCCGGAAACCGGCACCGTCGCCGTACTGATGATGCAGATACAGCCATCGGGCGCGTACAATCTATCGGCCCTGTTCAAGTCTCTGGTTTCGCAGTCGATAACCCAATAAAGTCCGGGGATCAGAGTTATGGCGTACGCCATCCGAATAGCGCGGTTTGTGGCTGGTATGTTGGTGTTACTGCTGCCAGGTATACTGAGCGCCCAGAGTTTGCCGGCAATTGATGTCAATCAGCACAACGTTACCCGGCTAGCCGGTGTTGCACAGTTCGCGGTCAGTGACACTGACTTGCCGCTGGCCGAAGTGCAGGGTGGGGAATTCCGTATACTGTGGCCGGCGGACATTGCCCGCGGCCTGACCGATCAGGTGCACTGGCTGCGCTTCAGCGTGACAAACAGCGCTGACCATGCGGTTGACTGGGTCATGCATGGGGACAGCAATTATCTGGATGTCATGCACGTCTATTATCGTGACCGTCAGTACGCTGATCCGCTACCTTCTGCTGAAGAGTATGAGTCGCGCCTGCTGACTGACCGGCAACCTTTCTCTGCCAGAATGCTGGACTATCGCAAACTGGCATTCGCGCACGTTACCCCGGCTGGTGCCGCCACCGACATCTACATGGCGGTGAGCTATGAACAGGCAGATGCCATGCGGCTCGATTTTTCTGTGTACGATCGTAGCTATTTTGATGATCGCAGTCGGACTGAGTATCTGCTGTTCGGGGCCTGGTACGGCATACTGCTGCTATTGCTGCTCGGGTCGATACTGTTGGCGATTGTGATGCACCAGCGCAGCGCAGGCTATTATGCTGCCTTTATCGCCAGCACAGCGCTGATGTGGGCCTTGCTCAACGGGCTTGGGTTCCAGTATGTGTGGAGCGACAACCTCTATCTGCAAAACCAGGGATTTCACCTGAGTTACCTGTTGTTTGCGTTTTGCGCTTTCCAGTTTTCGCGCCAGTTCCTGCGCCTGCAGGAGATACTGCCGCAGTTGGACCGAGTCATGTGGACGACACAATGGCTTATGGTGGTGGCGGCGTGCCTGCGCTTGCTGGGTAATCACGACCTAGTATTGATACTGTCCTATCTGGCGCTGGCATCAACCATGTTGTTGCCAGTGGTCGGTCTGCTGGCGTGGCAGCGAGGTATGCGACATGCACGCTGGTTCTCAATTGCCTGGCTGGTCTACTCAATGACGCTGACCCTGGCAGTGCTGAATGCCGCCACTGCGTTTCCGGGCTGGAGCATGGACAGGGCGCTGGCATTTGTGCAGGCTGGCACGATGGTGGAAGTAGTGTTGCTGATGCTGGCTATTGGTGAGCGTGTTCTGCAGATAGAACACGAGCGGCGCGAGGCGTTGGATCTGGCGCATCGGGATCCGCTGACGGGTCTTGGCAACCGGCGACTTCTGGTGAACGCATACCAGCGCTTGACCAGCCGTTTCCAGCAAAGCGGCGTGCCCGTATTTCTCGGATTGTTGGATCTGGACGAATTCAAGGCAATAAACGACCGCTACGGACACGATGCTGGCGATGCCATCCTGTGCCGGCTGGCCGATCTGCTGCAGCAGCACAGCCGTGGCGAAGACACCTGCATTCGCTATGGCGGTGACGAATTCGTGCTGTTGGTACAGGCGGACAGCATGCAGGCTGTGGAGCTTATCGTCGAGAGAATCCGAACGCGTTTTGCCGAGCGCCCGACAGTGTTTGGCGGGCAGATGATCCGCCATACGCTGAGTGCCGGCGTAATTACTGCACTCGACCGGGAGGTTAACCTGTCACCCGCGGAAATGCTTATGAAGGTTGACCTGGCGCTTTACGAGGCAAAAAATAGTGGGCGGAATCGCACTATTGTGCGCGTCTGATATTGTCCGGGCGAGGCAGGCGGCAGCCGGTATCAATCATTGATCATGGCTTTTTGATGCCATGATCAGTCCAGTAAATCCCTTGCCGGGCATTCTCCAGCCGTAACGTCTTGTTTGCTTTCACCGTAGCAGGGTCCTTGTAACCGCGTTTGTGATCCAGATGAATGACAATGGCGTTGTAGCGTACATGCTTGGGTTTGATGCCCAGATTGATCAGGCGCACACCGAACTCACGGTCCAGCCCGCCCCACGCCATGCGTTCGTCGAAACCGTTGATGGCAAGCACATCCTGGCGCCACGCCGAACCATTGGAACCCTTGAAATTGCAGCGTGTCGGTGTCAGCCGGTTGAACCATTTTGCCAGTGCCGGGCCCGCAGTGAGCTTGCTGTTCTTGTAGCTAGCCGGTAATCCATGTTTTTTTAGCCAGGGCAGATCAAAACAACGGCCACTGAGTATGTCGTCGCGGTCAATCCGGGTGCTGGTTGACATGGGCAGCTTGTGGTAGCCGCCGGAGAGATAATATCCAGGTTCCGACTCTCGCGCGTGAACGGCAAGAAAGTCGCGTCGGGGTATACAGTCCCCATCGGAGAAAACCAGGTATTCCCCTGCAGCACTGGCGATCGCCTGATTCAGGATGGCACATTTACGGAACCCCAGATCTTCCTGCCAGACATGTTTGATGTCCAGCCCCGACTCATGCCGAAACCGGTCAATCAGCGCCCTGGTGTCGGGGCCTGAGCCGTCGTCACCAATGATCAGTTCGAAGTCCCGGTGCTCCTGCACACTATAACCCCAGAGTACTTTCTCCAGCCAGACAGGGGAATTGTAAGTCGTCACGATTACCGACAGTTTCATACGGTCACTTTCATACGGCCATTTGGTCAGATACCGGGGCATCCTGCTTGCTGGTTGCCGGGCCGTGGGCGGCCAGCAGAAACACAGAATTCATTCGATTGTGCAGTATACGCTGGTAACCGCGCTGAATCAGCAGGGCAAAAATATCCTCGTCCCACAAATGCGGTGAGTTTTCGATAATAATCAGTTTAGCCAGCAAGGTATCCGGCGCTTCCCGGAGATAAGGGGCCATGGCCTTGTCTTCGGCACCTTCAATATCAATTTTGATAACATCGACGTGCCGGATCTGCTGTTCCTGAAGAACAGCCAGCAATGGTTTGCATCTAATGATCACATCGGTCCTGCGCGGGTCAGTGTCAGACAACCGGGAACGGTTGTGATCACTGATACTGCTGGCGCCCAGATTGCTGCTGTCCAGCTGCAGCACAAACTGGCTCTCGCGGTCAGCCACGCCGATTTCCAGCACGGCCAGTGCGAACGTGCTGTGCTGCGACGCATTGGCTGTGGTATTGAATAGCAGCCGCTGACGGGTAGCCGGATTGGGTTCAAATGCCAGAATGCGTCCGCCCTCGCCAATTACCTGCATGGCCGTCAAGGTGTAAAGCCCGATATTGGCACCGATATCCAGAAAGACTCCGTCTTCAGGCAGATGGTCGCGAAGCAATTGGCGTTCCTGCAGATCGTAGCGCCAGGGCGTGAAAACGAATTTTTTCTCTGAATAATTGTCGGTGAACTGACAGCGCAGGTTGATGCCGCCGACGCGGATGTCCACAGGCAATGTTGTCAATCTGGTCATGATCCTGCGCAACACGGGTGCCAGCAGCCGACTGCTGCGAGGGCCGTGCTCGCGGTGACAGAGGGCCAGCAGGTGGTTCAGTGCCGGTGCAGGAGCAAGACTGCCAAATGGCAATGGGGTGCGCACATCATCAGGTGCGGCGTTTTGCGTCTCGGCCATGGTGTGCTCGTGAAGTAGCGGGTTATAACTGACTGCGCCAATCATGTCAGTGTAAACCGGGTTAGTCCAGTTCGGACACATTCGTCGGGTATGAGGCTTGCCTTTAGGCGCCGGTAACTTTAGAGTTTCTGATTGTCGCCGCAAGATGGCTGGTCGACAAACCCAATGCGAGGGCACTATGCGAGCACCGCGATTATCACTGACAGCCATACTGGCCGCCGGCCTGGCAGCGTGCGGTGGCATGTCCAGCTATGTCGCACCACCCGCCAATGAGCGCCTGGTGCCGGAAATTACTGCTGAAGGTACCAAGTTTTTTGTTCTGCAGCGCGACTACCTGAGACCGGCGCAGGATACCGGCGTTGCCCCGATAGCGCCTCCGCGTGGTCGTACCGGCGACGATTTGATCATGGGTGAACGCAACATCGAGCAGCGCCTGACACTGATCATGGAACGCACAGGCTATTGTCGTGAAGGATTCTTCGAATTGTACCGCGAACAGACGCTGACCGGCTTCTCGGTGCGCGGAGAATGCCGTGAAGATGCCACAGAGGCCGACCGTCAGCGCTTTTCCTCCGGTCCCATTCCCCTTTGAGCCAAGTAACTGCCCGGATATCCTCATGAACTCAGGAACCAACACTCATCGACTGTCACGCTGGGTCACGCTCTTGTTGCTGACACTGGCCTCCCCGCTGCTATGGGCCCAACAATCAACATCACCGCCCGCGACCGAGCCGGCGCCGACGGCATTGCCGGAAGGCCTGCAAACCGTCTCTTTCTTCAGTCCGGCAGTGGGACGGCAAATGAAGTTCGATATCGTCCTGCCGCCAGACTACGCGGAATCCGAGGCGCGCTACCCGGTCCTGTATCTGTTGCATGGGTATATGCAAAACTACACTGTCTGGGGTCGTAATCTGGGTGCGGCGTTCTATGGCCGTAATTTTGCGGACCTGATTGTGGTAATGCCTGATGCCGGTAACAGCTGGTATGTCAATTACGCCAGCAACGAAGGCAATCAGCGCAATAACTGGGAAGACCACATTGTGCGTGACGTAATCGGCTACGTGGATACCAATTTCCGCACCGTTGCGCGTCGCGAAGGACGCGCCATAGCGGGTCTGTCCATGGGCGGATATGGTGCGATCATGCTGGGCCTGCGCCATCCCGGGATGTTCATTTCCATGGCCAGTACCAGCGGCGCGCTGGCGCATGCCAGGGATCGTGCCGCAGCCATTGCTGCGGGTCAGCCACCACCGGCGGCGCGCAGCATCCAGGATTCGCCGGAGCTTGCGCGCGCCGATGCCTTTATTTCGCAGATCATTGATATCCCCGGTTTCAGCAGCCAGGATGAGCGCAACCCCAAAGGTACCGATTTCGAGACTGTTGAACAGGCACAAGCCTATGATCCGTTCCACATCATTTATGATGTACCCAAAAGCCAGTTGCCTCATATCTATCTCGATAGCGGAATCGATGACGGGCTGATCACTGATGCTCTCGAGTTCATGCAGATTCTGCTTATCAATGATCTTCCGTTTGACTATATGCAGGCACAGGGCCGGCATAACTCCGAATACTGGCGTCGCTCCATTGGTCATCTGATGTCGATACAATATGAGGTCATGCAGCGCGCCCTGGGAAACCGGCCCTGATTCTGTGAGCGCCCAAAGACCCTTCGTCAGGCTGATCGGTGGCGCTTACCGGATCGGGGCGAACAGACAATTGCGCCTGGCGCCGATGTCGCTGGTGCCGGGCCAGCACTGGTGTATTTTCGGCGGCAACGGTGCTGGTAAAACCCTGCTGGCCACATTCATGAGCGGCCGAGTGGCTGGCGTGAGTCAACCGCTATTTGCTGACGATTTCGATCCATTGACAGATATCTGTGAAGTGTCGTTCGCCGAGCAACAGCGTTGGTGGCGCCACGATGATCGGCATGATGTCAGCGAGTTCAACGCCTCCGCCTCGGATGCAGGCACCACCGTCGCCAGACTGATTGCTGACAATGAGGCAGATCCGGGCAGGCTGGACGCTTTGCTCGACCTGCTGGATATCACCTCGCTAAGGGGCCAGGGGATTCGTTTTCTGTCCTCCGGACAGGTCAGGCGCGCCTTGCTTGCCCGTGCCCTGTACCGGCAGCCAAAACTGCTGATTCTGGACAATCCGCTGGAAAGCATTGACCGCCACAGCGCGAGGCGTATACGCGACGCCATCGCGGGCTGGATGTCAGCCAGCAATTGTACCTTGCAACTGAGCCGCCGCCGTCGGGACATATTGCCTGGCATTACCCATATGGCCTTTATGCAGGACCTGGCAGTGACGGCGATCGGTACGCGAGCTGAAGTGATTGCCGATATTCCCGACCGTGTGTTGGCAGATCATGCGGATACTGGCCATTTGCCCAGTCCCTGTACCGGCCACCAGCAGCATCTGCTCAGGTCTGGTGAAACTCTGTTGTCTTTGCGGGGCGTTAGTGCCGCCTATGGCAACAACCTTGTCTTCAGCGATCTTTACTGGGACATGAGGTGGGGTCAGTATGTGCTGATTGACGGCCCCAATGGTTGTGGCAAGTCGACGTTGTTGGGACTTATAGATGGTGACAACCATAAAGCCTACGGCCAGCCAGTCTGGCTGTTCGGCAGGTTGCGAGGTACAGGTGAAAGCGTTTGGCAAATCAAATCCAGGTTCGGCATTGTTTCCAATGAACTGCATAACCGCTATGTCAAAGGCTGGCGTGTGCTGGACGTTGTGGTCAGCGGCTTCTTTGATTCGCAAGGCCTGTACGATGACAGCGGCGCCAGCGAGACAGCTACCGCGAGGCAGTGGCTGCAGATCATGGGGCTTGAGGCCAGACAGCGCGAGTACTACCACGAGCTGTCGTTCGGCGAGCAACGGCTGGCGCTGCTTGCCCGCGCCATGGTCAAGCAACCGTCGATTCTGGTGCTGGATGAGGCCAGTGTCGGGCTGGATGATTATCATCGCGACAAGTTGCTGGCGTTGCTCGAATCCATTGCCGAAGGGGGCAGGACAAACATTATATACGTGAGTCATGATGATGAACCTTGTCCCGGATTTATCACTCAGCGGCTCAGGTTCGACAAGCACCTGGCGCAAGCGCCGGCTACGATCACGGTACAGCAGCGTATCGACGGCGTCTGGCAATAGCCGTCACCACGGCGCGTCAGTAATACTGCTGTCGCCTGGCATGAATTGTTTTGCTGCATCTGGCGCCTGATAAAAGCGGGTCAGCATCAGCAGGACACCGGGCACATCCAGCAGTTCGGTATCAGACAGCACCAGCTTGTCACGAATGCGCTCGAGCTGCATGAACATTCTGCCGTCATGCGTGTAGCTGATGGCCTGAAAGGTTTCGCCATCAACACCCCAATGAGACGAGATCAGTTCCTGCCCGATCTGCCCGTCCAGGCGGGCAAATGGATAGAACCAGCGCTCATCGCGCGCGCCGGCCAGGTAGGTGATGATGTGGCCGTCCGGGTAATACCAGGCTTCATTGATGGTACGGAAACTGAAGGTCGCCGGGTTGCCATTGGGCCAGTACAGGGTCTGGCCACCACGTGCCCAGCGAAACGCCATGACCTGGCCGTTGGGGTAGTAGATCGTGGTGTCGCGGCCCGGACGGGCCACAAAAAGCTGGCCATTGGGGAAATACCAGGCCGCATCGTACAGGTCGGCCGACACCGGTTGGCCATTTCCGTATCGACTGCTGAAACGTGTGGCTTCGGTCAGCATCACAGGCTGACAGGCGAGACGATTCAGCTCCGCCATCGCCGCATGCATGTCGGCCAGTTGTTGGGGGTGGTCGTAATTGGCAGGCAGTATGGTGTTCACGGCCAGCATCTTGGCCATGAACTCCAGCGATGCGCAGGCGCTGCTGACGGAACGTGCGTCGGCCGTCGCCATGCTACTACTGGCTGCGAACAGCAGAGCCAGCAAAAAGCGGGGCAGGGTTTTATTGGTCATCTCGTACTCCTTTTTATCCTGAGGCACCGGTAACAGGGCTGTCAGGAACAGCGTACGACGTGAACAATTAACAACTGCTGAACGGAATCGCCTGACGTAGGTCAGCGGCGACGAGTCAGGTGTTTTTCCAGTGCAATACACCGCCATGGATGTTAGCTACTTTCTCGTGCCCGGCGGATTTGAGCATGGCTGCCGCCAGCGATGAGCGTTTGCCCGATCGGCAAAGCGTCACCACGGGTTTGTCTCGCGGTATCTCCTCGATACGCTGACGCAGCTCGCTCAACGGGATGACCATGGCGTTATTGAGACCGTCGAGAGGCTCGTCCTGTTCATCCGCTTCGCGAACATCAAGAATAGTGACAGACGGCTGGTTCTGGATGACCCATTCCGGTTCCACCTCGGCAATGCCGGCGAAAGTAATTCGGATATCTGCCCAGTCCGGTTCGTCCGGCAGTTGACCATCGGCAGGCATGCCGCTACGCATATTTGCTGGCAGAGCCTCGTCTATCTTCTTGGGATGAGGCAACTGCATGGCTTTCATGTACTGCACAAAATCATGTTCATTGGCGCCGCCGCCGACTCTGGGGTTGAAGGCTTTTTCCTCGGCGACCGAGGAGCGGGTGCGGCCGTTATAGTCGTGGGCCGGATAGATGGCGCAATCATCGGGCAGTGAGAAAATCTGCTCGATAATCGAGCGGTACAGTTTTGCCGGATCACCTTGCTGAAAGTCGCTGCGTCCGCATCCGCGGATAAGCAATGTATCGCCGGTAAATGCCATGCTGTGATCGCTAAGCACATACGTGTTGCAGCCATCGGTATGGCCCGGCGTTGCCCGCACCTCCAGGCTGATGCCGCTGACGCCGAAATAGTCTCCGTGTTTCAGCGGGATATCTACGTGCTGTGCGCCGATGGCGGAAGACGATGCGATCCGGCAGCCGGTTTTTTGTTTGAGTAGCCAGGCGGCGGTGATGTGGTCGGCATGTGCATGCGTATCGGCGACAATCTTCAGTGTCAGATCCATCTCTCGCAACATGGCCAGATCTCGTTGGCTTTGTTCAAATACCGGATCAATCAGGATGGCTTCGCGGGTTTTTTCGTCCGCCAGCAAATATGTATAGGTCGACGAAACTGCGTCATAAAGTTGTCTCAAAATCATGATTCTATTCCTTTTTTTGAACATCGCCCGCGCCACCGCGCGAATTCGGGCAGCCGTCTAACTCGCTGATATTTAAACAATAAAAGCAAAACCAAAAAACATGGCATTAACCATTTTGTTGTCACGATTCTGACATGATCGCTGATCAACAATACTGCACCGCGGTTGTCCGGGCCTCGTCTAGGGGATGTCCCGGCTGTAACAACCGATCAGTTTTCGATTCGACAGCGACTCGATGACAAAGACCAATTTCTGGTGCAGGACCATAAAAAGGAGCGATTGTGAACATGAATATCAAGACAATTTTCAGCATCAGCCTGCTGGCAGCGGCAGTAACCGCCTGCGACGGCGGCGGCGTGACACTGGCACCCTCAACCACCGTGACCAATTCCAACAATACCACCAATGAAGGCGGTGGCAACAGTGGTACCACCAACCCCTGCGCCAGCTACACAACATCCGGCCAGACTCTGCAGGGTAGCTATGATGGGACCAACTGCACCTATTCTTCGACCTTTGTTGCTGATACGCGCCCATTGACCACCGATCTGGTTATCAACGACCTGCCTAATGACGGCCTGCATATTTTCGAAGACAGCCTGTTTGTGGGTCGTGATGTCAACGCCAACTCCGCGGCGTCTGGCGTGAGGATCCCGCAAGATGGCGAAGGTCCGACACTGACCATCGGTGCCGGCGCCGAGCTGGCATTCTTCAGCTCGCAGGATTACGTCGTGATTACCCGAGGCGCCCGCATCATCGCCGAAGGTACACGTGACCGCCCGATCATTTTCAGCGCTGTTGCCGATCTGCGTGATGGTCAGGCAACTTTGTCGGATCGTGGCCTGTGGGGTGGTCTGCAGATCAACGGTAACGGTATTACCAACAAGTGCACTGATGCAGATCGCCAGTCCACCTCCAGCAACCCGCACAACTGCCATGTCGCGGCGGAAGGCAAGCCAAACACCTATGGCGGCAACAACAATGCCGAGAACTCAGGTGTACTGCGCTATGTGCAGATTCGCCACGCCGGCTTTGAGGTGGTAGACGGTGATGAAGTTAACGGTCTGACGTTCAACGCCGTTGGCTCGGGCACCACCGTTGAGTATGTACAGACTTATACAACACTGGATGACGGCTTCGAAATGTTTGGTGGCGCCGTTAACCTGAAATACATCGTCGGCGTAAACGTGGGCGATGATGCCTTTGACTATTCAGAAGGCTGGGTAGGTGACATGCAGTTTGGCCTGTTCGTTTCGCCCGCGGGCGCTGGCGGTAACCGTTGCATAGAAGCTGACAACACTGGTGACAGCCGTCCGGACGATATCGGGCCGTTCACCAAGGGACGGGTCTCGAACATGACCTGTATTGTCAATGATGTTGACACCAACCAGGGCACAGCGCCCAGTTCCAAAGGTGATGTCGAAGGTCCGCTCTACCGCGAAGGCACCTACTTCGAGATGTACAACTCCATCATCACGTCAAATGCCAGTGGCATGGCCAGTAATGAGTGTATGGAACTGGATAGTGCGCAGACCTTTGCCGGTATCAACTCGGGCATATCGGTCGCCAGCGGCAACCTGGTTGCCTGTTCGGAAGCCCTGAAAGCCAGTGGCTTTGATATCCGCAACTGGTGGGTAAACAGCGGCAACGCAGTGGTTGATTCATCAGCCAACCTGCCGGCCAACGTAATCACCGGTCTGAGCCCTTCAAACCCGACCGCGTATGTTACTGCGACAAATCTGACAGACGCCAACGGTGCTGCAATTAACGTCAATGTGTTTGACGTGACGCGCCTGAACGACAACTTCGATGCGGCCTCAGCGCCGGCGCTGGGTAGTTCCGGCAACAGCTCTTTCTTCGAAAGCGTCGATTTCATCGGTGCGGTTAAAGAAGGTGAGGACTGGGTATCAGGCTGGACCACCGGTCTGTAACACCACCGATTGCGTCCGCCCGGCGGATGCAGACACACGGGGATAAGGCCGGTATACGGACTTATCCCCGTTCGGGCTTGAAGATGCTGACAAAATTACAGGTTATGATCATGAAAAAACAAATGGTTTGGCAGAAACGGGAACTGGCGCTGGCTGTTGCGCTGACAGTGTCGGGCTTCGCAGTGTCGCCTCTGGCACTGGCTCAGGACGCCGGCTCTGCGCAGGCAGCGCCGCAAATTGACGAAATCATCGTGACCGGCCGCTTGCGTGATGCCGCTCGATCGCTGGTTATGGAGCGGATTGAGCAACCGTTTGCTGCGGAAGTTGTGGGTGTCGAGCAGATTTCACGTGCCGGTGATTCAGACGTTGCTTCGGCGTTACGCCGGGTAACCGGCCTCACTCTGGTGGACGGCAAATTCATTTACGTGCGGGGCCTGGGCGAGCGCTATTCCAGCGCCACTCTGAATGGTGCAGAAATCCCCTCGCCGGAGTTGAGCCGCAATGTGATCCCGCTGGACTATATTCCGGCCTCCATTCTCGAATCCGTTAAAATCAGCAAAGCCTACTCAGCAGACCAGCCTGCGGCGTTTGGTGGCGGCAACGTCAACATACGTACCCGAGGGACACCCGACGAACTGGTATTTGACATCGGCGTAGGCACGGGCTGGAACACTGAAAATTCGGGTAAAGGGCTGCCCAATCAGGGAGATCAGGGCGGCTTGCCATCGTCAATCATGCAGGCACTGAACAAGTATCAGGGTGATATCAGTCCGGCCAACATTACACGGTTTGAATATCCCGGGTCCGGCACACCGACAGCGGCACAACAGGCTGAAGGCGTCGCTATAAATCGCGACCTGATGCTGGACCTGAACCGTAACATCGACATCGACCGGGAAACCGACCTTGACCCGGATCGCAATATTTCCGTCACTGCCGGTAACGCCTGGGACATCAATAATGATCTGTCTTTTGGTGCCCTGGCCAATGTGTCCCTCGGCGAGTCGAGCCGTAACTCTGATCAGTCTGAGCAAAATTTTACCGATCCGGATGAATCGTTCAGAAACATACAGCGCACGTTTTCCAACGAAAGCACCACGGCGGCCGTAAACCTGAGCCTGAACTATCAGGATCGCCACAAGATTGGCACCAACAGCTATCTGCTGCGTGACGACGAGGATCAGTCGTCTATTGTGTTGGGCTACAACGCAGACTTCCAGCAGGCCAACGGCCGTCAGCGCAAAACCAATATTACCCGTCTTGAGAAACGTGAACTCAAGGTCAACCAGGTCACCGGTGAGCACACCTTTGAACGTTATGACCTGGACTTTATTACCATCCCTGCGGTGTTTGACTTCATCACCAGCCTGGATGTCAACTGGTTCTACTCGGATGCGCGGGCCAGCACCGAGGTGCCGAACGCCTCTTCTGTGCAGGCCATCAATCAGCGCGACCCTGCTACCGGTGCCTTGCTGGCAACGCAGGTTAACACCGGTGCATCAGCACAGTTCAGCTTCCTGAACCTGGAAGACCAGGTGGAAAGCTGGGGTTACCAGATTGATGCACCGTTTGATCTGGGCTTCACCAATGGTACCTTCAGCGGCGGTTACAACCGTAGCCGAAAATCGCGCGACTACCAGGGCTACACAGCCAATATCGTGATGGGTGCGCTGGGTCGTGATGGTACGCCGGCCCAAGTGTTCAGCAATGACAATCTGGCAGATCTGAGCAATGGCTTCTTTCTGGACATGGGCTCCAACTTCGGTACGGAGAGCTATCTGGCCGGTGAAACCAAGGCGGCGGCGTTCGGCTCTGTCGATGCTTTCTTTATGGACAACTGGCGCGCCACGGTCGGTGTGCGGTGGGAAGATTTCAACCGTGGGGTGTTGCCGCTTGATCTGCTGGATTACACGGGCCAATCCTTGAATGGCATCATCGAAGACATGCAGGATCCGGATCAGACCTTCACGGTGCGGGATGACGATTTTTACCCGGCTGCTGCGCTGACCTACATGCAGGATGGTTTCCTTGGCACGGAGAATTTCCAGGTACGCCTGGGCTATGGCAAGACTGTCGTGCGCCCCGACCTGCGTGAATATGCCAACATTCAGTTTATAGATCCGGAGCTCAACGATCGTGTTGCGGGTAACCCCAATCTAAAATTCTCGGATATCGAGCATATCGACCTGCGCACCGAGCTGTTCTTTGATAACGGCGACAACATCACCGTGTCCCTGTTCTACAAGGACATCACCAATCCGATCGAGCGTGTTGAACGACCTGGTCCCCAGGACGCGCGTCTGCTCAGTTTCGAGAATGCAGAAGGTGGTGAGATCTACGGTATCGAATTTGAAGGCCTGAAGGTGATTGGCGGCGGCTTTTTTGTCAGCGGCAACCTGGTGTTGAGTGACTCGGAGCTGACCTTCACTGAGGCGAGCTCTCAGACCAGTCTTAAACGCCGCCTGACCGGTCACTCCGAATACGTTGTGAACACGCAGTTGGGATACGATTCTGACAACGGTCAGCATTCTGCTTCTCTGTTGTACAACGTATTCGGCGAGCGTGTGTTCTTTGGCGGTCGTTCACCATCACCAGATGCGTTTGAGGATCCGTTCCACTCGCTGGATCTGACCTATTCGTACTTCCCCACCGACAGTCTGACGCTGCGTCTGCGGGCACAGAACCTGTTGAACGAGAATCGAGAATTCTATCGGGATGACGTGCGTATCATTGATGTGCAGAGCGGGGCGCGGCTCCGGCTGGACCTGACATGGAATCTGTAATGTAACACCCGCCCCGCAACCCTGCCGGGCGGTTCGACATATCTGAGCGCGATCAGCATATTTGGGAGAGTATACTGAACACGATCTATCAAAAAACTCGACAGAGTTTGGTCTCTGTGTTGTGCCCGGGTCTCACCGCGATTGTTCTTATCGCGATGTTGGCCTGGGCCGGGCACAGTCTGGCAAGACTTTTCTGGTTAATCACTTCACCACAGAGCTCTGTAGCCACCGGCCTGGTGCTGCCTGTCGCAACGGCAGCACCAGGCCACAGGCGAGAGTCTGCCGTCGATATTGTCTACCTGCAGGAAAACTTTCGGCTTGGCAATGGTCGTGGTGATGCCACCCAAAGTGCTGTTAATGGCCAGTCGCAGCAGGCTGTCAGCACTCGCTTAAGTCTGGTGTTGCGCGGCGCCATCGCCGGGACCACCGATGCAGATTCATCGGCCATTATCGCCAGTGGTGACCTGCAACGGGTGTATTTCGTGGGCGAGGAACTGCAGTTCACTGCGCCGGGGGTGACGCTGGACAGCGTACACCCCCAGTATGTTGTGCTGAACAACAATGGTCGCCTGGAATCGCTGTGGATGTATGAACCGCAAACAGCGGCCGGTGTGCCGGCGACGACGGGTGTCACCGTCGATATCGATACTGTTGTGTCTGCGCAGCCATCGCCGGTTGCGCGAAACAATGGCGGCGTGCAGATCCGCGTCTACCGCGACAATGGCATGGTACAGGGTCTGCAGATCAGGGACGACAGTGACAGGACGGTGCTCGAGACGGCCGGTCTTCAGGTTGGCGACATAATAACGGCAGTAGACGGCGTGGCGATCAACCAGGGCAGCGATGTAACGGCGCTGACACGTGAACTGGAAAACCGGGCGCAGGTAGACCTGGCGCTGATCCGCAACAACACCACAGTGACGGTGACCGTGAGCCGTGACGCGTTTGTATTCTGACGATAACTGCAGGAACTCCTTTTGATGAAACAGCAGGCCATGATAAGCAAGCAAGTGTTCCCGGGATCTGCCATTTGGCGCCTGTTGGGCGCTCTGGTGTTGACCTTTGTGCTAGTCACCGAAGTGCAGGCGCAGGCACAAAGCTGGACGCCAAACTTTCGTGACAGTGATATTCTGGAAGTCATTCGGGCAGTGCAGGATGTGACCGGCAAAACCATGATCATAGACCCCCGTGTTCGCGGTCAGATCACGGTGATGAGCAGCCAACCGGTGGATGCGCAGGGTTACTACAGCATTTTTCTGCGTGCCCTGGACATCAACGGTTTTACCGCCGTTGAATCCAGCAACAATATGGTCAGCATTCTGCCTACTCAGGAAGCGCGTTCCGCGCCTCTGCCATTCTCCAATTACGATACCACCGACAGCAACCGCTACGTGACCGAGGCCATACAGCTGGACAATGTGTCGGTGACGGAAGTGCTGCCTGTGCTAAGACCGCTGGTATCACAAAGCAACGGGCAGATGTCGGCCTACCCGAACGGCAATATGATTGTGCTGGTCGACACGGTGGCCAATATCGAGCGTATCAGACAGATACTGGAACGTATAGATCAGACGTCGATTCCGGAAACCGAAGTGGTCAGACTTGAATTCGCAGAAGCGGGGACGGTGGTCGCATTGCTGCGTGAAATGAACGAAGATCCGCAGATTGTGGATCAGGAGCCGGTAGGTACGCGGCTGCAGATCAGCGCCGATGCACGCACCAACTCCGTGCTGATCACCGGCGGCCAACGCCAGCGCGACAATATTCGTGGTCTGGTGCGGTTGCTGGATCAGCCGCGTGAGCAAAGCGGCAACACCCGCGTGGTCTACCTCGAGTATGCCGATGCAGGGCGTATCGCGGAAGTGCTCAGTTCGGTGGTGCGCAATATGTTCGGCCTGGCAGAAGGTGACAATGTTGACAATCAGACCGCCCGACGGGCGACCATCGAGGCGGACCCGGACAACAATGCACTGATCATTACAGCCGGTCTGGATATCATCGATTCGCTGCTGGATATCGTGCAGCGCCTGGACATCCAGCGGGCGCAGGTACTGGTAGAAGCAGTCATTGTCGAAATCAACGACGATGTTGGGCAGAACCTGGGCATTCAGTGGCTGTTGCGCGACGAAAGCGGCGCCTTTGCCGGCAGTTTTGATGCCGGTAATAACGCGCAGCAGTTGGAGCAGATATTCGGCGGTGCACTGAGTGAAGACCGCACTGCAGCACTGACGGGCATTGCTCGTGGCCTGGCGGGCAGTGCCGGCCAGACGATCGGTTTGGGTCGGCTTGGTGGTAGCACTGATCTGCTGGCGTTGATTGATATGCTGCAGGCCAACTCCGGAGCCAACATTCTGTCGACGCCGAACATCCTGACTACGGACAACACTGAAGCAGTGATCACCGTCGGTGAAAGTGTGCCCTTTCTGACAGGCTCCTTTACCACCCCCGGCGGCAGCGGCGGTGTCGAGAACCCGTTCCAGACCATCAATCGGCAGAATGTCGGTACCACCCTGAAAGTGACGCCGCACGTCAACCGTGGTGATCGTGTGGCGCTGGACATCAGTCAGGAGATCTCCAGTATTTCGCCCAAGGCTGGCGCCGTGGACCTGATCACCAATGAGCGCAAGATTGAAACACGGGTCACCGTCGCCGATGGTGAGACTGTCGTGCTTGGCGGACTGATCCGGGACAATGTGGTGCAGAGCGAAACCCGTGTACCACTGCTGGGCAGTGTGCCGGGCCTGGGTCATCTGTTCCGCTCGCGCAGCAGCTCGGTACAGAAAACCAATCTGCTGGTATTTATTCGGCCGACCATTCTGCGTACTGACGATGCGCTGCGTGGCGCCACCGCTGAAAAGTATCAGTTGATACGTGATCAGCAGCTGCAGCAGACGCCGCTGCACGGTTTCCTGTTTGATGCCGGTGAACTGCCGGTGTTGCCATCCTGGGAAAGCGTGTCGCCTGGCGCCTCACAGGCAGCAGAGACCGGGGACGCGCCGTGAGCGAACAGGCAACGGACAATGGCTTCGCCATGCTGCCCTATGATTTTGCCGATGCGCATGGCGTCATCGTGGACGAGGGTGTGGTCTACCATCGCCCTGGTCTGACAGTGCCCGTGCTGACGGAATTGCGTCGGGTATTGGGACGCGCGTTCTCACCGGTCAAGCTCGACGCAGAGACATTTCAACAACGTCTGACCCGTCTCTATCAGAGCGGCGCCGATGCCGCGCAGCGCGCCGCCGACGAACTGGGTGATGATTTTGACCTGGGTGCACTGGTCGACGATATTCCCAAAAACAGTGATCTGATGTCGGGCGCTGACAACGCGCCGGTCATCCGGCTGATCAATGCCGTGCTGTCGCAGGCTGTGCGGGAAAAGGCATCCGATATTCATATTGAACCGTTTGAACACAAAGTGTCGGTCCGTTTCCGCGTCGACGGGGTGCTGCGTGATGTGCTGGCGCCCAAAGCTGAACTGGGTCCGGTGCTGGTGTCGCGTTTGAAAGTCATGGCACGACTGGATATTGCTGAAAAGCGTTTGCCGCAGGACGGAAGAATCAGCGTGCGCCTGGCCGGGCATGCCGTGGACATCCGGGTATCCACCATACCCTCATCATTTGGTGAACGTGTAGTGCTGCGCTTGCTGGACCAGGCTGCCGGGCAACTGAACCTGGAACAGCTGGCGATGCCGGCGCAGGTCTATCAGGCTTTCAGCCGCGCCCTGCAGAAGCCACATGGCATTATTCTGGTAACCGGTCCTACCGGCTCAGGTAAAACCACCACGCTTTACGCGGGACTGCATCATATCAACAACCGCCAGCGCAATATTCTGACCATCGAAGATCCGGTGGAATATCTGCTGCCCGGTATCGGCCAGACACAGGTCAATGCCAAGGTCGACATGACGTTCGCGCGCGGCCTGCGGGCCATCCTGCGCCAGGACCCGGATGTGGTGATGGTGGGTGAGATACGGGATCAGGAAACGGCTGCCATTGCCGTGCAGGCATCGCTGACCGGCCATCTGGTGTTGTCAACGCTGCATACCAACACGGCGATCGGAGCAGTAACACGCCTGCAGGACATGGGCATTGAACCCTTTCTGTTGTCATCCAGTATCGAAGTGATTCTGGCCCAGCGTCTGGTGCGTTGCCTGTGCCAGCAGTGTCGCCAGCCGGTGGCGGCAGACCTTACCGAGCAGCAGCGCTTTGGTTTGCCGGCGGGATCCATGGTTTACCGCGCCCACGGTTGTGATGCGTGCAACCAGAGTGGCTACAAGGGCCGGACCGGTATCTATGAACTGATCGAGATCGATGAAGAGTTGCGTCGTCTTATTCACGATGGCGCCGGTGAACAGACCATGCTGGCACATCTGCGCGCCACCAGCCCGGCCATTGACGAGCATGGCCGGCAGCGCGTGCTGGCCGGTGAAACCAGCCTGGAAGAAGTGTTGCGGGTAACCACATGGGCATGAACATGATCACCCGGACGCCAGTGGCAGAGGTGCGCTAGCCATGGCCTCATTTACCTATCAGGCCCTGGATGCCGATGGCAAAAAAGTTACCGGGGTCATGGAAGGCGACGGTGAACGTCAGGTACGCGCGCAGTTGCGAGCGCAGAATCTCAAACCGCTGGCCATCAGCTCCGGCAAGGCACCCGTGTCGGCGGCAGGGTTGGCAAGTGTGTTGCGGCGCCAGCGCCGACTGTCGGTCGCTGAATTGTCGCTGGTCAGTCGACAACTGGCATCATTGATACAGTCGGGATTGCCACTAGACGAAGCACTGCAGATCAGCGCGCGGCAAAGCCGCAATATTCGCGTGCAAACGTTGTTGTCACAAGTGCGCTCGCGGGTGCTGGAAGGCCACACACTGGCGCAGGCCATGAGCGAACATCCGGCAGCCTTCGATCGTATGTACTGCGCCATGGTGCGCGCGGGTGAATCCGCCGGCTATCTGGGTGAGGTCATGGAGCGCCTGGCTGAGTATACCGAGACTGGTCAGCAGTCCCGGCAAAAATTACAAATGGCGCTTATTTATCCGTTGGCGTTGTTGGGTGTCAGCGTGCTGGTGGTCAGCCTGTTGATGACGTTTGTGGTGCCGCGACTGGTGAGTATGTTTGCCAGTTCCAACAGGGACTTGCCGGGATTGACGCAGGCGCTGATTGTGGTCAGTGATTTTATGGCGTCGGGCTGGGCGCTGTTGCTGCTGGCGGTAACGATTGCCGCTGTGGTTGGCTTTCGCTGGCGCCTGCGGGATGTGAGCGCGCGCAAGCGCTGGCATCAGTTTCTGCTGCATATACCTTTGCTCAGCGACATGCTCAGACAGATGGACAGCGCCCGGTTTGCGTCAACGCTTGCCATCCTGCTGAGCAGCGGTGTGCCTCTGCTGGAATCTGTGCGTATCGCTGCGCAGGTACTGGATAATGAAGTGATGCGAACGGCCACTGAGCAGCTGGCAGTACGCGTGCAGGAAGGTGGCAGCTTCAGCAAAAGCATGCAACAGGCGGATGTGTTTCCGCCACTACTGGTGCAGATGGCCGCCAACGGCGAAGCCAATGGCACCCTGGCCAAACAGTTGGCTTACGCCGCAGATAATCAGGAGCGCGAGCTGCAGATGCGGCTGGGTGCGGCCATGGCCCTGCTCGAACCCTTGACCATTGTGCTGATGGGGGGGCTGGTGACCCTGATTATGCTGGCTGTGCTGTTACCGATTTTCGATATCAATACGCTGATCTGACCGGCGGCAACGCCCCAAAATTGTTAACGAGGAAGTAGACATTATGCAAATTCAACAACAGGCAGGCCCGGCAAAGGCCGGCCAGCGCGGTTTCAGTCTGATCGAGATTCTGGTGGTGCTGGTCATCATGGGACTGCTGATCAGTATCATCGCGCCCAACGTATTGGGCCGCGCCGACGAGGCCAGAGTACAAAAAGTTTTTGCCGATTTCAGCGCCATCGAAACGGCATTGCGCATGTACCGGCTGGACAACTATGCCTATCCCAGCAGCGAACAGGGCCTGAATGCACTGGTTGAACGGCCGACGCTGGCGCCCGCACCAGCCAACTGGAAAAGTGACGGCTATCTGGAATCACTACCGGTCGATCCCTGGGATAACCCCTATCTGTACCTGAGTCCGGGGCAGAACGGTGATTACGACATTTTCACTTACGGCGCAGATGGTACACGTGGCGGCGAAGGCCAGAATGCTGACTACGGCAACTGGCAGGACACGGAGTAAGCAGACGGTGCAGGGCAGGGCGCAGGGTTTCACTCTGATTGAAGTGCTGGTGGTGATGACCATCATGGGCCTGATCGTCAGCGTGGTGACGCTGTCGGCGGGTTCCCTGTCTGCGGTTTTTGGCGACGACAGCGAAGGGGCGGCGGAATCGGCTGCAGATGCGCTGTTGATGCTTATGACAGCCGCCTCGTCACAGGCGGTGCTAGGCGGCGAGCCCATGGCTTTGGCGTTTGCCTCTCCATCAACGGCATCAGAAGACGGAGTCACTGTAACCTGGCTGCGCTATGCGCGCACTGCAGGCGGTTCTGTTCGCGATCGACAGGCGGTGTGGCAGCAGGTATCCGTGCAAAGTCAGCTTCGGGACGTGAATTTACCGCCGAATGTCGGCAGTGAGCTGATCATAGAAGGCGAACTGGTCAACACGCGGTCGCTGACAGAATACCCTGGCACGCCGGCGCTGGTGTTTTTTCCAACCGGGGAAAGCACGGCATTCGAATGGTCACTGTCGCAGGAAGATCAGGAAATTACGCTAGGCAATACCACGACCGGACTGATTGAGAGGCGGCAGCCATGACGCCCGGGCTGAGAGTAACAGAGCAGGGGTTTACCCTGGTGGAAGTCATGGTGGCACTGTTTATCGTAGCCGTTGCGTTGCCCGCGCTGATGTTTCAATTGGGTACACAGTTGAGCAGCAGCGGCGCCTTGCAGGACAAGACGCTGGCATCCTGGGTGGCGCAGGATCAGCTGGCCATACACAGCCTGCAATCGGGCGGCAATACAGCCACCGATTTGCAGGGTGAACGTCTGCTGGCCGGGCGCGAATGGCCCTGGCAGTTGTCGACCCAAGCGACCCCCGTACCAGGTATGGTACGACAGACGCTTAGCGTTTATCCCGATGCCGTGGCGAGGCAACGGCAGCGTGACGCTGTCGTCGAGATAACGGTCTACGCGAGGACGGCGACAAGGTATGAATAACGTCATCATATCCGCGGACAACAGTCAGCGCGGGTTTACCCTGATCGAGCTGCTGATCGCGATGGCATTGACAGCTCTTATAGGGGCCATGTCATACAGATTTCTGGATACGGCGCTGGCGGTGTCGGAACAGGGCACAGACGTCCTCGGGCAGATCAATGAGATCGAGCGGGTCTGGCTGTTGCTGGCGTCTGACCTGCAGCAGGCCAGCCCCCGCTCTGCAGCCAGACCCGCTATCGGCGTCGACGCACTGGCGACTACCGATGTCCTCGCCAATGGGCGTCCGGCCATGCTCAGTCAGGCAGGCGGCGGCATATTCCTGCCCTCTGTCCTGCAACGACCGGGTGCGCAATTGTGGTTTGTGAGAGCTGGCTGGAGTAATCCCTTGCAACAGCAACGATCCGAATTGCAGCGAGTCGCATACCGTGTTGTTGATGGGGCGCTGTATCGGGATTACTGGCCGGAGCGCAACCAGAATCTGGCAGAAACACCTGCTGGCAGTCTGCGCCTGCTGCAGGACGTTGAATCGTTGAGTTTCCGGTTTTTACCGGTCGGCAGGTTCCCGGACGAGGACGCCTGGTCGCGAGAATGGCCACCGATGCCGGGCGCCGGTGGCAGTGCCGGTACCAGTGCCGGTAACGGTGCCGTGTCACCGGGCGCTGACCGGCATGCGGTCGATGAACTGGCGGCGCGCTTGCCGGCTGCCGTGGAAGTTCAACTGCAAAGCAGCCAGCTCGGGATTATCAGTCGCGTTTTCTTACTGGCGGGGGCACCATGATGCGCGCTCTGGCAGACGATCTGAGCTTCCCGGCACGCCATCGCGGCAGCGCCCTGGTGTTGGCGTTACTGATTGCCGGACTGGTGGCAGTGCTGGCGGTACAGCTTGGTCAGGCCTTTGTACTGCAGGCCAATCGAACCGAAAACGGACTGCTGCAGACGAGCTTCAACGCCTACCTGCAAGGCGCCGAAACCCTGGCAGCACAGGCGCTTGCAGTCGACGGTGTGGACTCGCAGATTGATCACCTGCAGGAGGCCTGGGCCACCCGGTTGCCGCCATTTCCCACGGATGATGGTTGGCTGGAAGTTCAGCTCATTGATGCCCAGGGACTGTACAACCTCAACAATCTATCGGTCACGAGCCGCTACCATGATGATCTGTCGGTCCCGCCGACACAGCGCTTCAGCGAACAGCAAAAGCAGTTTATCCGCCTGCTGCAGAGCTTCACCGACTACCCCTTGAGTGAGGCGGAAGCCATTGAGATCACCGAAGCGGTTATCGACTGGATCGATGCCGATGATCAGCCGGCCGGCCCCGGTGGTGCCGAGTCGCTCTATTACAGCGCAGAAGCACTGGCGCTGAATGCCGCCAATCAGTTTGTCGTTGACGTCAGTGAGCTGGCGTTGGTGCGGCATATGACCCCGGCACTTTTGATGCGGTTGCAACCACTGGTGACTGCACTGCCGATGCCCACGGCGCTCAATATCAATACCGCAGCACCGGAGATTCTGGGCGTGATCAATGCCTCCCAGGACCTTGAGCCGTTACCGGCGGAATCAGTCTCGGCCTTGACGCAATACCGGGCTCAGACAGTTTTCACGGAGACGACAGAACTTGCCACCGTGCCGGTACTCCAGGGTATAGGCGACAAAATCGCGCTGAATGAAAACCAGGGTGATGATGAGAACGGGCAGAGCCGTCCGTACGGCGTCTCGAGTGAGTACTTCGTCATTTATGCCAGTGCGACCATTGGTGAGCGCACCCGCTTCATGAAGGCATTACTGTTCCGTGATGAAAACGGTGTGCGTACATTAACCAGAAATTTCGCTTTATAGATTAACGAGAACGGACTATGGCTGATTTATGGGTCAGACAAATCAATGATGAATCGGATCAGGCCAGCTACCGCTGGTATGATTGTGATTCAGGTGAGCAAGGCCGCAGTACGCTGCCAGCGATGGCTGAGCGATGGCCAGAGGCGACGCTGACGCTGCTGATTGCGGGCGCTGATTGTCCTGGCCGGCGATTGCCATTCAAGCCCGAGGAAAAAAGGCACCTGGCTCGGCTTTTGCCTTTTGAACTGGAGGCGGGCCTGGCGCAAGACATAACCGGGCTCCATGTCGCTCTGGGCTCGCCAATGCAAGCTGAGATGGAAGTTGCGCTCTGCTATATCGACAGGCGCAGACTTTCCGAACAGATAAATGCTCTGGAGGCAGCCGGCTTTGATGTCAGGCACTGTTATTCAGAGCCGTTGTTGCTGCAGGCCACCGCCAGCGACTGGGTTCTGCGGCTGACGGACAATCAGATAGATGTGAGCTGGGGGGCGGGTGCCGCCGCCAGTGTTGATCTGTCCATGCTCAATGTGTTGCTGGATGCCATACTGCACGCACCCGCGGCGGCACGGCTGACGCCGCCGCAGTCCTTGCAGCTGCAGGCACCGGCACAGCAGGATCTGGACATGCTGAGCGCGCAGCTGACCGCCAGTGCGCTGGGGCAGACCTGGCAGCCCGAGCTGGTGCACGTGTTGCTGAAAAGCGCCTGGGATGGCATCTGTCCCGACTCTGCCGACAAGGTATCGCCGTTCATCCCCGATCTTCGTCAGGGTGATTTTGCCAGACCGGTGCGCTGGCAGAAGATCTGGCGTCCGGTCCGTCTGCCCCTGATTGCTGCCGGTCTGGCGGCATTGACGTTTGCATCAGTGACCCTGCTGGAGACGCAGCTCAACAATCAGAGATTCCGCAGTCTTCAGCAGGACATCGAACTGGCTTATCGGGAGGTCGTACCTGCGGGCGTACTGGTGGATGCCGAACAGCAGTTACGGGCGCAGCTGCGGCAATTGCGCGGAGATACTGGTGGCGGCAGCGTACTGGCCTTGCTGGATCGTCTGGCGCCGCAGCTGGTCGAAAATCCCCGGGTCAGTATCAACCGTCTGGGCTTTAATGGCGGTAATTCGCCAACTGACCTGGGTGAGTTGCAGCTCAGTATAGATGCTGCCAGCAATACCGATATCCTGCAGTTCAGTGAACAGCTCAATAGCATGGGCCTGCAGGCCAGAGCGCAGAACATGATGCAGTCGGGTGATCGGCAACAGGCGAGCCTGATTGTGACTGGGGGCACGCCATGACTCCAAAAAACTGGTTACAACAGAAAACATCCAGAGAACAGCTGATACTGATTGCCGGGCTGGGCGTGGTGTTGATTGTGCTGGTATGGCAACTGCTGTGGCAGCCCATGCTGCAGGCAATGACGTTGTCGGCCCAGCGCGCCACCAATGCTGAGCAGTCGCTGCTTGCGGTCCGGTCGCTGGCGCAGGAACTTGCTGCTGCCCGCGCGACCTCCGCGTCGGACGCCAGCGGCAGCAGCAATCTGGCGCAGTCTCTCGATGAATCGGCGTCGGCACTCGGTCTGCGCATCGCCTCCCTGGAGCCGACAGCGGACAACTCATCGGTGTCCTTGCGTCTTAATGATGTTGCCATGACCACGGTACTGGCCTGGCTGTATGACATAGAAAACAGCGGTGCGATGAGTATTGATGCACTAACGCTGTCGCCGGTTGCGACGCCGGGCAACGTCAGCGTCAGCCTGCGATTGCGTGGGCATTAAGCCGTGGCCATGCGTTCAACTGGCAAGGTTTTGCTGCTGGTACTGGCATCGACTCTGGTGTGGATCGTGGTGCTGGCGCCTGCCAGCGTCGTGACCCGGGGGTTGCCTGCCAATCTGCCGTTAGTGTTGCAAGGGATATCCGGTACCTTATGGTCTGGTAGCGTTGCCCGGGCAGCGCTGACGCAGCACGGGCAGGTGCTGGTGCAAGGTCGGCTGACATGGCGGGTCAGGCCATTGTCATTGCTGCACCTGTCTCCCTGTGTAGAGCTCGGCTTTATCACCAGCGGTCTGTCATCTGCGCCGGCAGGGTCAGCGGCGCAATCGGGTTCTGCCGCGGGCATTGCGTGCATGTCGATCGGTGGCGACGTAGCTTTGCACGACATAAACTTCGATCTGCCTGCCGAATACTTTCTGCGGTCCGGCGAATTGCGCCTGGGCGGCGTCGTCTCCGGCAGGGTGAGCTCGTTGACCTGGCAATCGGGCGCACTGACTGCATTGAGCGGGGACGGTCTGTGGAGCGATGCCCGGATTCTCGGCAATGAAGTAGACATCGCCCTGCAGACACTTCCGTTCGTGGTGCATCGTGAGAGCGACGACAGTATTCTGGTGCAGATCGACAATAGTGATCTGCTGGGGCAGCAAGTCGACACGCCCTTGCATGTTTCACTGCAGACAACGTTGAGCCTTGATGGAAGCTTCCATAGTCGGGCGAAACTGACTGTACAGTCGCAAACACCGGATTCGCTTGTCGGCCTGCTGGACGTCATGGCCGAGCCACATGGCGCCGGGCTTTATAAGCTGGAAATTCGCAGCCAGCACTGAATTGCCTGCAGGCCACGGCGTCTGTCAGCGGCTCAGTGACAGGTGGCGATGCGAATGCCGGCCTTTTCGAACCGTTTGTGCAGAGCGCCGGCAAAGGCCAGTGCCTGTGGTGTATCGCCGTGAATACAAAGGGTATCGGCCACCATCGGTATCACCTGGCCGTCCATGGTTTGCACGCGCTGACTGGTGACAATGTCCAGTGCCTGCTGCGTAGCCAGCTCGGTATCCTCGATCACGGCACCGGCGCACGAGCGGGACAGCAGGCTGCCGTCGCTCTGGTAGCGGCGATCAACAAAGGCCTCTGCGCAGGTGCGCAGTCCGGCCGTCTGGCCGGCAACCAGCAATTGGCTGCCGGCCAGACCGACCAGCGTCAGGGAATCATCAAACAGTCTGACGGTATTGGCGACTTGCATGGCCAGCGTGAGGTCCTGCGCGGCCTGGTTGTAGAGAGCCCCGTGGGGTTTGACAAAGTGTATTGTCACCGCGGTTTCGCTGGCCAGGCGCTGCAATCGTGTCAGTTGCTCAAGCAATGATCTCTGCAACTGCTTCGTTGACAGGGCCATGACCTTGCGGCCCATATTGTCGCGATCCGGATACGAGGGATGGGCGCCAACGCGCACGCCGAACTGCTTTGATGTCAGCAGGGCGGCACGCATGTCGGCCTCGCTGCCGGCATGCGCGCCGCAACTGATATTTGCCGATGAGACCAGTGCCAGCAGCGCATTGTCATGGTCGCCGCCCTCACCAAGGTCTGCATTCAGATCGATTTCCATCCCCGATGTCATACCGCTACTTCCCCGGCTTTACGCTGTCAGGATTTCGTCCAGCCAAGCCACAATTCAAGCTGTTTAAGCTTCAGCGTTTGCGCTGCCGTCAGTGCCAGTGCTTCGTCAATGGACACCTGCATGAAGTTGATGACCGTGCCGGGAGAAAGATACGCCAGCTGCCAAAGGTCGGCTGCCGCAACGCTGCCCAATTGCGGATAACCACCGGTTGTCTGACCGTCGTTACCCAGAATGATGGGCTGCCCATCAGGAGGGATCTGTATCACGCCGGGCATCACCCCGCTTGAATGCTGATCGAGACGCTGTTGAAGTTTCAGGCGTTCGCCATTCAGCCGCAGGCCCATACGATTGCTGAGAGGTGTTACCTGCCACTCGGTATACCAGAAGGCAGACAGGCTGCGGTCAGTAAAATCGCCGTAATCCGGGCCGGGTACAACGCGTAACGTCATGGTGGCTTTCGCCTGCCTGATTCCGTGCGCTTTGGCACCTTGATGGGTCTGTCGCGACGTCACAGCGACCGGCAATATGTCCCCGGCGCGCAAAGTCCGACCCTGATAACCACCAAAGCCATTGTTCAGGTCCGTGCTGCGTGAACCCATGACCAAGGGCACATCGATACCGCCGGCCACGGCCAGGCAACTGCGCTGGCCCGGGTCAGCCGCTGCCTGGCAGTGGATGCGATGACCCGCAGGAATATCATGTATAAAGCCGGGTGCCAGGTAATCGCGAACACTGTGCTTGCCATCTGGCGTCATCAACCGGGCACGCATGTCTGCCCCCATCAGGACAATCTGCATATCCTGATGAGCCTTGAACCAGGTAGGTCCAAAACTTATCTCCAGGCCGGCGGCATCGGCGGGGTTGCCCAGCAGTAAATTCGCTGCCACCAGGGCGGGCGTGTCCATCATTCCTGTCAGCGGCACGCCCAGGTGACGAAACCCCGGGCGCCCGGTGTCCTGCACGGTCATGAGCGGAGATGCCCGAAGCACTTCAATCATGACGCGGCTCCCTGCGGTACAAACCGAACCCGGTCACCGGGTTTCAGCAGGCAGGGCGGGTTACCCTGTGGATCGAATAACCTGCTGTCGGTATGGCCGATGATGTGCCAGCCACCGGGCGTTACCGAGGGGTAAATGCCAGTGTAGTGGCCACCAATGGCAACGGCTCCGGCGGGAATGCTGGCGGCGGGTGTCTTTTTACGAGGAATGGCCAGAGAGGGATGCAGGCCGCCCAGATAGGCAAAACCGGCCATGAAGCCCAGGCACTGTACCAGGTATTCTGGCGCGCTATGGCGACTGACGATCTCCTCGATATCCAGACCGGTGTGCTTTGCCAGTTGTGGCAGGTCAGGGCCGTGTTTACCACCGTAGCTGACCGGGATTTCGATCACCGAGAGCTCTTCCCGGGGTTCATCGCCGTCAAGCCAGAGCGATTCCGCCTGTTGCAGGACCTGCTCGGCAACCACGCCCTGGCGCATGACCAGCAACAGGTTACCCGGTCCCGGTACTACCTCTTGCAACAGGCAGTTGTTATCTGGGTGGCTGCGCAAGGCCTGGGCCAGGTGGCAAATACGCATTTGCAGGGCCGGGTCGGGTTGCATCTCCGTGTCGGGATGCTCCTGCTCATTGAAACGCAACAGAATCGCGCTTTCAGTGACATAACTTATACTGGGTTCTGGTATGCTCATAGCGTCACTCTAATCCAGCTTCAGGGGTAATCACAAATGACAAATGAGAAATTTGCCAGTGTTGTCAGATATTTTGCAGTCCTGTTGGTCGGTGCTGCGAGCATTGTCCTCACCCCAGTGCAGGCGCAACAAACGCTCTTGCCCGAGGGCCAGACGCTGATCACCCTGTCAGTGACCGAGCGCATCAGCGTGGAGCAGGATCTGGTGATCGCCAGTTTGCGTATTGAAGTCGAAGACCGGGATGCTTCAGTGGTGCAGAATCAGATCAATACGGTTATGGATCAGGCTTTGCAACGGGCCCGCGATGTGGACGAAGTCAGTCAGAGCACCGGCTACTACAATGTCTATCAGTATGATCGACAGCCGCAGGGTGGCCGGGCAGAAACAGTATGGCGCGGCACACAGAGTCTGACGCTGGAAAGCAGAGACGCACAGTTGCTGCTGACGCTGGCTGGCGAGCTGCAGGAAATGGGCTTGATCATGAATCAATTGTCCTACCAGCTGAGCACAGAGCGCGCTGATGAAGTCCGCGACTCGTTGATGGAGGCTGCCATAACCCGTGCCAGGGAGAAAGCCGAGCGCGCTACTGCCGCCCTGGGAAAATCACGTTTTGATATTGCGGTACTGGAAGTGGATACCTCGTCGGACTATTCGCCGCCGGTGATGATGCGCGCCATGGCCGACACGGGCAGTCGGGAAATGGCGCCACCCAGTGCCGAGCCTGGCGAAACCGAGGTCACCCTGAATGTACGAATTCAGGCTGTCGCTCAGTAAGGCGGCGTGTACCGAGCGGCCGCTCTTCCGCGCTTGCGCTCGAGTGGCTGGCTGTTTATGCTCATGTCTGCATACAAAAATGCCATAACAAACAGAATAACAGGAATAAGGCTTATGCATATTCAGTCCCGGGCCAACGAGCCTGCTCATCGCCGTTTTTGCTTCAACCGTTCGCTTATGGGTCTGCTTGCCGCAGGCCTTCTCGCCGCATGCTCGGCAGAGCAGGAATCAGCCGGGTCCGGTAGCACAGATCCGACAGCTGACCATCAGATGGCGACAGCCAGTGCGTCTCGCAGCCCAGTCCGGCCAGTGGATGCTGCGCGTATTACCGGTGCGGCGGACAATAACAGTGATTGGCTTACACACGGCCGTACCTATGCCGAGGACCGCAATAGCCCGCTTGCTCGGATCAACCGCGACACCGTGGCGGATCTGGGCATGGCCTGGGATTTTGAGCTGGATACTGACCGCGGCCAGGAAGCAACGCCACTGGTGATTGATGGGGTTGTGTATCTGACCTCGGCCTGGAGCAAAGCCTTCGCCGTTGACGCCCGCACCGGTGAGGAAATCTGGCGCCATGACCCGGAAGTACCGCGCGAGTATGCCGCCAACGCCTGTTGTGATGTAGTTAACCGGGGCATGGCCGCGTGGGGCGACAAAGTCTATTTTGGCGCACTTGATGGCCGTCTGATAGCCCTGGATCGTGAAACCGGTGATGTGGTGTGGTCTGTTGTCACGGCAGACCCCGAGCAGCGTTACACCATTACCGGAGCACCTCGCATCGTGGATGGTAAGGTCATCATTGGCAACGGTGGCGGCGAGCTGGGCGTGCGCGGTTATGTGTCGGCTTACGATGCCGAGACCGGCGACATGGTATGGCGTTTCTATACTGTGCCGGGCAATCCGGCGAACGGGTTTGAAAACGATGCCATGGAGATGGCGGCGGAGACCTGGGCCGGTGAGTGGTGGCAGATTGGCGGTGGCGGCACAGTCTGGGATTCCATGGCGTACGACCCGGACCTGGACCTGCTCTACATTGGTGTAGGCAACGGCAGCCCGTGGAACCACGAAATCCGCTCGGACGGACAGGGAGACAACCTGTTTCTGTCCTCTATCGTGGCCCTGCGTCCTGACACCGGCGAATACGTCTGGCATTTTCAGACTACGCCGGCGGAATCCTGGGATTACACCGCCACGCAGCACATGATACTGGCTGACCTGGAGATCGATGGTGAGCTGCGTGAAGTCATTATGCAGGCGCCCAAAAACGGTTTCTTTTACGTGATCGATCGCGCCACCGGAGAATTCATATCCGGTGAAAACTATGTCGAGATCAACTGGGCAAGCGGGCTGGATTCGGTCACCGGGCGTCCCGTAGAGGCGGAAGTGGTGCGCTACCAGCGCGATCCGGCGGTTGTCATCCCTGGTCCGCTGGGCGGTCACAACTGGTATCCGATGTCCTTTGATGCGGACACCGGGCTGGTGTACATACCCACCCAGAATACGTCCTATGTTTACTCCAATCCGGCCGAGTTTGTGAAACAGTCGGTAGGCTGGAACCTGGGCCTGGATGCAGCACCGGGACAGCCGGTCAACCCCGAGGAAGCCAGCCGGGTACTGGAAATGTCGCCGTCAGCCCTGTTGGCCTGGGACCCGGTGGCACAGCGCGAAGTCTGGCGGGTTGACTACCCGGTGTACGGCAACAGCGGTCTGTTGTCGACCGGCGGCGGACTGGTCTTCCAGGGGTCGGCCGACGGGTTTTTCCATGCCTACACCACTGATACTGGTGAACGTCTCTGGTCCCATGAAGTAGGCGATGCCATCCTGGGCGGGCCGGTAACCTATGAGCTGGACGGCGAGCAGTACGTGTTGGCACTGGCAGGGCAGGGCGGCGCTATTCCGTTGACCATGGGGCTGCTGTCAGGCAATTATCCACGTGAGCGCAATGGCCGCCTGATGGCTTTCAAACTGGGCGCTGACATGCAAAGCCCGCAGGTTGTGACCACGCCACCGGAACCACTGGATGTGTCTGGCGCCCAAAGCAGCGGCGATGCGGACTACGGCGCCATCATGTACGGTGCCTATTGCTCGGTATGCCACGGACCTGCTGCCATGAGCTCCGGACCGCTGCCTGATCTTCGGTACACACCGATGATGCTGAGTGAAGAAGGGTTCGCCAGTATAGTACTGGAGGGCAGTCTGTCGAGTCGTGGCATGCCCGGGTTTGCCGCTGATATCGGCCCTGCCGAGGCGGAAGGCATACGCGCCTACCTGCTGGAACTGGCGGCCTCGGTCGCAAACTGAGAGAACAGGCGCGCGAGATAGTGGCCGGTATGGGACACTGTTGAGCGCGCCACCTCTTCCGGCGTCCCTTCGGCAACAATCTGTCCGCCGCCATTGCCGCCTTCCGGTCCCAGATCGACGATCCAGTCGGCTGTCTTGATCACGTCCAGGTTGTGTTCGATGACGACGATGGTATTACCCTGATCGCGCAGCTTGTGAAGCACCGCCAACAGTTGACGGATGTCTTCGAAGTGCAGCCCGGTGGTAGGTTCGTCGAGAATGTACAGCGTCTGCCCGGTATCGCGTTTGGACAGCTCTTTCGCCAGTTTCACCCGTTGCGCTTCACCGCCGGAGAGGGTGGTGGCCGCCTGACCCAGGCAGATATAGGACAGACCCACATCCATCAGGGTCTGCAACTTGCGGGCAATTGCAGGCACCGGGTCAAAGAATTCGCGAGCGTCCTCAATGGTCATGTCCAGCACTTCGCTGATGTTTTTTCCCTTGTATTTTACTTCCAGCGTTTCGCGGTTATAACGCTTGCCGTGGCAGATGTCGCACGATACATACACGTCCGGCAGGAAATGCATTTCCACCTTGACCATGCCATCGCCCTGACATGCCTCGCAGCGGCCGCCCTTGACATTGAAACTGAACCGGCCGGGATTGTAACCCCGGCTGCGGGCTTCCTGGGTGCCGGCGAACAGCTCGCGCACGGGTGTGAAGATGCCGGTGTAGGTTGCCGGGTTGGAGCGCGGCGTACGACCGATGGGGCTTTGGTCGATGTCGACCACCTTGTCCATCAGCTCCAGTCCTTCGATACTTTCAAAGGGCGCTGGTTCCAGTGTGGTGGCCCCGTTAAGACGGGTAGCCGCTACCGGATACAGGGTATTGTTGATCAGTGTTGATTTCCCGGAGCCGGATACACCAGTGACGCAGGTAAACAGCCCCAATGGTATTTTTAGATCAACGTTCCGTAAATTGTTGCCGCTGGCATTCTTCAGCAGCAGCATCTTTTTTCGATCCGGCTTGTGCCGTTTCGCCGGAATCTCGATACGGCGTTTGCCGGACAGATACTGACCGGTCAGCGAGTCCTCGGCCGCGATAATATCAGCGACCTGACCCTGTGCCACAATCTGGCCGCCATGCACACCGGCCCCGGGGCCAATATCAATGACATGATCAGCACTGCGGATGGCATCTTCATCGTGCTCGACGACGATGACTGTATTGCCAATGTCACGCAGGTGGAAGAGCGTGGACAACAGTCGGTCGTTGTCGCGCTGATGCAGGCCGATAGAGGGTTCATCGAGGATATACATGACTCCGACCAGGCCGGCACCGATCTGGCTGGCGAGACGGATGCGCTGCGCTTCACCGCCTGACAGAGTGTCGGCACTGCGGCTGAGCGTCAGATAATTCAGGCCTACGTCGATCAGGAACTGCAGGCGTTGCTCAAGCTCGCGCAGGATCTTGTCGGCGATGGTGGCGCGGGCTCCCTGCAGGGCCAGCGAATGGAAATAGTCATAGGCCTGGACGATAGTCATGCGGGTGATATCCGGCAGGGCGGTGCCTTCGATATACACATGGCGGGCATCGCTACACAGCCGTGTGCCGTCGCAGTCCGGGCAGGCATGTGAACTCAGGTAGCGGGCCAGCTCGTCGCGCACGGTCTGAGATTCGGTTTCGCGGTAGCGCCGCTCCATGTTGGGCAGAATACCTTCGAAGGCATGGCGCCGCACCGTGCTGTCGCCCCGGTCGTTCATGAATCTGAAATCGATATCTTCGCCATTGCTGCCATGCAGAATGATATCCTGCTGGCGTTTGCTCAGTTTTTCGAACGGGGTATCGACGGCAAATTTGTAGTGCGCGGCCAGCGAGCTGAGCATCTGGAAGTAATAAAAATTGCGGCGGTCCCAGCCCCGAATGGCGCCCTCGGCCAGTGACAGCGAGGGATCGGTCATGATGCGCTGGGCATCGAAGAACTGCTTTACGCCCAGACCATCACAACTGCTGCAGGCGCCGGCCGGGTTGTTGAACGAGAACATGCGCGGCTCAAGCTCGGTGATGCTGTGACCGCATACCGGGCAGGCGAAACGTGACGAGAACATCAGCTCATCACGTGAGCTGTCTTCGTCCATGAACGCAACACTGACCAGACCGTCGGTCAGTTGCAGTGCTGTTTCCAGACTTTCTGCCAGACGCTGCTGAATATCAGGACGGACCTTCAGGCGGTCAATGACGGCTTCGATCTGATGTTTTTTGTTTTTCTCCAGCGCCGGCGGATAGTCCAGTTCAGTCACGGTGCCGTCAATTCTGGCACGGATAAAACCGCCACTGAGCAATTCCTTGAAGACATGCAGGTGCTCACCTTTGCGATCACGGACCACCGGCGCCAGGATCATGATCTTGCAGCCCTCTGGCAGGGCCAGGATCTGGTCCACCATCTGGCTGACGGTCTGCGCCTGAAGCTTCTTGTGGTGGGTCGGGCAGAAGGGCTCCCCGGCGCGGGCAAACAGCAGGCGCAGGTAATCGTAGATTTCGGTTATGGTGCCGACCGTGGAGCGCGGGTTATGGGAGGTCGACTTCTGCTCAATGGAAATCGCCGGCGACAGACCTTCAATATGGTCAATGTCGGGCTTGTCCATCATCGACAGGAATTGGCGTGCGTAGGTTGACAGCGATTCGACGTACCGCCGCTGACCCTCGGCATACAGCGTATCGAACGCCAGAGAGGATTTGCCGGACCCAGACAGGCCGGTAATGACCACCAGTTTATTGCGAGGGATGGTCAGATTCACATTTTTCAGATTATGGGTTCTGGCACCCCGGATCGTGATCTTGTCCATGCTTTTTCCGTACTTCCCCGCGCCGTTGACGCAACAACAAAACAGGCAATTATGGGCAATATTGACCGATATCGCAAAGCCGATTACAGATTGTCAGGATTTTATCGTGTTGTCGGCGACACCGCCGGATTCATGCTATGCTTTAATCACATGTAAGCATAACCGGACAGGAGGACAGCACAAGGTGGCGAGTCGCGGCGTAAACAAAGTGATATTGGTAGG
>CAJXPR010000020.1 GCA_913058135.1 uncultured Gammaproteobacteria bacterium
TGGTTTCGCCGTCATTGCCGTCAGTCCACAGCTCCTTGCCCAGCCGGCCCTGGTTATTGGCAATCAGGTGGTTGGCGGCCTTCAAAATATTGGAGGTGGAGCGGTAATTCTGTTCCAGGCGGATGATCTCCGCGCCGGCAAAATCGGTATTGAACTGCTGGATATTTTCGATGCGGGCGCCGCGCCAGCCATAGATGGACTGGTCGTCGTCGCCCACCACCATCAGATGGCCACTGGCACCGGCCAGCACCCGCAGCCAGGCATACTGCACGGCGTTGGTGTCCTGAAACTCGTCCACCAGAATATGGCGGAAGCGGTGCTGATAATGTGCCAGCAGCTCGGGGTTGTTCAGCCACAGCTCGTGCGCGCGCAGCAGGATCTCGGCAAAATCTACCATGCCGCCACGCTGGCAGGCCTCTTCGTAGGCAGTGTACACGGTGAGCATGGTGCGGGTGTACTCGTCGCCCAGGTGCTCGATGTGTTTGGCGCGCAGACCTTCGTCTTTCTGGCCGTTGATGTACCACTGGATCTGTTTGGGCGGCCATTTTTCATCGCTGACACCCAGTGCCTTGCACAGGCGTTTGATCAGCCGCAGCTGATCATCACTGTCCAGAATATTGAAATTTTCCGGCAGATTGGCTTCTTTCCAGTGCATGCGCAGCAGGCGGTGCGCCAGGCCGTGAAAGGTGCCCACCCACATGCCACCGGGGGAATGGCCGAGCAACTCTTCAATACGACTGCGCATCTCGCGCGCGGCCTTGTTGGTGAAGGTCACCGCCATGATGCTGTGTGCCGAGATGCCTTCGGTCTGCATCAGCCAGGCGATACGGTGCACCAGCACACGGGTTTTGCCGCTGCCGGCACCGGCCAGTACCAGCATGCTGGCGGGCGGCGCGGCGACAGCGCGGCGTTGTTCGTCGTTAAGGGAGTCTAAAATGTAAGATACGTCCATAACCCCGTATTCTAGCCGGAACCGCCTGAGGACACACGGGCAAATTAGCGCTTTTTACCGGCAGGCCTTGCTGATAAAATATCGAACCTTTGCTCGGTGCCCAACAGTGCCCCAAATTCCCGCGCCGAGCGTATATAATGCCGTACACAAACATTCTTTGAAGTTCTAGGTAGGAGTTGATTATGTCTGCAAAATCAGACAACGCGAGTTTTGACTGGAAAGATCCCTTTCTGATGGAAAGCCTTCTGACCGAAGAAGAGCGCATGATCCGGGATACTGCACGACAATACGCCCAGGAAAAACTGTTGCCGCGCGTGCGTGATGCCTACCGCAATGAAAACACCGACCCGGCCATCTTCCGTGAAATGGGCGAACTGGGCCTGCTGGGCCCGGCGCTGGACGGTTATGGCTGCACCGGTACCAACTACGTCAGCTACGGGCTGATCGCCAAAGAAGTGGAAGCGGTCGATTCTGGTTACCGCTCCATGTTCAGCGTGCAGTCGTCACTGGTCATGCACCCGATTCATGCCTTTGGCAGCGAAGAGCAGAAGCAGAAGTATCTGCCCAAACTGGCCAGCGGCGAGTACATCGGCTGTTTCGGTCTGACCGAACCCGATCACGGTTCCGATCCGGGTGGCATGGTTACCCGCGCCCGCACCGTCGATGGTGGTTACAGCGTAAGCGGCGCCAAGAACTGGATCTCCAACTCGCCAATCGCCGATGTGTTTATTGTCTGGGCCAAGAACGACGACGGCATCATCAAGGGCTTCATTCTGGACAAGGGCATGAAAGGCCTGTCCGCACCCAAGATCGAAGGCAAGCTCGGCCTGCGCGCCTCCATCACCGGTGAAATTGTGATGGAAGAGGTGTTTGTGCCGGAAGAAAACATGCTGCCTCACGTAGAGGGCCTGAAAGGTCCGTTCAGCTGTCTGAACTCCGCACGTCTGGGCATTGCCTGGGGCGCCCTGGGTGCTGCAGAAACCTGCTGGCACACTGCACTGAGCTACACCATGGATCGCAAGCAGTTCAAGCGCCCGCTGGCAGCGAATCAGCTGATCCAGAAAAAACTGGCGGTGATGCAGACCGACATCAGCCTGGCGCTGCTCGGCTGTCTGCAGGCCACCCGTCTGAAAGATGACGGCCGTCTTGGCATTCCGCTGATCTCCCTGCTCAAGCGCAACTCCTGCCTCAAAGCATTAGAAGTGGCACGTGAAGCACGTGACATGCTGGGCGGCAACGGCATCTCTGATGAATACCCGGTGATGCGCCACATGCAGAACCTGGAAGTGGTGAACACCTACGAAGGCACGCAGGATATTCATGCGCTGATTCTGGGTCGGGCGCAGACAGGCATTCAGGCATTCTTCTGACAGGCACTTGTGATTTAAAGGGGACGGAGGATATTCTTTATCAATATTCTCCGTCCCCTCGCAGCAGTGTGAATACATCACGACAAACATCACGGGCCCTAGTTGTCGACAGCAGCAGCCGTCGGCAAAGGTAGCACCGTATTCCACGTCAGTAATCCCCGGCCTGTAGCCTGCGGCCGTTATTATTTTACGCAGCGTTTTAGTAAACTGACCTGACGCGTTTGTGCTAGCTTGTCGCAACTGCTCTTCAGGCCCAAAACGGAATTGCCCTCGTGGATCTGCCACTTATCCTGAGTCTGATCGGGCTGGCGCTGCTGGACAGCACCAGTATCGGGACCCTTTTCATACCAGTCTGGCTGCTGCTGGCTCCCGGCGGCGTCAAGCCAGTGCGGGTGCTGCTATACCTGACCACGATTGCCCTGTTTTATCTACTGGTCGGGATCCTGCTGATATTGGGCGCAGCACCGTTGTTTGATGCGCTCGGCCAGTTTACCGACAACCCGATCGTGGTCTGGGCGCAACTGCTGCTGGGTGTGGGTCTGTTTGTGGTGAGCTTCCGGTTCGACAGTAAGCGCAGCCGCCGTCTGGGAAAACCGGACCGGGCTGCGCGCTGGCGCGCACGGGCCTCCGGCGAGAACGCCTCCGCCCGCTTTCTGATGACAATTGCGCTGCTCGCTGCCATGGCAGAAGTGGCGACCATGCTGCCCTACCTGGCTGCGATTGCCGTACTGAGCACCACCGAACTTGCCGCACCTGCCGTCGTCGGGTTGCTGGCGGCCTACTGCCTGGTCATGGTAGTGCCAGCTCTATTGTTACTGGCTCTCCGTCGTTTCAGCCAGCGCCTGGTGGAGCCTGTGCTACTGAAGTTGGATGCCTGGATTAACCGGCATGGGGAAACCACGGTGGGCTGGATCATCGGGATAGCCGGTTTTCTGGTGGCACGCGATGCACTAGCGAAGCTTAGCCTGCCGATTTTTGTATGAGGGCTAAATTAACTGAGGCTGAGACGCTACCCTGAGTCCATCTGCCGGGTAGACAGGTCTGCTGGTCGCATTCGCCGATACCTGACAGCGCATTTAACATAGGCCGCAGAAAACAACACAGGGAGAATGAGTGTGACAAGACTGATGATGATTCTTGTTGGCAGCCTGCTTGTCGTAGGACAAGCCGCATCGCAGGTCCTGGACAGGACCATTGGTGATGTCATCACCGGTAACAATGGACAATGGTACGTCAGCAGCGATGAACCTGACTACACCGAGCCCCCCGGAGGCATTCAGCTCAATGCCGTGAATGCTCGTGATTTCATGCGCCCGGGCGCCTACGATGAACTCGAGGTTGAGTTAAGCAACCCGGCCGACTCGCCATACACCATTACTGGTATCTCCGGGTGGAGTTATCAACCACTGATGTTTCCGGCCAGTATGGGCAGCGAAATCAGCTCTCTCAGCCGGTCCCCGGCGGCTGCGTGTCCGCAGTCTGCCTTTGTGTGCTGGCCGCCGGACGCGTTTCCGCTGAAACCGGGCCAGTCAGTGCGCACCAGCTTGCTCCAGGTCTGGTCGAATCCGGTAATTCCTGCAGACAATATCATGGTGACCCGCCTGTCCTTTACGCTGACATTGAGCTCGGAGGGCGGGGGCGCGGAAAAAGCGTCTGCGCCCGTGACACCGTTTGTCCGCATTGTTAATCACACGGGTGATGAAGACCGGCAGATTTTTGATGAGCTGGCTCAAAGTACAGAGCCGCTGAACAAAGGCGGAGAGCCAGGGCTGGAGATTGAAATCCTGTTGCCGGAACAGGCCGTGGCGGGCGACCATGTGCCGGTATACGCTCAGATCCGCAATACCGGCAATCGCATCCTGCATACACCGCAGAGTCATCACTTTACCGGCTTCGGGGAACTGGGTGATGAGCTGGCGTTTATCCAATGCAAGTCAGATTGCATATTGGCCGGGCCCACGCAGCTGACACCGGGTGATCAGTGGTTATTCAGAGCAGGGACACTGGCCTATCAGGGGTCACAGCTGGTTGCACGTGACTTCAGGCTGTCCAGAGTTATGCTGTCTGTCATGGACAGCGACAACAACAGCTACTACATCCTCCCTGTGGCGAATAAAACCATTCAGTACGGTCATGATGGCGAGCCTGCGCCCAATCCAGCGACCCGCCTGCAGCCTCGCTCCTCTCCGTTCATGACATCCAGCGGCATCATCCGCGACCCTGCCACCGGATATGACTGGCTGCCACCCGTCCATTCGCGTGGCCTGACGACGGACGAACTCGACGCCTTTCTGGATGCAGATCCCGCGTATGCGGGATTGGTGCAGGCGCACGCGCATGAAGTCGAACAGATGCTTCGGCACTATCTTAATGCCCGGCAGATAGAGCCGGGACCACTTGGCTTGCGGAATGTCGCGCCGGCTGATGTTGTTGAGGGTATCCGGCAGTGGATGCAGGATATGGGCACCACCGATCTTGTTAGCACGCTGCCCGTTGTGCGTGGGCTGGTCGCCGATCCGCCACGTTTTATCGCTGGCCATCAACTGCGTCGTCAGTCCCTGGTCGTGCGCGTTCCTGTGGCACGCAAGCCGAGTGATTCATCCTCATTCTGGGGCGCCTCGCTGCTGGAAGAGCCCGCGCTGGCAGACAACCCCATGGCTGACGCAACGGGCTACTGGCTGGTGCATCGTCCGACAGCAGAACCGGATTTACCCGACAACAGAGCGACAGTCACGCCGCGCAAGATGACCCTGCCCGCAGTGCAGATAGGCAGCGACTTGCTGAATGTGGAACTCAACTTGCTGGACGCATTTAATGGCTTCTGGCGTGTGACCAGTCTCAAGCCAGCGGTAGCCGAAAATGCCTTGTCGCAATTTGATGATATTTCCGGAACGCTGGACATCAATGACGCCATTGAGATAAATGCGGATGGCAGCACACAGACGCGGTCGTTCCGGCTGACGTATGTACCGGAATCCGATCCGCCCGTGTTGCAGTTGCAGGCTGTGGAGAATGCAGCACAATAGACCCGGCGCGCTTAATCCAGCACCGAAACCGAAAACACTGCCTCATAACCCTCATCTTCGTTGCTGACCAGACGCAATGTACCCAGCAACAACTGATTATTCTCTTCACGCGTCCATGCGCTTAAAGCCACCCGGTTGCCGGTGGTTTGCCCGTCCAGCAACCAGTCCTGGTCCGCCAGCTGCCCGGCAAAAAAGTCGTATACCTGTGGCAGTGACCAGGTGATGCTGAATTCTATGGTCGATTCTGCCTGATCAGATGATCCGGACACAAAAGCAGGTAGGTACGAGGATTGCGTCTTGGCTTCGTCGGGCAATACCAGGCGAGGAATGCTGTTGTGCAGAGAGCGAGTGCCCGGGGGGCCGCCAAAGAAGGCCGGGCTTCCGCGGTTCACCTGCGCAGCCATATCGGCACAGGAGTAACCACCACGATTGGTGTCGGGTCTCGCTGTCATATTGATGAATGTGCGTTCAGCATCAGAGTGTTGTCGCAGATAAACAAGGCCCTGTGTATCGTGACAAAGCTGCGCGGGTACGCCTGGGATTTGTGGGTTCGCGGACACAAAGCCACTCTGTGGCATGGCCGGGCCCATCGCGCGTAGCAACAGAAAACCGCTCTGTTCCAGCGAGTCGACCAATGCTGCCTGCTGTTGCTGGCCATCGCCGTCGCTGACCAGAATAACCTGACGGCTGTGCCCCAGATCGGCACTGCCAAGCGCAGCGGCACCGTTGGGCAAAGCAAAGGCCGGGAAGTTGTCCGGAATGTCCGAATATATGTGCACCTCCATCGTAGCGCCCGAGCCGCTCAACAGGGCTCTGACAAGATCAGCGGGGATGTTGTCTGTAAATTGGGTATCTGCAGCTATGGTTGTAGTTACCAGGCCGGCGGTTATGAAGGCCGCTGACTTGAGAAGCACTGCTGCGGCCAGAGGGGCAAGGGTCTTGAGCATATCCATCTCTCCTGATATCTCGCCGAGGATCATACAGGGCGGTGCGTCCAAGATAGTTACGCCAATATCAGTCAGAAATCAAGTGCCGGACATTTGAAGACAGGGAACCGAAATCGACAGACATAAAAAAGGCCCCCGAAGGAGCCTTTTTTAACACACTGCGGATGTGCGCCCGCAGGTATGTTTTACCAGGACTTGCCGATTGAGAACACAATGGCTTCGCCGGTAGTCGGGCGGCCGCTTGAACCCACTTCGTCAGACAGCTCTTCGCTGTTGATGATGCCCGCGATGCCCATATCGAAGTCGGCAAAGCTGAAGCCGTAGCCTACTTCCAGGTATTCGCCGTCAAATTCGTCGCCCCAAAAGCCGACTGTGCCGTACAGACCGGATTCGCCAGTGATGGTGAGATCGAGGAAGTCATAGTCTTCGCTGGCGCCGAAACCGTCCCACTCGCCCACGGAGTAGCCCAGACTGAACATGCCATAACCCAGACCGAAGTTGATTTCCTGGTAGGTGTCATCGAATTCGCCGGTGTAGAAGTAGCCGGTATAACCGATGCTGGCAGAAAGGCCAGAATCCATCTCAATGCCGTAGCCAAAATAGCCGTCGACTTCCAGGCCGTCGCCTACGTCTGCTGCCCAGCTGCCGGCATAGAAACCATCGGCTTCGTAGTCGATGCCAGCACTGGCAGAGGAATTCTTTTGCAAGACACCGCGGAAGTAGTACTCAGATGCATAACCGATGTTGTAGGAGACTTCGGCTGATGCGCTGGTGGAAGCAACCAGTGCGCTTGATGCCAGTGCCAGGCCTGCTGCTAGTTGGGTCAATCGTTTCATAAGTTTTTCTCCAAGATAAATCCGTGCTTGATAGTAAGCGGTCCCGCGTTATTTTTTGGTTATCGAAAGTAGTGACTTTCTTGAAGAGGTGTTTTGCAAGGAGCGGGCCAACGTTAAAAACTGCGGCGAACTACGCTGTTTGACGGACGGAATGAGTGTTTCGGGCATGGGCCGTGCACTAAGGCGGTGCGGCCTATTATCGGCCTGCACAATAATGTGTCACAATTGAATAAGTGCTGAGCAGACAGGGAAATAGCTGGCGCCGGGAATAAATCGGGAATAGTTCTGGCAGGTTCTCAGGAGACCGGGAGCACGATACTATCCCCCTAAGGACACAAGACAGCTCACCAGAGAGTTCATCGAGGTCAGCCCATTTTGCGCAGACGAACCTTTCTTACAACCGCCGCCGGCACCGTGCTGATGTTCGGCATCAGTCGCAGTACCCGGCTACGGGCGGACACACCGCCAGCGGTGGAAAAACTCTATCTCAGCGACGAGGCCTGGCGCGAGCGCCTGACTCCCGAGCAATACGAGGTGTTGCGCTTCTCGCAAACCGAATTCGCCGGCAGCAGCGACTTGCTCCACGAGTATCGAGCCGGCACCTACGTCTGTGCTGGCTGCGACCTGCCCCTGTTCAAATCCGACTGGAAGTACAACAGCCGCACCGGCTGGCCCAGCTTCTGGCGGGCCTTCGACGAGCATCTCACCACCCGCAAACCCATCTATGCCTTCCGCGCACCCACTGAGTATCGCTGTGCCCGGTGCGATGGCCATCATGGTCACATCTTTGAAGATGGGCCGCCGCCAACCGGCTTACGGTATTGCAGCAACGGAGCTGCGTTGCGGTTTGTGCCTGTTTGATGTGGTCACCAGCCTACAGGATGGCTTGGCGGACGAAACGGATGGAAAAGTTGGGGTCAAAGACTATAGTCAAACGGGAAACTTTGAATGACACAGAATAGGGAAGTAGTCGAAGGAGAGAAGTTTAAGGTCTGTGAGTCTTTCGAGGTGTTGCTGGTATTCTCCTGGAAAGGGCCCACTACGACCGGATTGTCGAGGCCAAGACAGCAGGCTTGGGCACCGGAGGCCATGTCATGTTAAATACCATTGCGGGAGTCATTATACTCTTTGCCTCCGTGGTGATTTCAAGGGAAGAAATTCAGGTAGAAATTCCGGTAGGAACTGACGAGGAAGAGGTGCTTGCTTACTTTCAACAAGTAACTAATGCAGAGAATATCAGATACTTCACTCGTGAGAATTCTCCTGATGGGAATACAGTTAGCCATTCATTAGAGGCGGGAGAGGCTGGGTATTACATTATCGGTATCCCCGACGTGCAGCGTTACCGATGGTGGCCATCTTTCGGGAGTCATCTAAGTGTCATTGTTGTACTGTCGGACGATAAGCATGTATCTGAAATAAAATTCTTTGGCGCCCGTGTAGGGTGGCCGTAAATTCATTGTGACTCCACTACAGGGAAAGTCCAATTGGGATTGTTATCTATAGTCATTTCGATAGTGTTAACCCTACCGATGGTGGAAGAGGCGATCCCACCAGGCACGGAAAGAGCAGTTGTCGAAGCCTATTTCTCTGAGATAGGCGCACCAAGTTTTTGGATACCTCGTGACGCCAACGAACCTGCAGCTAGTAATTTCCCATGGCGTGAAGATGAGGTAGGAGTGATATCGAGCGGAGCTATTCGCAATGTTAAAGAGCACTGGTGGTGGCCCTCTTTCGGCAGAATCATGATCATCCATGTGGGGATTTCAGCGGATGGGTGTGTAACACAACTCCAGTTTCAACAACATATGAGCGGCTGGCCTTGAACGTCGAGATCATCAATGTGACAGTTAATGGACAAGGAGTACCGCTATGAAACACAAAAACAAGTACAGAGCGTTTTTGTTGGCAGCTCTACTGATGAGCGGTAACACCCTCCTCGCAGCAGAACTGTCCAACAGCAGAATCCTCGGCGCGCTACCACCGTACTTCGACAACATCGGCATTGTCAGATACATCGATATGGACGCAGGCACCGTAGTCGGCTCAGAGTTTCTCCGCGAGGCGCCAGCAGCGATGCCGCCCCCACCCAGTGCGCTGCCAGTAGCCAACTACATCGCCGAGCGTCTGAATCTGGATGGTCTGTCCATCGCGGCCATCGCCCTCAGTAATGACGACGTATCCGCCAGCATGGACAGCACCGGTCGACGAAACTTCAGACTGTACGTTGCCGAGCACGATACAGGCAGACTGAAGCAGGCCATTGCAAGGCGCCCCGATATCGAGCAGGTAGACCACGCAGATTATGACGTCTATCGCGACAACACGCCGGGCAATCCGACCTACGTCGCATTTCTGAATGAAACGCTGCTCCTGGTGACCAGCAACGAGGAAGATATCAATGCGTCAGGGCCGGCGCTGCTGGCACAGGATACGCAGCCGGCACCGAACTGGTCGATGCTCAGTGCGGTAGAGATAGATGCGCCGGTTTTGATACTGCGTCACTTGCAATACCCGATGGTACCGCCGCCGGGTGCTGATGTGCCACATCATGAGGATTTTGTGCTGGGCATGTGGATATCGGACACCTCTGCGCCGGTATTCCAGATCGAGGCGTCGACGGACCTGGGTCATGAAGCTGCAGAGCACTACATCAGAACCGTCGGCGCCATTGAGGCGGTCGCCGGTCCTGACGGGATTGCCTTCAGTCTGGATCAGCCAGTCGCCGGGAATGACAACTACCCGGGCAGCCTGGAGTTGCTCCACAGTGAACTGGGCGATCACTATACCGATCTGATCTACTTCTGGCTGCTCGGCATCTGGTTTACGATATAGCGCGATAGAACCAGGCCCCGTATCAGGAGGCCTGGTGCAAATCAGTCAATGACAGTCCGTGGAAGCCGGCCTCAGCTGCGCGCCTGCACCTCTTCAATCCACTGGTTCACCCGTCGCTCCAGCAAATGCAGCGGCATGGCACCACCCAGCAGGATGGTGTCGTGGAACTCGCGGATATCAAAATCGTCACCCAGTGCTTCGCGTGCAGTTTCGCGCAGTTCCAGGATCTTGATCATGCCGATCTTGTAGGATGTCGCCTGCGCCGGCATCACGATGTAGCGCTGTACTTCCGTGGTGATTGCCGCCAAAGGCACAGAAGAGTTAGCCGCGAAGTAGTCAATGGCTTCCTGCTCGGTCCAGCCTTTGGAGTGCAGCCCGGTATCAACCACCAGACGGATGGCACGCCACATTTCCGAGGTCAGACGACCAAACTGCGAGTAGGGGTCTTCGTAAGTGTCCGGCATTTCACTGGCCAGACGCTCGGAATACAGACCCCAGCCTTCGGAGTAGGCGGTAAAACCGGCCTGGGTGCGGAAGCGTGGCATGTCTTCCAGTTCCTGTGCGATGGAAATCTGCATGTGGTGGCCAGGCAGGCCTTCGTGATAGGCAATCACTTCCATCTCGGACTTGGGCATGGCATTCATGTCAGACAGATGCGCATAGTACACACCGGGGCGTGAGCCGTCGGGCGTGCCGGGGTAATAGTGCTGTGGGGCGCCATCCTGTTCACGGAAGGCTTCCACGCGACGTACCACCAGGTCAGCCTGCGGCAGGGTGGCAAAGTAGTTGGGCAGCTGCGCTTTGATGTTCTCGATGGCTGCCGTGGCATCATCGATATAGGCCTGACGACCTTCATCATTGTTGGGGTAATAGAAGCGTTCGTCATCGCGGGTTTCGCGCAGCATGACAAAAAATTCCTGCAGGGTGCCATCAAAGCCGGTGCTGTCCTTGACCGCTTCCATCTCACCGCGCAGACGGGCTACATCGGCCAGGCCGATTTCGTGAATCTCGTCAGCGGTCAGGTCAGTCGTGGTCTGGTTGGCCAGGCGGAACTCGTAATAAGCTTCGCCGTTGGGCTGAGACACCAGGCCGGTTGATACGTCCGGTACCTTGTCCATCTCTGACTCGGCCCAGGCAACGACGCGCTCAAAGGCGGGGCCAAATTCCTGGGTCAATGCAGTCTCGGTTCGCCCAAGCAGGGCATCCGCATCCGGTTGCTCCAGTTGGCCGGCGTCCACCAATGTCGCCAGGTTGTTCTTGGCAGCGGCCCAGATAGCGGAGTCGTCACCCTCGGTGAACGGCGCACCGGTGATCACATTCTGTGACTGGTCGATGACCTTTTCCAGCGCAAAGCCGGGCGTGATCACACCGCGCTCGGCGGATTCTTCGGCGCGCTCAATCAGCTGATCCAGCGCACGCGCCGATTCCGATAGACGGGATACAAAGGCTTCGTAATCCGACACATCTGCCACGTTGTGGAAGCTGATCAGGAAGGTCGGCAGAAAGCCCTGCGCGCCATTCATCTGCTCAAAGACCAGACCGTTGTACTGGAACTCTGCGGCACGTGCCGCCTGTTCGTACTGGTAGGTCCAGATATCCCATGAGGTCTGCGCTTCCTGCGTCAGGGCATCGTAGTCAAACTCGCGCTGCATCTCCTCAACGCTTTGGCGCATCCACTCTACTTGCGCGTTCTCGGCCTCGACGGACATGTCGTCGATCTCGTCGTAACGCTCCTTGATGCCCTGGAAGGTCATGCCAATGGGGCTGAAATTGAGCTGTTCTTCGTATTTTTCGTCAAACCAGGCGTTAAGGCGCTCGGTTTCGGTCTGGGTCTCCGCTGGCGCAGATGTTTCTGCGCTGCTGGTCTCCGGCGCGGCCGGTGGTGTTGCCGGCTCGCCGCAGGCGGCAAGCATCAACAATAGCAGTGAAGCGAACAGTGTTTTGTTCATCATAAAAAAGTCCGGGAAAAGTCGTCAGAATTGGATAGCGTCGCAGTGACGCTGCTGCGTCGATTATCGCGCAGGCCCTTATTGATCTCAAGCATGCATATTGCTAACGTAAAATCTCCCGCCCCAGACGCTGCCAGGGAGGTACAGGACAGTGCCAAAAAAATCCGCTCAAGGACGACGCTTTACAGGATTCACCAGATTCCTGGGTTTTACCCTGGCCAACTGTCTGTTGGTATCCTGTTCTACGCATCGCGGCGCCCCCGGTGTCGAGCTTGAGCTGCCGGATACCCGTTATCGGGTGCTGGAGCCACAACGCTTTACGCCGCAGAACTGGGCCGAAGCCTTATATGCCACGGTGTATCAGCCCGAAGGGCCTGGCCCTCATCCTGCGGTATTGCTTTCTCACGGCGGCGGCTGGCAAAGCTTTTCTCCAGACTCCATTGCCGGCACTGCCGAATATCTGGCCGAACGGGGCTTCGTGGTGGTCAACATCGAACACCGCTTCGCCCCCGAGTATCGTTTTCCGGCGCAATTGCATGATGTGCAACAGGCCATGCACTGGGTACACGACAATGCCGCGCGCCTGGCGATTGATCCGGAAAACATCGGGGCATTCGGGTTCTCCGCCGGCGCCCATCTGCTGAGTCTGATGGCCGTGGTGGCAGGTCAGGGTGGCCCACTGGATGAACATTACGGCGGGTTGCGGACCCGGCCGGCTGCGGTCGTGGCAGGCGCCACGCCCACGGATCTGCGCAAGTGGCAGGAAGGCAGGCTGGTCGAGGCTTTTATCGGTGGAACGCAGGCGGAAATGCCCGATGCCTACGCCATGGCGTCACCCGTCGTGCATGTTCATGCCGATGCGCCGCCATTTTTTATTTTTCACGGCACCTGGGACCATCTGGTGCCGGTTGATCACGCCACCGATTTCCAAGAGGCCCTGCAGGAAGCCAGCATCACCACAGAGCTTTACCTGCAGCATCTGCGGGGACACTACGCCAGTTTCATTTTCCGCGGCGGTGCCGTGCAAGAGGGAACGCAGTTCCTGTACCGGCATCTGCGCGAGGATTAAACGCCCAATACCACGCCGACAAACACCGCCAGACCCACCCAGTGATTGTTGAGGAAGGCCTTGAAGCAGCCGTCGGTGTCACGGTGACGGATCAGCCAGTGCTGGTAAACAAACAGCCCGGCGGCAGCCAGCAGGCTCAGGTAATAGAGTCCGGACAGCTGGAATTGCCCACCGGCCAGGAACAGCGCAAACAGGAACATGCCCTGCAGCGCGCCAATCATCATGCGATCAGCGTCGCCGAACAGAATGGCCGTGGATTTGACGCCGATCTTCAGATCGTATTCGCGGTCGACCATGGCGTACTGGGTGTCGTAGGCAACGGTCCACAGACAGTTGGCGACATACAGCACCCAGGCAGTGGTGGGCGGCAACTCACCGGTCTGTGCGGTGAAGGTCATCAGGATGCCCCAGGAAAACGCCATGCCCAGCACGACCTGCGGCAGGTGAGTGTAACGCTTCATGAACGGGTAGGCGGCTGTCAACACCACGGCGCCGAACGACATCCAGATGGTCAGCATATTGGTGAACAGCAGCAGCACAAAGGCTGCCAGGCACAGGCCCAGAAAACACAACACGGCTTCTTTGCGGGTGACCTGACCGGTGACAATGGCGCGATTCTCGGTGCGCAGCACATCGCCGTCAATGTTGCTGTCGGCAAAGTCATTGATGCAGCAGCCAGCGGAGCGCATCAACAGCGTGCCCAGGGCAAAAATAAACAGCAGGTGCCAATGTGGCCAGCCGTTTGCGGCCAGCCACAGAGCACCCAACGTGGGCCATAACAGCAGCAGGGTACCGATGGGTTTGTCCAGCCGGGTCAGCAGAATGAATGCCGGCAGACGTGCATGCACGCGCGGCAGATATTTTTGTAACTGATCGTTGATATAGGCTGCCGGTCGCATGCGTGGTTCCAGGACGGGGTTCAGATCGACATCTGGTCGGCGATCAGGGCGATGTCAGCCGACAGCACCAGTTTGCCGATCAACGCTTCGCAGCGTTCACGATCCAGACCGCAGCGCTCATACATGGCATCGCTGACGGGCTCCGGCGGGGCGTCGCCGATGCCATGCTGGCGGAACAGCCGCATGGCAATGAAGATCAGGTTGGCATAGACCGCGTGTGGGCCGGTGTACTCGCCATCCTGCTGGTAGCGCAAGGCAGTGGAGACTTCTTCGGGCATATTCCACGACTGCATCAGCCAGGCGCTGATCTGTTCGCGGCTGATACCAATGAGGTGTTTTTCAATGGCTACATGGCTGATCTCGGGATTGGCTTCGGTGTAACGGCAAATCGTCGAGAAATGTTCCGGGAAGGTGTGTGCCAGCACCAGGTAGCCAAAATTGTGCAGCAGGCCGGACAGGTAGATCATACCCTGGCGTGGTCGTTTGCTGGCCGGCACCATCCGCGCCATGGCTTCCACGGCCGTGGAGCAGTACACCGCCTGCAGCCAGTAGGGCGTAAAGCCGGCACTCTGGTCCTTGGGCACGTCAACGGTTTTACCCAGAATCAGACCGATGGCCAGATTACTGACCAGATCAAAACCCAGCACGCGGACAATGGCGTCCTGCACCGAACGGATTTTACCAGGTGCAGCATAATAGGGCGATGACGCCCAGCTGACGACCTGCGCAGCCAGACTGGGGTCGGCCTCAACAATACTGGTCAGCTCGGTTACCGTGGCATTGGGGTTGGCACGCAGGGCCAGAATACGATCGGCGGTGGCTGACAGTGGCGGTATTTCCAGCGTTTCATCCAGGCGCTGGCGAATACGCAGTGACGTGAAATGCCGAATGGAATCACTGATCTGCTGGGTGTCATGTTCAGCTTCCGGTAAATCCCGTTGCAAGTCGCTGGCGGCAAGCGTGAAGGCGATATGACGGATATTGACTTCGCGCGCGTGCAGGGTGTCACGTAGCGCTGACAGTGTCATGCCGTCCTCTGCCACGACCAGCGAGTCGTCAGCACTCAGCTTGCTGTCAATAAAGGTCGGCAGCACAAAAAAATCGCGGCACTCCTGCAGTGGCTGCAGGCGTCGACTGCGACTGGCCGTGACAATGTCTTCCTGGGACACCGGCACGAACTGGCGTTCAGTCACACTTTGCAGGGTGCGCAGATCCAGCAGGGAGTCGGCGGGCAATATACATTGCACCAGGTTGCGGTCGTCCTTTAACAGAACGCAGCGCACTGCAGGTTTATAATCAGACATTGCCGTAAAGTTCCCGGTCGCCGAGCCAGCGGATTACCAGCGGGTCGATATGTGAAGGATAGTCGTGTTCAATTGAATCTGCCGCTGATTTTACCGGATCAAGCAAGGCAGCGTCACGCGCCAAATCGGCAATTCTGAAACTCATCAGTCCAGTTTGCCGGGTCCCCAGCACCTGGCCCGGTCCGCGGATGGCCAGATCCTGCTCGGCAATGTAAAAACCGTCGTTGCTGTCGCGCACGATACCCAGGCGTTGCTTGCCCAGTTGAGACAACGGTGTCTGATACAGCAACAGGCAGTGGCTGGCCTTGGCACCACGTCCGACGCGACCTCGCAACTGGTGCAGCTGTGCCAGACCCAGGCGTTCCGGGTTTTCGATAATCATCAGGCTGGCATTGGGCACATCAACGCCCACTTCGATCACGGTAGTGGCAACCAGCAAATGCAATTCTCCCTGTTTGAAGGCCGTCATCACCGCACTCTTGTCGGCGGGTTTCATGCGGCCGTGTACCAGGCCAATGGCCAGATCCGGCAACTGTGTCTGCAAGGCTGCCAGTGTCGCCTCTGCGGCCTGTGCCTGCAAGGCCTCGGATTCATCAATCAGTGTGCACACCCAGTACGCCTGATTGCCCTGCAGGCAGGCCTGGTGAATCCGCTCTATGACTTCGTCCCGGCGCTCATTGGAAATAATCACGGTATTGACTGGCGTACGTCCGGGCGGCAGTTCATCAAGCACGCTGCAGTCCAGATCGGCGTACGCACTCATGGCCAGCGTACGCGGGATGGGCGTGGCTGTCATCACCAGTTGATGTGGAATGCTCCGTCCGGTATTGCCTTTTTCGCGCAGCGCCAGGCGCTGGTGCACACCAAAACGGTGTTGCTCGTCGATGATGATCAGGCCCAGATTCCTGAACTCGACACCCTCCTGAAACAGCGCGTGGGTGCCAACAGCGATCTTGCTGCTGCCGTCCTGCAGCGCCTGCAGCGTCTGCAGGCGCTGGCGGCCCTTGACCTTGCCGCTGAGCCAGCCCGGTTGCAGGCCCAGCGGTGCCAGCCATTGGCTGAAATTGACATAATGCTGTTCAGCCAGAATCTCGGTGGGCGCCATGATCACGGCCTGATAACCACTGTCCACGGCCTGTAACGCAGCGAGCGCTGCCACGACGGTTTTACCCGAACCGACATCGCCCTGCAGCAGGCGTAACATGGGCTGATTCAGTGAAAGGTCGTGACCGATCTCGCGACACACCCGGGTTTGGGCACCGGTCAGGGCAAACGGCAATTGCCGCAGAAAGGTCTGACTGAGCCGGCTATGAGTGGCCATCACCGGCGCCTGATGCTGTGCCGACCGCTGGCGCAGGCGTCGCAGGCACAGACGGTGGCTGAGCAACTCCTCAAAGGCCAGGCGTTGCTGGGCCGGATGCTCCCCACTAAGCAATTGCGCAACCGGGGCCTGCACCGGCGGGTGATGCAGATACTGCAGGGCCTCGGCCAGACCGGGAAACGCAAAGCGTTGCAGAATGTCAGCAGGAATCCAGTCGGGCAATGCCTGAGGCGATGCCAGCATCGCCAGGGCCTGATCGATGAGTTTGCGTAAACGGGTTTGCTGCAGGCCATCGGTGGCTGGATAGATGGGCGTCAACCGGTCAGCCACCGGGGCGACTTCACCGGGTTTCAGCACCTGGTATTCCGGATGGTAGATTTCGTAACCGGTTTTGCCGCTGCGGATTTCGCCAAAACAGCGCAGCACATTGCCGGGGGCCAGCATTTTTTTCTGGGCCGCGCTGAAGTGGAAAAAGCGCAGGCTGATGATGCCGCCGGCATCCCTGATTTTGCAGACCAGGCTGCGGCGTCGGCCAAAATCCAGTTCACAGCTGAGGATCTCGCCTTCCAGCATGACGTCATCGCCCAGGCGCACCCGGCCAATTGAGGCGATACGGGTGCGATCCTGATAACGCAGTGGCAAATGGAAAAGCAGATCCTGGACGGAATGAATGTGCAGCGTGGCCAGCCGTTCGGCCAGCCGTGCTGCGACACCGCTAAGCTGCGTTACCGGGATGTCGCTCAGTGCCACCGGGTCTGACACGGCGGACAAGGTCAGACCGTTGCAGGCAGTATCATGATGGCATCAATCTCGACCTGCACGCCGCGCGGCAGTGCCGAGACTTCAATGGTGGCGCGCGCCGGATAGGGCGTCTGGAAGTACTGCTGCATGGTGGTATTGACCACGGCAAAATGCCCCAGGTCGATCATGTAGATGGTCAGTTTGACGCAATCATCCAGGGTGCCGCCGGCCTCGACAGCCACAGCAGCCAGATTGTCCAGTACCTGACGGGCCTGGGCCTCGATGTCACCTTCGACCACTTCCATGGTCGCCGGGTCCAGGGGAATCTGCCCGGACAGGAAAACCATATTGCCGCTTTTAATGGCCTGCGAGTAGGGCCCGATGGCCGAAGGTGCGCGTTCAGTCGAAATAGCCTGCTTGTCAGCCATGTTCAATTCCTTGTCAGTGTCATGCATAGGGTTGGGTCAGTGACTGCTTGCGTTCAATGCTGGCGCTTCAGTGCCTCGGGTGCGATGTTGCCCTTGATGGGTTTGGCCAGCTTTCGGCTTTTGACGCGCGCGACCCGTGTCACCGGTTTGATCAGGCGCACATGTTTCATCACCCGCGCCAGGTGAATACGGTTGCGCACGTTCAGCAGCAGGTTGACGATACTGAAGCGCGCGTCACGCTCAACCGTGCTGATGCGTTCGATATTGGCTTCCTTGCTGGTAATCGCGGTGGCCAGCTTGGCAATGATGCCGCGCTCATTCTCCAGCTCCACACGTATTTCCACGGCGAATTCGCCTTCCACATCCGGATCCCAGCGCACCGACACCACTTTCTCCGGATTTTGCCGGATCTCGGCGATGTTGTTGCAGGTCTCGGTATGAATGACCATGCCGCGGCCGGAGCTGATATGGCCAACAATGGGGTCGCCGGGGATCGGGTAGCAGCACTTGGCGTAACTCATCACCATGCCTTCGGAGCCGCGAATCGCCAGTGAAGCCTGTTTGGCATCCTTGCTGGTGGCCTTGGGGATTTCCCGGGTCTCTTCCGGGAACATCTTCTGTGCCACGATGTGGGCCATACGATTGCCCAGACCGATGTCACTGAGCAGGGTATTGAGTTCGCTGACATTGAGCTGTTGCAACAGTTCCTGCACCTGCTCGGCATTGAGTTTTTCCAGTTGCGTGCCATGCCCGGCCAGTGATTTGTTGAGCAGACGTCGACCCAGAGCGATGGACTCGGACTCGCGCTGATTTTTCAGATAATGACGGATATTGCTGCGTGCCTTGCCGGTGACCACAAAACTGAGCCAGGCCGGGTTGGGCTGGGCGCCGGGGGTGGTGATGATCTCCACCGTCTGGCCACTTTCCAGTGGTTCGCTTAACGGTGCCAGGCGCCGGCTGATGCGGCAGGCCACGCAGCTGTTGCCGACATCGGTATGCACGGCGTAGGCAAAATCCACGGCGGTGGAACCGGCGGGCAGCTCCATGATACGACCCTTGGGCGTGAACACGTAGATTTCGTCAGGAAACAGGTCAATCTTGACGTTTTCGATAAATTCCAGGGAGTTGCCGGCATTTTGCTGCATTTCCAGCAAACCATTAACCCACTGCCGGGCGCGAATGTGCGCGTTGCTGGGGGTGTCGTCCGAGGACTTGTACAGCCAGTGCGCGGCAATGCCGTTATTGGCCATGGCCTCCATCTCTTCGGTGCGGATCTGTATCTCGATGGGCACACCGTGCATGCCAAACAGCGTGGTATGCAGCGACTGATAGCCGTTGGCCTTGGGAATGGCAATATAATCCTTGAAACGGCCGGGAACAGGCTTGAACAGGTTATGAACTGCGCCCAACACCCGATAACAGGTGTCGACTGAATCTACCACGATGCGAAACGCATACACATCCATGATTTCCGAGAACGACTTGCGCTTGGTGCGCATTTTCTCGTAGATGCTGTACAGATGTTTTTCCCGGCCAATGGTGCGCCCGGGCAGACCTTCGCGTTCCAGGCAGGCTTCAATAGCGCTTTGCACCTGCTTGACGATCTCTTTGCGGTTGCCGCGAATGGCTTTGACAGCGGCATTGATGCGCCTTGCCCGCATCGGGAACAGCGCTTCAAAACCCAGCTCCTCGAACTCCACCCGCACCGCGTTCATGCCCAGGCGTGCCGCAATCGGCGAATAGATATCCAGGGTTTCCTTGGCAATACGGCGGCGCTTTTCCGGGCTCAGTACATCCAGGGTGCGCATGTTATGCAGGCGGTCGGCCAGTTTCACCAGGATCACGCGCAGGTCACGGGCCATGGCCAGCGCCATTTTCTGGAAATTCTCGGCCTGGGCTTCGGCGTGACTGCTGAAAGTGATCTTGTTCAGTTTGCTGACGCCGTCAACCATGTCAGCAACGGTTTCGCCGAACTGACTTTTCACGGCAGATTTGCTGACACCGGTGTCCTCGATGACATCATGCAGCATGGCCGCCATCAGGCTTTGATGGTCCATGTGCATTTCGCTGAGGATATTGGCAACGGCAAGCGGGTGGGTGACGTAAGGTTCACCACTGCGGCGGAACTGCCCGTCGTGTGCCTGCTCCGCATAGAAGTAGGCACGGCGCACACTGTTCACCTGATCGGATGCCAGATAGCCCGAGAGGCTGCCGGCAAGAGAGTCGATTGTTAATGTCACCAGCCGACTCCTTTGTTACTTACTCGTCTTCGGACAGGGGCTCTTCTGCAGGCTCTGCGTCAGAGTCAGCCACGATGGCGCCCATCATGGCGGCCGTGGCATCCAGTTCGGCTTCCGCCATTTCGCGGGCCGGTGCGGGACGCGCCTTGAGGATACTGGCATCAACCAGGCCCTCTGCGATTTCGCGCAGGGCGATTACCGTGGGCTTGTCATTGTCTTCCGACACCAGGGCATCTTTGCCACCGGTCTGCAGTTGACGCGCGCGCTTGCTGGAGATCATCACCAGTTGGAAACGATTGTCTACCTTGTCCAGACAATCTTCTACGGTAATACGTGCCATATAAAACCTGCCTTGTTGAAATCAAGTCTGTTGCCAGAATAATCTGTTGCTTAAATAATCTGTTTTTAAAAGCCAGTTACGCCGTCGGTGACGCGCCCCAGACCAGATATCGGGCCAGCGAACGTCGGGGCATATAACAGAGGACCGACTATGATACTGAATTTATACGGCGCTTGCATGCAAATTCCGTAAACCAGCGGCAAAAACGGCTATGGAGGCTGCTTTAAGGTATATTTCTGGCGGCAAGTCAGGCAAGCAGGTCAGGCGAGCAGATCAGGCCAGCAGGTCCTGCAACAGTCGCGCGTTATTGCGCAACTGCTGTTCGCGCTCCAGACGGGCGGCCCGCACGATGGCGCGCAGATCGTCCAGCGCCGGCTCGAACCGGTCATTGATCACCAGATAGTCGGCTTCGCCGTAATGTGAGATTTCGTTTTTGGCCAGCTGCATGCGGCCGGCAATAGTGGCGGCGTCATCCTGCCCCCGGCCGGTCAGCCGCTCCTGCAGCGTGGCCAGCGAGGGTGGCAGGATAAAGATGCTTTTCACCGGGCTGATCAGCTTGCGTACCTGTTCGGCGCCCTGCCAGTCGATTTCCAGAATCACGTCCATACCCTGATCCAGCTGTTGCTGCACCCACAGGCGGGACGTGCCATACAGATTGCCAAACACCTCAGCGGATTCCAGAAAGTCGCCGGCCTCGCGCATGGCCAGGAATTGCTCACGGGTGACAAAATGGTAGTTGACGCCGTCCTGCTCGCCAGGCCGTTTGCTCCGCGTGGTGTGGGAGACGGATACACACAGGGCCTGGTCGGCGTCGGCCAGCAACGCATTCACCAGGCTGGTTTTGCCTGCGCCCGAAGGAGCGGAAATTGTATAAAGCGTGCCTCGGGCCATAGTGATATCGGGGGGTGCCGTGTCAGGTGATGGAGTGACGTGTGATGCGGCAGAACTATAGTCAATCCTGTGTCGGGTGTCCACCGCCAGCCGACAGTAGACGCAGCGGTGCAGACGGAGAACAATCATGACACATACCGGCAATACGCAGGAGCAAGGCAATGGATAGGCGCCAGTTCATGACCAGAACCCTGCGCTGCGCGTCAGCCACAGCAATCGCTGGCGTGGTGCCGGTCAGCCTGATCAGGGTGGCCTTCGCGCAATCGCAACAGGATTTCAGTTTTGCCTGCATTTCCGATGCCCACCTTCAACAGGTTCGTGGGCGCCAGTTCGTCGCTCGTCAGGACCGCTCGCTGATGCGCGCCGTAGCCGAGATCAACCGGATGCAGCCGCGGCCCGACTTTGTGGTATTCGGCGGCGACCTCGCGCAACTGGGCAGCAGTGCCGAACTGGATCATGGCGCCGACCTGCTGTCCCGGCTGCACCGTCCTGTGCACATGGTCATGGGTGAGCATGACTATTACCTGGACCTGGGTGAACACTGGCGCGGACTGTTTGGCGCCCCGAACTACAGCTTTGACCACAAGGGTGTGCACTTTATTGTGCTGAACAGCATTCTGACCTGCGAAGCGTGGACACTGAGGCGTTGGGAGTCTGCTGAGCGTCGCATGGCAGAGATGACCGGTCTGGACAGCCCGCGCATGTCTCCCTTCATGGTCGGGACGGCTCAGCGACAATGGTTACAACAGGATCTCGATAACACCGACATAACCACCCCCATCGTTGTGCTATCCCATTCGCCCCTGCAGAAGATTCGCAAAGACTGGAATTTCTGGACTGATGACGCCGACATGCTGCAGGCGATGCTGGCGCCGTTTGAGCAGGTCAATGTGCTCTACGGCCACGTGCATCAGCGGCTGCACCACCGCATTGGCAACATCCGGTTCGATTCGGTAGAGGCGACCGCCTGGCCCTGGCCCAGTCCACAAAGCGACAGGCAGGCGGGCAGCCACCTGCCAATGTTGACGTTGTCCGACCAGGCAAAACCAAACCGCAGCGCGACAGCTCACTGGCAGCTGGTGAACCTGCACAACGGCCGCGTGGATGTCACTGACGCGCCCGATGTGCAGGTTTGACGGGTATCAGGGAATCCTGACCAGCCCTATCTTGTTGCTGCTGCTTTGATGGATCAGCAGATTCTTGTCCTCGGTCACCCAGACATGGCGGATGATGCCCACGCCCGAAGGAATGGCCCAGCTCTGGAAGCGTTCCGAGGCCGGATCAAAGCGCACCAGTGCGTCAGGGCGCATGCCCGACTCGTTGTACCAGATCACATCGTCGATCACCGCCATGGAGTAAGGGTGTGAGTCAGGCCCGCTTGGCGAATCCCATTGGGTAATATCACCGGTGGCTGGATCGAGTCTGCCGATCTTGCCCATGGTGGAATTGACGAACCAGACATTGCCGGCGCTGTCCAGATCCAGGCGCCGGATTCGGGTGCGCTCGTCAGGCACCTCATAGTACTGCACCTCCATCGAATCGGGATCCATGCGGCCCAGCTTGTTGGTGCCGTTATAGGCAATCCACACATCGCCACCCTGGTCGACCTTGATGCCGTAGGGCCTGGGCTCGGTGTTGACCTCGCGCAGCTCGCCGGTGTCGGGGTTCAGGCGGCCCAGCATGCCGGCGCCCTGGGAAGTGAAATACAGATTGCCATTGGGATGGAAGACTGCCGAGTGCGGATCGCGTGCTTCGGTCGGGTACTCGGTCACCACGCCGGTTTCCGGATCGAGCATGCCAATGGTGCCGTTGCTGTTACCGGTGTACCAGATATTGCCATCCTCATCGGGCACGATGGTGTGCGGTCGCGCTGACGGTGGCAGGTGGAATTCCTCCATGGCCCCGGTTTCCGGATCCAGGCGGCCGGCCAGGCTGGCCCACATGCCGGTCCACCAGATGGAGCCATCGGGTGCCTCAGCGGGGTCACGTGAACGTTGACCCAGTGTGGGCACCTGCCACTCAGTAATTTCGATATCAAAATCACCGGCGACCAGATTGGGACGGCGACTGGTATCTTCAGGGAAATGCGTTGCCAGATAGTTGGCGATGGTCTCCGCCTGCGCGGCGGGCAGCTCAACCATGGTGGAAAACACACGATGCCATTCAGCGGCGGAGGCGTAGCCGGCAGAACGGTTGATCACATTGATGCCGTGACAGCTGGTGCACGCGATCTCCACCAGATCCTTGCCAGGTCCGTCCGGTAATTCGTTATTGCCGCCGGGCTGAGCGAATGCCGTCGCCGTGGCCATCAGTCCGACGCTGGCAACAGAAATGGAAAGCCAATGCCTGAACATAGTCGATTCTCCTTCTGGAAGACTGCTGTTTAAAAGCTGGACAGCCAGCATCCATCATCTGCGCTATCCGGTCAATATCCGTGAGAGCCGGACGCCAGTGCCACTGGACATGCCTCCGGCCGCGTTTTATGCTCGATATCGCGATTGTCATTAGCAGCAGGATGCTGCCCGCGGAGGCCACGTTTATGCGGATCCTCATCACCGGTGCGACAGGATTTGTCGGCGGCCATGTGTTGCAGGCTTTGATGCAACGGGACGGCGTCGAGGCAGTGGCTGCTGTGCGCAGTCCACAAAAGCTCAGGCAGCTGTATCCTCACCTTCGGGTGATCCCGCTTGATGCCGCAAGAGCCACAGAGCAACATCTGCGCGACCTGCTTCAGGGCGTGGATGTTGTTATCAATTGCATCGGTATCATCGCTGAATCCGGTAATCAGCGTTTTCAGTCACTGCATATCGACTTTCCCTGTCGCCTGTTTCAGGCCAGCCAACGCTCGGGCGTGCGGCGCATTGTTCATCTCTCGGCACTTGGCGCTGACAAGAATGCGCGTAGCCAGTTCCACCGCAGCAAGTACCGTGCAGAGCATTGCATGCACGAGCTGGACATCGAGTCAGTCGTCATCAAACCATCGCTGGTGTTTGGTGCCGGTGGCGCCAGCATGCGTTTTTTTGCGGCCCTGGCGGCTCAACCCCTTCAGGTACTGTTCGGGCAGGGTACCCACCGGGTGCAACCGGTCGACATCCATGATCTGACAGAGACCATTGTGCGCGCGGCCACCATGACCGCTACACCACCGCACGAGATTGCAGTGGTCGGCCCGACCCCGATGAGTTTTCGCGCCATGCTGCTCGCTTACCGGCGCTGGCTCGGATACGGAAAGCTGCGCACGCTGTCAATTCCTTGGCCTCTGGCCCTTTGTGGGGCACGCCTGGTCGGACGCATCTCCCCGTGGTTATCCGAAGACAACCTGCTGATGTTAAAGCAGGGCAATACAGGAGATGTCAGCACCCTGAAACAAGTGCTGCGTCGCGAGCCGCGTGCCCTGGATGAGGTATTGCAGCCCGGTTCGGCCGACGACGCTGACCGCTGGCACGCACGGCTGTTTCTGCTGCTTCCTGCATTACGAATGAGTGTGGCATTTGTCTGGATATACACCGGCCTGACATCGTTGTTTTTCTATCCGCACGACGACAGTTACGCGATGCTGTCGGAAATCGGCCTGACCGGCAGCATCGCGGTGCTGGCGCTTTATGGCGCCGCCGTTCTGGACATAGCACTGGGCATCAGTGTCTTGCTGCGCTGGCACGTGGTCCTCTGTGGCGTGCTGCAACTGGCCATCATCGCCGGTTACACCGTTCTGATCAGTGCGTTTCTGCCGGCATTCTGGTTGCATCCGTTTGGTCCGATCAGCAAGAACATTCCCTTTATCGTGGCGATCATGATTCTGATGGCGGTGGAGATAAAATAGTGGAATTTTTTGACTACCTTACGCTGAAGTGGCTACATATTCTCAGTGCCACCTTCCTGTTTGGTACCGGTGTTGGCAGTGCGTTTTACAAATTACTGGCGGACCTCGGTGGTGATGTTCACAACATTGCACAAACCAACCGGCACGTGGTGTGGGCAGACTGGCTGTTCACGACACCCACGTTCATCATTCAGCCTGTCTCCGGCATCTTGCTGGCGAACGTGCTCGGCTATTCCCTGGCCACCCCCTGGCTGCTCGCGTCAATTTGCCTGTATATATTTATCGGCCTGTGCTGGTTTCCGGTAGTGGTCATACAGATTCGCATGGCGCGCATGTCAGCGGTGGCGATTCAGAGCCAGACCGGTTTGCCGCCGGATTATAAGCGGCTGGTACGTTACTGGGTAGCGCTTGGCACACTGGCATTTGTGGCGATGATCGCGGTTTATTACCTGATGGTTTTCAAGCCGGCCCTCTGGGATTGAAATCAGCAGGTTGACCTCAGGGGGCTGAAAGCAAGGAGTTGAATTCAGGGAGTTGAATTCAGTATGGCGAAAGAAAAGGAAGCGCTGGTAAAGGCAGCGTTGGGCGCGCAATGGCAGCGATTGCCCGGTACGCTTAAACGCAGTTTTAATTTACGACCGGGCAGCGACGCGACGGTAGAATTGCGTGGAACAATGTACGAGATTTGGCACTCTCCGGTAGCGGCGCCGTTTGTATATCTGGCCCGGCTCATGGGGGCACTGGTGCCATATCAAGGGCGTGGTATTCCGATCCGTATAGAAATGCGCACATACGCGGATGACCCGACGTTTATGCACTGGCGCCGCATCCATCAATTCCCCGGACATCCGGATGTGGAGTTTGCAACGCGCATGGAGTACATCGGTGGCGGTCGCATCGTCGAATACGTCCATCTGGGTCTGGGTATGTGCATGGACGTGTCCGTCCAGGGCAGCAGGCTGACGTTTCGATCACCCTGTTACCAGTGGAAGCTGTTTGGGCACCGCCTGAGTATTCCCGGCTGGCTGTTACTGGGCAACGGCATGATCACTGAACGGGCGCTGTCGGCCGATGTATTCGAAATGTTTTTCGAGATCAATCATCCATTGTTTGGCCAGACCTATCGCTACAATGGTATCTTCACTATCGAAGCGCCTGATGCCGCCCCGGCGCGTTATAATCCGGACTAATTCGACTTTCTGGAAATCACCATGTCATCTTCCGATTCGGCTGCCAACAGCCCCATTCGTCTGACTGCCTTCAGCCACGGCGCCGGCTGTGGCTGCAAAATTGCACCGGCCGTGCTGGACCGGATACTCGCGTCGCAGCGCCAGTTCGCCACCGACCCCGCCTTGCTGGTGGGCAACAGCTCCAGAGACGATGCTGCTGCCTATGACATCGGCAACGGCCAGGTGATCCTCAGCACCACCGACTTTTTTATGCCGATCGCCGACGATCCCTTCGATTTTGGCCGGATTGCGGCCACCAACGCCATCAGCGATATCTACGCCATGGGCGGTCGTCCGCTGATGGCTATTGCCATTCTGGGCTGGCCGGTGGACAAGCTGTCGCCCGAGATCGCCGGACAGGTCGTTGACGGTGGCCGCCAGGCCTGTGCGGATGCGGGCATGGTGCTGGCCGGGGGCCACAGTATCGATTGTCCGGAACCGGTTTTCGGACTGGCGGTGACCGGGCTGGTGGCACGCGAGCATCTGAAGCAGAACAACACCGCCACCGACGGCTGTCTGCTGTACCTCACCAAGCCGCTGGGAGTCGGCGTGCTGACCACAGCACAAAAGCAGAACAAACTGCAGCCTGCGCACGAGTTTTTAGCCCGTGATGTTATGTGCCAGCTTAATACACCGGGTCTGGCACTGGCGCAGCTGGCCGGCGTCAAGGCCATGACTGATGTCACCGGGTTTGGCCTGATGGGGCATCTGCTGGAAATGTGTGAGGGCAGTGGTTTGTCAGCCGAGCTGGACATGACGCGCATACCGGTGCTGCCGTCGGTGCGCGACTACATCGCCCAGGGCTGCGTTCCCGGAGGCACCCTGCGTAACCATGACAGCTACGGCCGCCGGCTGGCGCCGATGACTGACGCGCAGCGCAATCTGCTGTGTGATCCCCAGACCAGTGGTGGCCTGCTGATCGCGGTGATGCCCGACAGCCAGGAGCAGGTGGAAACGATACTGCGCCAGCAGGGCATCCCCGATGATCTTTGCCAACCTATCGGTCAATTGACCGCTGCCAGGGCCGGTGACGATATCCGCGTCAGGCTGCGTTGATATGCGGGCAGACACGCAAGACTATCTTCAGCTGTTTGTTGATGACATTCCCCTGATAGACACCCGTGCACCTGTTGAGTTTGCGCGCGGCGCCTTTCCCAACGCCGTCAATCTGCCACTGATGACTGATGATGAGCGGGCCGCGGTAGGCACATGCTATAAGGAGCAGGGTCAGCGCGCTGCCATCAATCTTGGCCATCAACTGGTCAACGGTGAGACCAAAACCCGGCGGGTCAACGCCTGGCTGGCGCAGGCACACCAGTATCCGAACGGCTACCTGTATTGCTTTCGCGGTGGTCTGCGTTCACAAATCTGTCAGCAGTGGTTACACGAGGCCGGGCTGGACTATCCGCGTGTGACCGGTGGCTATAAGGCCATGCGCCAGTTCCTGCTCACCAGCCTGGAGCAGATCTGCCGCGAGCAGACGTTTCTGGTACTGGCGGGTCATACAGGCTCGGCCAAGACCGATCTTTTAACAGAGACACCTGACGCGGTAGATCTGGAAGGCATTGCCAATCACCGGGGCAGCGCCTTCGGCAAACGCGCTGATGGCCAGCCGTCGCAAATCGACTTTGAAAACCGGCTGATCATTGCCATGCTCAGACATCAACACCGGCATCCGGGCAAACCGATCGTGCTTGAAGATGAAAGCCGCCTGATTGGTCGCTGTGCACTGCCGCATGTGCTGCGTGAAACGATGGCAAAAGCGCCGCTGATTCAGTTGCAGAGCGACCTTGAGTCGCGCATTGAACATTCCTACGTCAACTATATTCTGCGCAAGTCCGCCGAGTGGCAACAGCATGCCGGAGAAACACAGGGTTTCGAACTGTTTATCGAGGACCTGCGCGACTCTCTGTTTCGGGTACGCAAACGTCTGGGCGGGGAACGTTATGCAGCCGTGAGTGAACAACTGGAGTCTGCCATACTGGCTCACCGTAACGGCGACGCCACCGAACACCGGGTGTGGATTCGCAGCCTGCTGCAGGACTATTATGACCCGATGTATGATTATCAGGGTCAGGCACATGCGCAACGGGTAGTGTTCAAGGGTACCGCCGATGCCGTCCGGAAATTTTTGAAATCGCTGCAAAACTGAGCGACCAACAGCAAACGGAGCCTGTGATTCGTGTCCGAGATCAAGCACACCGAACATAGCAACGCACTCAGCATCTTCCTGATTTTTCTGCGCCTGGGCCTGACCTCCTTCGGTGGGCCCGTCGCGCATATCGGCTATTTTCGCGACGAGTTTGTTACCCGCCGGCATTGGCTGAGCGAGCAGAGCTACGCTGATCTGGTGGCGTTGTGCCAGTTCCTGCCAGGGCCGGCAAGCAGCCAGGTCGGGCTGGCGATGGGTCTGTCACGTGGTGGCTATGCTGGCGCCCTGGCTGCCTGGCTGGGGTTTACACTGCCGTCCGCGCTGGCACTGATCGTGCTGGCCATGGGCCTTGTCGGAGTCGCCGATGGCGTGATGTCTTCGGGTCTGCTCACGGGACTGAAAGTGGTGGCCGTGGCCGTGGTCGCGCAAGCGGTCTGGGGCATGGCGCGTAACCTGTGCCCGGACACTCCCCGACTCACGCTGATGGCTGCTGCAACCTGTCTGGTCCTGTTGTTGCCGTCAGTGTATGCGCAGGTGGGCGTGATTGTTGCCACCGGTATCGTGGGATTGATTGCCTTCAAGCCCGCTGCCGGCTCATTTACCGATGACTGGCAGGTTCCGGTGAGTCGCGGCGCTGGCGTGCTCTGGCTCAGCCTGTTTTTTATACTGTTGGCCGGGTTGCCCGTGTTGCTGCAGCTGTTCCCCTCACAGACTCTGGCCCTGGTTGATTCATTTTATCGCGCCGGATCGCTGGTGTTCGGTGGTGGGCACGTTGTGTTGCCTCTGTTGCAGGCTGAAGTTGTGCCGCCGGGCTGGGTGCAGGAAGACATGTTCCTCGCCGGTTACGGTGCCGCCCAGGCTGTACCGGGGCCCCTGTTTACCTTCGCCGCTTTCCTGGGTGCCGCAATGAGCAGTCCACCCACCGCCTGGCTGGGTGGACTGATCTGTCTGCTCGCCATCTTTACGCCGTCGTTTCTGCTCATCGCTGGCGCCCTGCCATTCTGGCAGCAGTTGCGCGCCAGTGCCCGCATGCAGGCAGCACTGATGGGCATTAACGCCGGCGTGGTCGGACTGCTGCTGGCAGCTCTTTACGACCCGGTCTGGACCAGTGCCATCGTCGGCCCCAGAGAGTTCGCCATGGCACTGGTTGCCCTGATCGCGCTGATGGCGTGGAAGCTGCCGCCCTGGCTTGTTGTGCTCGCCAGCGCCGCGACCGGTTGGCTTATCGCCTAGCGTCACTTCAGGTGAATAATCAATCCAGCGGCAAAAACCCGAGCGCATTGTTGTTGTTCATCGGAATCACAATCTGATTCTGCACCGGGTCATAACAGATCGAGGCGGCACTGGGGATTCCCTCGGCAATGACCTCGGCATCCTCGCCCGGCACGATTTTCGAGATGCTGCCATAGCGCACACTGCTGACGTACTTGGTGCCATCTTCGGTGATAACGATGCCATCATTACCGCTTTCTGCCGCATACTCGGTATTGATCAGTTCGCCGTCGGTATTAAACGTCATCACATGATTGTTACCAATATTGATCACCACGATATTGCCATCGTTGTCCATGGCGACGCCGTTGGGCAACAGCAGGGGCGACCCGTCGATAAACACGGATGCTTCGCCATTGGCTGTCACCCGGTAAATTCGCTGCGGGTCACGGGTATTGGAGGCGTAGATGGTGCCATCTTCGGCGACCGCGATACCATTGAGGCCATTGGCACCGGCTTCAGCGACTGAATGCGACATCAACGGCTGGCCACTGGCCAGATTGAAGGTGCGTACCGTATCGGTATCGGCCACATACAACACGCCGTCATGAATCGCGCTGCCCAGCGGCTGATTCAATGTCAGACCGTCGCGGTCGTCACCGATCCATTTGGCAGTATGCACCGATCCGTCCGGGTTGATGAGTGACACGTAACCATCATTTTCCTGCATGTTTTGCGGCACACCGGCGTTCATGGCCAGAATCAGGTTACGCTCGGGGTCGAAGGTGCAGCTTTCGGCGAAGCGGAAGCTGCCGTATACCTTGACGTTGGACGACATCTGTTTGGACTCGCCAGCTTCGTTGACGGTGCCCAGCGGTTCACCGGCGGAAAACTCCTGGGCGCTGCTCCAGGAAGTAAGGGTCAGCGCGATGGCGCCAGCGATAGCGGATAATTTCATATGTGTTTCTCCTTAAACGGGGGCAGGCTAGTATACTGCCCCTAATCAATGACGTGTTTGTCAGTTTCCCTGAATCCAAGGTATTTGCCCATTACTACGCAATTCATGATATCGGTTTTTCTGTTCGCCCTGTCGGCAGCGATCACGCCGGGACCCAACAATGTTATGCTGATGAGCTCGGGTGTCAACTTTGGTATTCGCCGCAGCGTCCCATTGCTGATGGGCGTCTGTATCGGTTTTCCGGCCATGTTCATGGCCATTGGTCTTGGTCTGGGCGCTGTCTTCCAGCGCTATCCGCAGGTGCACACGGTCATCTCGGTAGTGGGCATCATCTATCTGTTGTACCTGGCATGGCGGATTGCGCGTAGCGGGCGGCCGGAGCAGGTCGACGACATAAAGCCATTGACCTTCCTGCAGGCCGCTGCCTTCCAGTGGGTCAACCCCAAAGCCTGGGTCATGGCCACCGGTGCCATCGCTGCATTCACGACGACAGTGGGCAGCATGAGTCAGCAAGTGATTAATATGACTCTGATTTTTATAACGGCCGCCGTGCCCAGCGCCTTGACCTGGCTGCTGTTCGGCGTGGGGTTGCAGAAATTGTTGGCCGATCCGCTGTGGCTGCGGCGCTTCAATTATCTGATGGCGGGGTTGCTGGTGTTGTCGATGGTGCCGGTTGTGATAGACCTGTTGAACTGACAGGCTGCTGACAAACTACCTGCGTTGCCATTGCTTCGTTAAAAACAGGCTCAAGATGCTCACTTACTCCTTGTAAGCTCCGCTCTTTCGCCTGTTTTTGCCTCGCACTGGCGGCCTCGCTTACGCTTTTTGGCAGGTGCAGTATTGAAAGAAGTGATTGTTATCAGAGAGGGAATTGATTGAAAACTGTATTTGAGTTGCCAGCGGTTACCCTGCCGATCAGGGGCAGTGATGCGCGCTTCCCGGTGGGACGGGTGTTCTGCGTGGGACGTAACTACGCCGAGCATGCCAAAGAAATGGGCGCCGACCCCAGCCGTGAGGCGCCATTCTTTTTCAGCAAGCCGGCCTCTGCTGTCTGGGTGCCTGAGGGTGAGGTGCCGTACCCGTCGCGAACCGCCGATCTGCACCACGAAGCGGAACTGGTGGTGGCCCTGCATCGGGGCGGCCTGTCATTGACACCGGCAGCTGCACGCGAGTGCGTGTATGCCTACGGTGTGGGCATTGATTTTACCCGCCGCGATCTGCAGGCCGAGGCCAAGAAGCTGGGGCGGCCCTGGGATACAGCCAAGGGTTTTGATGCGTCGGGTCCGGTGTCCGAGCTGGTAACCGTCGAAGACCGCGGCTGGCTGGATAAAGGGGCCATTTCGCTCACATTGAACGGCGCGCCACGGCAACGCGGTGATCTGTCGGACATGATCTGGAAAGTGGACGAGATAATCGCCGAGCTGTCGACTTATTACACCTTGCAGGCAGGTGACATCATCTTTACCGGCACCCCGGCGGGCGTGGGCGCGGTTGAGCGCGGCGATGTGGTACAGGCCAGCATTGACGGTGTTGGCCGGCTCGAATTCACCCTGGTTTAGCTATTATCCGGTCGCCCGGCAGCAACAGGCTCCCCGGCAGCATCAGGGTCTGCGCTTGCCGGCAAGGGCGGCAGGCCGTCGAACCAGGCTTCCAGAATCAGGCGCGCGGCCAGTGCATCCACCGCGCCATTGGCTTCGCCGCGCAGCAGTTCGCCACGTGCCTCAAACGAAGTAAGGCGCTCATCAACTCCGAAGCAGGGTTTGTGCAGGCGGCCGTTAAGGCGCTTGCCAAACTTGCGTGCCCGCAGCAGCAACTCACTGTCGCTGTCATCCATGTTAAAAGGCAGGCCCACGACAAAAACGTCGGGCTGCCAGTTGGCTACCAATGCTTCCAGCTTTGTCCAATCCGGAATGCCGTCGGTCGCCGGGATGATACCAATGGCCTGCGCAGTGCCGGTCAGGCTCTGACCATAGGCTACCCCGATTCGCTTTGTGCCAAAATCAAAGCCCAGTACTTTCAGCGGTTTTGTGTATTTTTGGGGGTAGCGTTCCATGCGCGTCAGGAATGTCCCGCCAGTGATGCCAGCTGACTCATGCTGACACCCAGCAGCGCTGCCACGGCAGAGGCCTTGTTTTCGTAGTCGGTAGAGAACAGCAGGTCAGTGTCGGCGGGCACGGTGAGCCAGGCATTGTCACTGATTTCCTGTTCCAGCTGTCCGGCGTCCCAACCGGCGCACCCCAGAGCCACCAGATAACGTGCGGGCCCGCCGCCAGCGGCGATTTCCTGCAGTATGTCTTTGGACATGGACAGACTGATGTCGTCATTGACCGCTAGCGTGTAATCCCATTCGGTACCCGCTTCGTGCAGGATGAAACCCTTGTTGCCTTCAACCGGGCCGCCGGTGAGTATGCTGCGGTTCTGCAGGCGCGCCAGAAACTCATCCTTGATGGTGATACCAAGCTCTTCCATCAGATCAGGCATCACCAGCTTTGATGGTCTGTTCACCACCAGACCCAGGGCGCCATCGCTGTCGTGCTTCCATAAATAGGTGACCGATCCGTTGAAATTGGGATCACGCAGAAGCGGCATGGCAATCAGGAAATGGTTTTCCAGGAAGCTGGCGCTACCGGTGTCGGTATCTGATTCATGCATCATAGTTTTCAGACTCCCGTGTGTGTGTCAGTTGCTGCTGAAGGCATTGCCCGGGCGGAAGCGCCAGGTGCGAATGATTTCCAGCAGATCGATTTCGCCGCGCAGCTCGGCGGGGAATTCGTCAAAGGGCGCTGCCAGCCGCACAATGTCCACAGCGGCCTGGTCCAGTACCTGCTGGCCCGAGCCCTGCAGGATGCGGATCTCCTGCACACTGCCGTCGGGACGAATAGAGACCAGCATGCGCAGGCTGCCGAAAATCTCATCCCGCCTCGCCTGTTGCGGATAGTGTTCGTTGCCGACCAGCTCAATGCGCTTGCGCCAGTTGTCCAGATAAAGCGCATCATGGCGCTGTTGCGTCGAGGCCGATGAAATCGTGTAACGTCGTGGTCGTTTGGCATATTCCTGCTGCTGCACATCCAGTTGGGCCTGCAGGCTGGCAATGGCCAGGGAAATATCCTGCGGCGTTGAATGCTCGGACAGTACGCTGCTGTCACTGGGCTGCTGTGACTCGGTTTGCTGGCGCAACTGTTCGTCGGCTTCGGTGCTGGTCAGAATGCGATTGTCCTGCAGCTGCTGCGCCGATGCGGCCGGCGATGGCAGCGGTTGTACCTCCTGGATGATTTCCTCATGAAACTGTGACTCAACCGGCGTCGCCGGGGCCACTGAATCGTCCACGGAACCGCTGCCCAGCTGGTTTTCCTGGGCGATAAAATCGGCCATCTCTGGCGGCATCTCACTGCGATACTGAGCCAGCGTGATCTCGATGGCGGGCACGCTGCGGCTTTCACTGAGAAAACTGAATCCCACGCCGGCGATGATGATGACGTGCAGACAGGCGGACAGGAAAATGGTGAACCCAAAGCGTTCCCTGGTCAGCCCGCCATCCTGACCGGGAGCGGCCTGAGCGGCGGCGCCCGACGCGGGGTTGTTATGCCTGGGATTGTCTGAAGTCATCGAGCCAGTCGTTCCGATAGTCTATTTTTGCAGTTTGCCGGCGATACAGTCCATCAGGTCACCGGCGATGTCCAGATCGTATGCGGTATTCAATTCACGGATACAGGTCGGGCTGGTGACGTTGATCTCGGTCAGATAGTCACCAATCACATCCAGTCCTACAAACAGCAGACCCTTGGCGCGGACAGTTTCTCTCACCTGCTCGCAAATCCATTTGTCGCGATCGGACAGCGGCTGGGCGATGCCGCTGCCACCGGCGGCCAGATTGCCGCGGCTTTCTCCGATAGCCGGCACCCGGGCCAGCGCGTAAGGCACCGGGTCGCCATCGATGAGCAGGATGCGCTTGTCGCCTTTGACGATTTCGGGGATATAGCGCTGTGCCATGATAGGGCTGCGGCCGTGTGCTGTGAGCATTTCAATGATCACGCTGATATTGGTGTCATCGGAGCGTATGCGAAAAATGGAACTGCCGCCCATGCCGTCCAGCGGTTTGAAAATGACATCGCCATGTTCCCGGTGGAAGGCCTTGAGCTTATCGGCGCGGCTGCTTACCAGCAGTGGCGGGCAGCACTGCGGGAACTGGGTGGCAAACATCTTTTCGTTGCAGTCGCGCAGGGACTGCGGCTTGTTGACAATCAGGGTGCCCGCCTGTTCAGCGCGCTCCAGCAGGTAAGTGGAATACACATAGTTGCTGTCGAAGGGCGGATCCTTGCGCATCAGGATCACATCCAGGTCAGCCAGTGGCCGCTCGACAGCATCTCCCATGCGGTACCAGTTTTCCGGGTTATAGGCCACTTCCAGCGGGCGCATATGGCCCATGGCGGTATCGCCGTCAAGGTACAGGTCGCCCTGTTCCATGTAGTGCAGTTCCCAGTCACGTTCCTGGGCCGCCACCAGCATGGCCAGGCTGGTGTCCTTTTTATAGGTGATATTGGCGATGGGGTCCATCACGATGCCGACTTTCAGTTGCATGCTTCAGCCTCTTGCCCGGGATTATGGATCAGACGCTGCCTGGCGGCAGGCCTGATCAGGGAAAACTGTTATGTGGTTCACATCATAACATGATTGACTGGGACAGCAGTCCAGGTGGTATGCTAAAACCCAGTAACACTGCGTGCTAAAACGGTTTGATCAGGGAGGATCAATCATGACTGCGATGGTGGAACACAGGCAGCCCCCGGGCGCCTCACAACGCGCCGACGCGCGCCCGTTTCGGGTGCTGCTGGCCGATGCCGGGCTCCAGTTACGCGAGCGGCTGGCCGACCTGCTGAATCAGCAGAGCGTGGAGGTGCTGACCGCAGACGATGGTTTTGACGTCCTGTGCCGGTTACCCGAGCTCCGGCCCGACCTGTTGCTGCTGGCGAACGCCTTGCCGCGCCTGACTGGCACCCAGGTCTGTTCGCTGGTAAGACAATGCCCCGATTTCCGGGATCTGACTGTCATTCTTATGGGCGATGAACACAATCTGCTTGATGAGGTGCGGGCGGAACTGGCAGGCGCCGATGGTTGCCTGCACATGCCCTTCCGACTGGCGGAGCTGCAGGACGTTCTGGCGCAGATCCGGCCGCGTCACACCGATACTGACACCGGCCCCGGTGCAGCGCCGGCCGCATGACTGCAAAGGTGCTGGTGGTGGATGACAATCCGTGGGCGCGCGACACGCTGTGTGCAACGTTGCAACGCCACGGGTATGACACTGAGCAGGCCGCCGATCTGGCCCAGGTGCGACAGCTGCAGCGCCGCAATGGCGCGCGCTGGCGGGCAGACCTGATTTTTGTGGAGCTGGTGCGTGAGCGTGGCAATGGATTCACGGTAGCCGCCTGGCTGCAATCACAAGGGCTGGGCCTGGTGATACTGCTCAGCGAACGTCTTGATGTGGCGGATCACCTGTGGGCCCGCTCACGTGGCATTCTGCATCTGGTTTCGCGGGCAGACGGTGCCAGGCAACTGTGTGCCTGGACGGACGATCTGCTCGCCCGCTGCAGTGACGGACCTGTGCGATGACTGCGGCGTTGATTGCCCCGGATACTGAGGCCCCGGATACAGAGACAGTCACTGCGATGTTGTCGGAACCGGCGCGCGCCCTGCAGCGCTGTCTCGACCCGCTGCTGGGCGAGATACAGACCTGCGTCGTGGCACCGCCTTTGACCGGCAGCGATGACCGGCTGGCGAAGTTGTTTGATCATCTGGCCGCCGCCAGCCATTTTCTGACCGGCCCCAGCGTCAGCGAGAGCGCAGGGCTGTGCCAGACACTGCATGAATACTGGCGGGAAACACCGGCGCAGGTCGATCCTGGGCGCCACCGCCGGCGTCTCAGCGATCTGTTGCGCTGTCGTGACTCGCTCAGAGAGATCACTGCACAAGACGCGTTGCGACAGGTCATGGCCGCCCATGTGGGCACGATCATTGATGGCCTGACACGGCTGGATGGACAGCTGGACGGTGCTGAAGGCTCCGATGCGGTGCAGGAAGCATGTACGCGTTGCTCGGCCATCCTCGGTGCGGCGCGGTTTCTGGAGTCGGGGATGTCCGACCACCTGCAGCTGCCGCCCCCGGACCCGCGCGCACTGTTGCGCTGGTTGCTGATGCTGGAACAACAGTTGACGTCGGTCAGTTCGCCGGTGAGTGCGCCTCAGGTATTCAGGCGTGAACTGCAGCGTTGCCTCCGGCGCTGCGGCCGCTCGCCGGCATCCGATGGCCTGTCGCAGACCTTGTGGCAATTACAGTTGCTGGCGGGAGCGGGGCTGGCGCTGGCAGTGCCGACCGGTCATGACAAAACTGAGCTCTTGCCGCGACGACGCTTTCGGCAACTGCTGACCACCTCAGCGCAGGCCCTGTATCAGCGCCGCTGTGCTGAGCAGGCGGAGCCGGAAGCGTTGCGTGAGGTGTTGCGCCAGGCGCTGTCACTGCTTTCTGCGCATGAAAGCGTGGAGTTTGCGCCAGCAGCGTCCGGCCTGGTACTGACATCACTGCCGGGCCCGGCGCGGGCCCCGATGCAGGCGCTGCTGACGGTCATTCCTGCTCATGATCAGGCGTCCGACTGGGCAACCATCAGTCTGCATCTGTATCGCCTGCTGGTGTGTCTGCGGATGCTCGCAGGAGGATTTGTTGATATCCCTGCCCGCGCTTCATCGCCACAAGAGCTGGTCCCCTGGCAAGTGCTGGTGGCCAGCCTGTACGCCAGCACCCAGCATTGCGTGCAGCAATCTGTGGTGACGGCCGAGGACCAGAATCGCCTGCTTGAGCTGTTGCGTCGGCTGCCACGACGCCTGATGCCGGAATCTGTGCCGGAAGATAAGGACCTGGTGGCTGCGGCGGTGCTGCTGGCGGCAAGGCTGGGCCTGCGCGCACAGCGTCACTGGCAACGTCTGACGCTGACCCTGGACGCGGTCCAGCAGGATTTTGTCGATGTATCGGTGCAACGGGTGCTGGCAGCGCAATTGCATTATCTGCCCCGGATGGGCGCCGGGTCTGGTGACGGCGGCCACCGGGCGCTGCCGCAGGATGTGTTGTGCGACCTGCGTCTGCTGCTCAAGGGCGCCCGTATCCTGAATGTGCCGCGCATCGAGTCGCTGGTACTGGTCATGATCGAGATATATCAACTGATTCTGGATGAGCCCGCATTTGGCCGGGCCCCGGACATTGCCAAGGTGCTGCCGCGAGCTCACCGCAGCTTGAGCCGGATGCTGGATCAGGCTGCTGCCTGGCAGGCACCAGGCAATGCACGACGTGTCATCAACAGTCTGTACGGTTGCCTGGAACGCTGGCGCGGTGATGGCAATACGGCCACCGCCTGCGGCGTGTTTGCCTCCGTCAGCGAGCGTCCGGCGGGTCAGCGTGATGACAGCTGGCAGATGTGTCTGACCACCAATCGGCGGTTGCGCAAGTTGCTCCGCCATCAGGAAGATCTGGAGATGATCCGTGCGCTGCTGCTGGAGCTGCTGCGCAGTCAGGAAGAGCTTATCAGACGACAGACGGACTATGCTGCCACGCCGGATGCGCCGCCGGTGTGGAAGCGGCTATAATGCGGCTTTGATTCACGGTAATGCTCTGATTGGGGAGCATACTGCATTTCTGAGAGCTGTAGAATCTGTGAGAATATTCGGATTTATCTGGGGAATCGGCGGTATTGTATTATTGCTGGTCTTTGCAATTGTGCGCCTGGGCGGTGTCGCGTTGGCGGCGGGTGACCATCCGCTGACGTTCTGGCATTGGGCGCTGGCTTTTGGCTGGCTGCTCTACATGGTGTGGGCTGAGGGCTACAAGGGTTTCCATCTGGCATTTGCACCGCGTGTTGTCGTGCGTGCCGAATACCTTGCCCGCCATCCCCGAACCTGGCACGTGTTGCTGGCGCCGCTGTACTGCATGGGTTACATCCACGCCACAACGCGGCGACGACTGCTGTCCGTGGCACTGACCTCAATGATTCTGTGTTTCGTTTTCCTGGTGCGCATGCTGCCGCAGCCCTGGCGCGGGCTGGTTGATGCCGGTGTGGTGGCGGGACTGATGGTCGGTGTGGCCTCCATCCTGTACTATCTGGTACGACTCAAACGCAGCGGAGCGGCCAGTCTGCCGGTGCCGCCTGATGTGCCTGTACGGGCAGTGGCTGACGCGCCGGCCTGATCCGGCCGACGCCCTCATCTGTCCTTTATCCGGTACCCGGAGCCTCGCATGGAACCAGCAGTGACAGCTGACAGCGCGTCGACAGCCGATCCCGGCCAGGCCGTCTGTGCGGTGGTGGTGACCTGGCAGCCTGACCTGAGTGGCCTGCTTGAGCTGCTTGACCAACTCACGGCACAGTCCTGTGCGGTGATTGTCATCGACAACGGTTCGGCCAATGCCGATCAGCTGGAACTGGCAACAGCGCAAAGATCATCCATCGTACTGCTGCGCTGGCCTGACAACCGGGGTCTTGCGGCCGCCATGAACGCCGGCCTGCAGTGGGCAAACGATAACGGTTTCGCCCGGGCATTTCTGTTTGATCAGGACAGTACACTGACCGAGGGCTTTTGTGCCGGCATGTTGTCTGCCTGGCAGCAGGCTGAAGCGGTCAGTGCGCTGCCGGTAGCGGCCATCGGTCCGCGTCTGCAGGATCCGGTCAGCGGCCGCCGCACACCCTTTCGTCTGTTCCGGCTGTGGCGTCGCTCCGACCAGCTCATGGCCGGGGCACAGGATCTGTATCAGGCCGATTTTCTGATCTCCTCTGGCTGCCTGCTGTCGCTACCGGCGCTGGATCGTATCGGCCCCATGAAAGAAAGTTATTTCATCGACAACATTGATCTGGAGTGGTGCTTCCGCGCCCGCGCCTGCGGTCATGCCCTGTTTGGCACCGACGCGGCGACCCTGATGCATGCCATCGGCGAGCCCAGCAGCAATCCCCTGGTGCGGGCCGGTCTGATGGTCCAGCACAGTCCCTTGCGCAGCTATTACTCAACCCGCAATCGTCTGCACCTGTATCGTCAGGACTATGCGCCGCTGAGCTGGAAAGTGCGCGACAGTGTGCGCTTTGCACTCAAATCGCTGTGGCTGCTGTTGTGCTCCGCGCAACGGCGTGACTACTGGCGGCAGATCCGGCGCGGCATTCAGGACGCAGGAAAACTGGTATGAAGCAGTCATACACGATTCTTGTGTTGTTACCGGTTTACAATGGTGCCAGGTATCTTGCAGAGCAGGTCGAGTCGATTCTGGCCCAGCAATGGACGCCCGAGTACGCCGATAGCACCACCGTCAGGCTGCTGTGTCGCGATGACGGCTCCCGCGACAACTCCCCGGTGCTGTTGCAGGATTATGCCATGCGCTTCAGCGATACAATCACCCTGATGAACGATGATGCAGGTAATCTGGGGGCTGCTGGCAACTTCTCGGCGCTGATGAATTATGCTCAACACCTTGCGAAACAGGAAGCATCGACGCACTGTTACATCGCCCTGGCTGACCAGGATGATATCTGGCACAGCAACAAGCTGCAGCGCACTCTGCCAGCCTTGCTGAAAGCCGAGGGTGGTGACCGGGGAACACCGGTGCTGGTACACAGTGATTTGCGAGTTGTTAACGCTGAGGCCAATGTCATCGCCGAATCGTTCATGGCCTACCAGGGCCTGCGGCCGACACACGGCTCCCTGCCGGCACAGCTGCTGAGCAATACCCTGACCGGGTGCACCGCGTTGATGAATCCGGCGCTGGTGCGCAAGGCGCTGCCGGTGCCAGCCGGGGCGGTGATGCATGACTGGTGGTTGTCGCTGGTGGCCAGCGCCTTTGGCCGCCGGGTGTACCTGGACGAGGTGCTTGTGGACTACCGGCAACACGATAACAACACCATCGGGGCCAGGGCGCACATAAACACCGTACTGTCAGCCAGGATCTGGCAGGAGTTGCTGAGGACCCGCCAGTCTGTCTCTTATACACATCTCCGAGCCCACGAGACAGGCAGAAAT
>CAJXPR010000021.1 GCA_913058135.1 uncultured Gammaproteobacteria bacterium
TCTACACAGAGTAGATCGTCGGCAGCGTCAGATGTGTATAAGAGACAGCTGCTGCAGCCCGCATTCAGCAAGATCGAGCAGCTGCTGGGCGTGAACCGTCACCCCCAACCGGAGCGCTTCGGGCGATATCGCGCCATGTCGGCCACTGCCTCGGCGCTTGATGCCAGTGTCCAGGCGGCGCCGCTGACGGTCAATTTTGATGGCCCGACACCCCATAGCGCCGATCATCAGCCGTGCAACCTGTGCGGCAACTGTGTGATCGGCTGTCATTCGGGAGCCAAAGGATCGCTGAACATGAACGCGTGGCCGCTGCTCCGTCAATTGGGCACAGACATTTATGCCGGGGTCACGGTCAGGTCACTGAATAAAACCGAGGAGGGCTGGCAGGTGTGGTGTGCCCCCGCCGCCAGGCCTGATGAAGTCATACAGGTGCAGTGCGCGACCGTGATACTGGGTGCGGGGACACTGGGCAGCAGCGAGATTCTGATGCGCTCGCAACGCGATCATGAGCTGGGCCTGTCAGCGGCACTGGGCAGTGGTTTTTCCACCAACGGCGATGCGCTGGTCTTCAGTATCGGCCAAAAAGCCCGCGTTGGTGATATGGCCTCGCCGGCCGGTCAGCAGCCGCCGGCGACTGAGCCCGGCCCGACCATTATGGGCATGGCAACAGTGGCGTTGCATGGTGATGCTGATGCGGCCAGGTTCACCCTGGAAGATGCTGTCATCCCGTATCCGCTAAGCCAGGTCTGGCAGGAACTGCTGGTCAGCCAGAACCTGCTGCGTCGCTTTGCCGATGGCGCCGAATCGGCGTGGCATCGGCATCATGACGACCATGATGTATTGGCGATCTCTGATTCACTGGCGGAGCACAGCCAGGCGTTGCTGCTGATGGGTCGCGATGACAGCAGCGGCAAACTGGCTTTTGCTGATGACCGACTGAAACCGGTCTGGCAGCGTCCGGATCAACCGGATTACTTCCGGCGCCTGGACACGACCTTGCGCAGCGATGAGGCAGTCACGTTTGATGGCGGTGTATTTTCGCCGAACCTGCTGTCACAGCCGCTGCCGCCCGGGTTTGACGGCATCGTTGAAGGGGCAGACGCTATTGCCGGGCAATTGCTGTCTGTGCATCCCCTGGGTGGCTGCCGTATGGCGGAAGATATTGAACGGGGCGTGGTCAATACGCGGGGACAGGTATTCACCAGTGCCTGCGAATCGGGCGTGTACGAGAGCCTTTATGTGCTGGATGGCGCCATTATTCCCGGCGCCATTGGCACCAACCCGTTCCTCACCATCGCCGCATTGAGTTATCGTCTGGCCGCTGACATTATTGGTGGCAATGCAGCTGCGGTGATGGCGCGTCCGCTACCGGCATTAACAGCGCCATTCCGCAGTATTCCCGCTGGCGCTCGGCATCCGGTACCGGTGGCTGCGGAGCAGAAAGTCTCGGCTGAGTTCAGCGAACGGCTGGTGCTGCATCTCGACCACGGCAAGCGTTCATTTTTCCCGTGGAGTCGCCGTTCGCCAGACGGCGCCGCAGTGCTGGCATTTTTCCGGCAGCATTTGCCTGACGTTGAGCTGCCTGCTGCCAGCAGGGCGCTGGTGCTGGATGCCAGCTTCCGGTTTGATGGTGACAGCACCCTGGACGCCTGGTTGCAGAAGCCGCAAACACCTCTGCTGGCGCAGGCACAATTGTCCGCAGATCCGGTCGGTGGTGTGTTGACCTCGCCTGATCGGGATCTGGTGCCGCTTGTGCACCTCAACGGCCAAGTGACACTTGGAGCCATCGGCGCGAGCGGAAGGTTCACGCAAATCTGGCATACGGCCAGCGCCATTCTGCGATATCTGCGTTACCGCACCATGGATGCGCTGGTTAAAATCCCCGAAAGCCTGTCCGCATTGGTATTGCCGGCCAGAGCCCGGCAGGTCCGGTCCGCCCGGCCAGTGAGGGCTAAAGCTACGTCATGGTATTCACAGGCAAAAGTATTCTGGCGCATTGCCCGTCTGCAGGCGCAGCGGCGCTATCTGGTGTACGAGTTTGGCAGCGCCGGCGGCCTGCACATCCGTGGTCGCAAAACGCTGGGTTACGGTTTGCGTCTGCCGGGCCTGCTGCGCGCCCTGATGGTGCTGCCGGTCGAGGTCCGCACGGCGACCGGGCACACACTGAAGGCAGAGCTGGAACTGGATGCGGTGCGGGTGACACATGGCTCCACGCCCCTGCAGATCATCGCCTCGCCTGATTCGGCGGCGACCCTGCTGGCAGCCGGCGGGCTGGGTATGTACCTGCTGCGCATGATCATGCACACTCACTTCTGGTCGTTTGCCGCACCCTCCTACAGCCATTTTGCCAGCAAGGGCGAGCTGGAAACCGAAGCAAAACAGGGGCGCCTGTTTGCGCCACCGGACACCCTGACCTATGGTCCGCAAGGACAATACCGAAGTCGGACAAAGGAAGTCTACGAATACCACGACGGTGGTGTGAAGCTGAGTCGACTGGTGCGTTATCAGCCCTCGTCGGGCGATGTGACGCAGCGGAAGCCGTTACTGCTGGTTCATGGTCTGGCGCATAGCAGCCGTGTATTCTGGACCGATACCATCGACTGCAATTTTGTGCAGTATTTTCTGGCGCGGAACTACGATGTCTGGATTCTCGATCATCGCGCCAGCGCCAATTACATCCGTCAGGTGACACCGGAGCACACCTGGGACAGTATTGCTCTGGAGGATGTGACCTGGGCGGTGCGCAAGGCGTTTGACGTTGTCAACGCCGGTGTCGATCGGCAACAACAGCGCGGCATACACGTGTTCTCGCATTGCATCGGCGCCGGCGCTGTTGCCATGTCCGTGCTGGCGGGCAAGCTCAAGCGTCCGGTTGCGGATGGCGCTGACCAGGCTGCCGGCAGTAGCATGCTGGCATCGCTGGTACCCCATGCAGTGACACCCTGGCTGACCACCTCCGGTGAAAACCGCGCGCGCGCCAATCTGTGGGCAATGGTAAAAAACCTGGAGCCTATTCGTGTGATTGAGCCCTTGCCGTACCGAGAGCCCGAACTCATGGAAACGCTCTACGACCGTCTGGCAGCGCTGGCCATGAACGCCGATGAACGCCGCCAGTGGTCAGCCTGGCAGGGCTTCCGGGACTGGCGGGGACCGGGTTTTGCCCAGTCCATCTATACGCGCTACACGATTTTCTGGGGACGGCAATGGCACAATGCCAACATTGCCCATGACACGCGTTATGAATTCGCTGGCATGATCGGGCCTGTGCCCATCGGCGTGATGCAGCAGGTGTATTTTTCGCTGACGCGCGGCCTGCTGTCCAGTCACGAAGGCGCCAATGTGTATGTGCGGGACGAAAACTTTTCCCGGCACTGGACGTTCCCGACTCTGTTTCTGCATGGTAACCGCAATACTGTTTTTGACATGGAGTCCTCGCGGCAATCGGCTGACCGACTGACGCGGCTGCGGCGCAAGGATCGCACCGGCAGTTACGACAACGCTGGTCTGGCGCCCGTTGATTACGCCGCCGAGAATGTCTGGATCGATGTTCTGGATGATTATGGACATATGGACATGATCTTCAGCAAAACGGCGGATCGGGATGTCTACCCGCGGCTGCATGAGTTTTTCCGTGCAGCTGACGAGGGTGCCATGCAGCACATCTATGAACAGCGTTATGCTGACCCGGTGTCGCGTGCCGACTTTGTGCGCCGTTGCGCCAGTAACAGCTCGCCCCGGTTACCTGCACTGCCATTGACTGGGCCAATCATCTCCAATCCGCGCTGGCAATCGAGCCCGGATGGCGGTCAGCGACTGTCTGTCAGGCTGTGGCTGGAAGCGCAGGACTTTACCGCAGTTGCTGCCGAAGGACTGACCATGGTTGGCGATACCAGGGCCGGAGAACTGCTGGCGCCAGTATCACCAGTGACTGCGCCATCGCCTGCTGTCGCCGGTGCCGACGTGCCGCAACACTGGCAGCAGGAGTTCTGGCTGGTTGACTTTGCCTTCGACCCTGCGATGGCCCGTGATTACCGTCTGAGTCTCAACTACCATGCACAGGCTGGTGGAGGGCAGGACACCGCGGCAGCGGCCGATGACCACGTGTTGCTGCGCTGGCATGACCTGCCCTGGTTCCGACGCCTGCTGGCGCAGCGGGCCGGCGCAGAGGAGCTGCCGGCGCTGACCGTACTTGCAGGTTCCTGCCTGTATCCGGGATTGCCCTTTGAGCGGAATCAGGCCATGGGTATCTTCACCGGCATGCTGGCGCACGTCAGCGACAACGAAGCTGGCACCCGCCGTGGTGCTGACTGCATGATCCTGTTGGGTGACCAGATATATGCCGATGCCACGGCCGACCTGTTTGATCCCAGGGCGCACTATGAGCGCTTTCGCAATCCTTACCGCATGGCGTTTGGCAGTCCGGCGGCGAAGGAACTGATGTCACATCTGCCCAGCTATTTCGCCGTCGATGACCATGAGTATCGCGACAACTGGCATGGTCAGGCGGATGCGCCCGAACAGGGTTATGACTATGCCCGGCGTATGGCGTGGCTGTTCCAGATGCATCATCAACAACAATGGGACTACGCCGGATCACGGTTGTGGTACGATTTCAGCAGTGCCGGGTATCCGTTTTTTGTGTTTGATACACGTTTGCATCGACAGACCTCTGCTGACGGAGACATGGCCCTGATGACATCCGAACAGATGCAAGGGTTCATCCACTGGTTGCAGCAGGCGGATTGCCCGGTGCTGTTTCTGGCCACCGGGTCGCCGTTGGCGCCGATTTCCCGGGGGGTCTGTGCCGACCCGGCGACGGCAATCTATCAGGACAGTCTGCTGGCCTATCCCGACTTTCTTGTGTGGCTGGTGCAGCAGTTACATGAGCATGCATCGGGCAAACGTATCATCTGGTTGTGTGGTGACCCGCATTTTTCCTGTTTTGCCCAGCTCAGGCTCTCCATGACCGCGGACGCAGACGACGGGGCGGCGAGTGTGCAGCTGACACAGGTTTGTGCGTCCGGCCTGTATGCGCCCATGGCCTTCGTTAATGCCAATGCCAGCGATTACGACTGGCATAAAGAAATTGATCTGACGCTGGAGGGTCCGGTTGGGCAGCAGGGTTCGCAGCTTCGGATCGTTGGCCGACAGATCCTGCTGAGCAATGCCAAACAGCATTTTGTCAGGCTGGATCTGGCGCCGGACCGGGACTATCGTCTGCACATGCAGGCCTGCGATGCAGGCGGGGAGCCGGCTGGTCCGGGCTGGTATGCCAACAGCGATGGCAGTGAGGAGAAGGCATGAGCATACTGGATCGTATTACCGGGTTCTCCCGCTACGAACAGGCTTTGGATCCCCAGCTGCTGAGTCTGACGCTGGAGTCGCAGCGCGTGCGCGTGTTTCAGTCCCACAAGGCGCTGTGGCTGGTCATTGGCAGTGGCCTGGTTTATATCTATGGACTGTGGAACGAAGTGCCTCCCGTCAATCTGTTGATCTGGATGTTCCTGATCATGGCATTGGCGACGGGACGCGTACTGGTTTGCCGGTACGTCGACAAACGCCTGACCTTCACGTCGGTGACGGCGTTGTATCGCAATGAGGTATTGCTGTACGTCAGTTCTCTGCTGAGTACTGTTGCGGTGGGGTCTGGCTACTGGTGGGTATGCCTGCAGGGCTCGGACCGGGCCGTGTTTGCGGTCACGCTGCTCAGTCTGATCTACGCCATCGGTACAACCATCAATTCATCGATTCACTATCGTGGTTTCCCGCTACTGTTGCTGACCAATCTGGGGCAGGGCATTGTTTTTCTGTCGCTGTTCCGCAGTCCGGCGGAGATCGAAATCAGCGTGGCGATGCTGGCTATCATGATCCTGCTGATGCAGTTCGGACGCCGCAATGCCGACGTGTTTGCCGAGTCCATCCGTATTCGTGACGAGAACCGCGAGCAGAATGTGAAGCTTGAGAAGGACAAGCTGATCATCGAAAAGGCCCTGAATGTTGCCCGCAAGGCTAACGAAGAAAAGAATCGTTTCATGGCCGCCGCCAGCCATGATCTGCGTCAGCCGCTGCACGCCATGACGCTGTTCCTGGGCAGCCTTCGGCACATGGGCGGGGATGAACGAACCCGCGAACTGATCGACAAGATTGACGAAACCAGCAGCCTGCTGCACGAGCAATTCAACAGCCTGCTGGATCTTTCCAAATTTGATGCCGGCGTCATTACCGCCGATCATGCCGAATTCCGCCTTGATGCCTTGTTGAATAACATCGTTGACGGGGTCATGCCGGAAGCCCAGGCGCGCAAGATCGAGCTGCACATATTTGTGCCTCCGGTGACAGTGCGCTCTGACATGCTGTTACTGGAGCGATTGTTCCGTAATCTGATCATCAATGCCGTGCGCTACACAGATAAAGGATCGGTGGCAGTCCAGGCCCGGCGTCAGCGCAGTGGTCTTAGTATTTCAGTCATTGATACCGGAATCGGTATTGCGCCGGAGGATCAGCAGCTTATCTTTCGTGACTACTACCAGGTCAGCAACAAGGCGCGCTCCAAGAGTAAGGGATCAGGACTTGGTCTGGCTATCGTCAAGCGCATTGCCGCCTTGCTGGAGATGAAACTGACGTTGAAATCCGAGCGGGGCGTCGGCAGTACCTTCAGTGTTCATGTGCCAAGCCGCGCCATTGTAGACGGTGCTGATGAGTCGGAATCGCCGTTGCGAGCGGACCAGCCGGAAGAGGATCTGGCCGGCGTGCGCACACTGGTTGTGGATGATGATCCGGCGATTCTGGATGCAGTCACAGGCTTGCTGCGGACCTGGGGCTGTCAGGTTGTCAGCGCGGCTTCGCCGGAACAGCTGGAGCGTTTGCTGGCCACGGACCGTGAATTCGAACTGGTGCTGCTCGATGATATGTTGCACGACGAAGTGAGCGGGCTGGATATTGCACGCAGTCTGCTGCAGCACCTGCCCCGGCAGCGCATCCTGATGGCGACCGGCAATGTGTCATCAGTCAGACTGAACGAGATTCGCGCGGCGGGATTTGTAGTACTGGTCAAGCCAGTTGATTACTACGTGTTGCGGCAGGCCCTGCAGGAAGCCATGAAGACGCCTGTTGACTGACCCTTCCTGATCCATCGCCTGGGCTAACCCATCTGGCTAATAGCCGTGCAGCGCGGAACGTGGGAGACTTCGCAACGCTGGTTACAACATTGGATGTTGCAGGGGGACGGAACCTCCCGACAGCAGGGCTTCATTGGGGCTGGCCCTACCCCGGGTCTTTAAAACCCGGGGCAGGGTCCATTTTTTTGCCAGCGCCGCCAGCGATACAACGCCAATCAGCGTTGTTGCAGCAACCCCCGGCAGGTTTCCACGGCCAGGCGTACCTGATCTGGCGCCGTACCGCCTATATGATTCCGCGCCTGTACAGACCCTTCCAGGCTCAATACTGCAAACACATCGTCGGCGATAACGTCGGAGAACTGCTGCAGCTCATCCAGACTCAATTCGCTCAGGTCCTTTTTCTGCCTGATGCCGTAAGCCACCGACTTGCCTACGATCTCGTGTGCGTCGCGGAAGGCCAGACCTTTTTTCACCAGGTAGTCGGCCAGGTCAGTGGCCGTGGCGTAACCTTTTTTTGCCGACAGGTACATATTGTCCTTTTTTGCCTGCAGCGCGGGGATCATGTCGGCATAGGCTTTTATGCAATCACGCAGCGTGTCGGTCAGGTCAAACAGAGGTTCCTTGTCTTCCTGGTTATCCTTGTTATAGGCCAGCGGCTGGGACTTCATCAGCGTCAACAGGGCGATCAGGTGTCCGTGCACGCGACCGGTCTTGCCGCGCACCAGCTCGGGCACATCCGGGTTCTTTTTCTGCGGCATGATGGATGAACCCGTACAAAAGCGGTCCGGCAGGTCAATAAAATCAAACTGCGCAGAGGTCCACAGCACCAGTTCCTCGGAAAATCGAGACAGGTGAGTCATGATCAGGCTGCCACAGGCGGCCAGCTCGATGGCAAAGTCACGATCACTGACCGAGTCCAGCGAGTTGCGGCTGGGCGCATCAAAACCCAGCTGTCGGGCAGTGAAATGGCGGTCAATCGGGAAACTTGTGCCGGCCAGCGCCGCTGAACCCAGCGGGGAGATATTCAGGCGCTTGCGGCAGTCCTGCAGACGGCTGTAATCGCGGTCCAGCATTTCGTACCAGGCCAGCAGGTGGTGGCCCAGCGTGATGGGTTGCGCCGTCTGCAAATGCGTAAAACCGGGCATGATGGTATCGGCTTCGCGCTCTGCGACATCCAGCAGCGCGGTTTGCAGGCGGGTCAGCTCGCTGCTGATCACATCAATTTCATCGCGCACATACAGGCGAATATCGGTGGCGACCTGATCATTGCGCGAACGGCCGGTGTGCAGCTTCTTGCCGGTCAGACCGATGCGTTTGGTCAGTGCCGACTCGATGTTCATGTGCACATCTTCAAGTTCCACGGACCATTCGAAAGTGCCGGCCTCGATGTCGGCTTTGATGTCCGCCAGGCCTTTCTCAATGGCGGCCAGTTCATCGCTGGTCAGGATGCCGGCAGCTTCCAGCATGCGGGCATGAGCGATGGAGCCGGCGATATCCTGGCGGTACATGCGCTGATCAAAACTGACCGAGGCGGTGAAGCGCTGGACAAAGGCATCGGTGGCTTCGGTGAAGCGCCCACCCCACTGGGTGTTTGCCTGCTTGTTATGTTCGCTCATAGTGGGTCCCTGCGTTGTCGATAGCGGCGCAGTATAACATGCAGGCGCGCGACGGGGCGCATTCCGGGCGGTTTTGGCGTAGAATGCCGGTCAATTATCAAGCAATTGGCAATGGATGAATTATGGCTCTGGATTTGATTCGCATCGCAACCCGTCGCAGCCCGCTGGCGTTATGGCAGGCAGAGTTTGTGCGCGATGCCCTGATGGCAAACAACCCCGGACTGCGCGTGGAACTGGTTACCATTTCTACCCGCGGCGACAAGATACTGGATACACCACTGGCCAAGATTGGCGGCAAGGCCCTGTTTGTGAAGGAGCTGGAAACTGCCATGCTGGAGGGCGAGGCCGATATTGCCGTGCACTCGATGAAGGATGTACCCATGGAATTTCCGCCGGGTCTGTTCCTGCCGGTGATCTGTGAGCGCGAAGACCCGCGCGACGCCTTTGTCTCCAATCAGTATGCCGAGATCAGTGACCTGCCGCAGGGTGCCCGGGTGGGCACTGCCAGCCTGCGCCGTCAGTGTCAGTTGCTCAGCATGCGGCCGGATCTGCAAATCGGCAGCCTGCGGGGTAATGTGGGCACCCGGTTGGGCAAGCTGGACAGTGGTGAGTTTGACGCCATTGTGCTGGCTGCGGCGGGCCTGCTGCGCCTGAAGCTCGATGAACGTATCGCGCAATTTATTCCGCCGGAAACATCGTTGCCGGCTGGCGGACAGGGTGCCGTTGGCATCGAGTGCCGGGAAGACGCGGCCGAACTGATCGCCATGTTGCAGGCCATGCACCATCAGGACACCGCAGATCGGGTCATTGCCGAGCGGGCGCTGAATCGTCGCCTGCAGGGTGGTTGCCAAGTGCCGATAGCCTGTTATGCTGAACTGGACGGGGATCAGCTGCATTTGCGCGGCCTGGTCGGTGAAGTGGACGGTACACGCATATTGCGTACTGAACGTAGTGGTCATCGCAGGGACGCAGAGGCGATCGGCAAGGCGGCCGCAGAAGATTTACTGTCACAGGGTGCAGATGAAATTCTCACGGCGCTGTATGCAGCGTCGGATAACTGATGGTCTACCCATACAAGTGAAATGCCATGAGTGATCAGGTGCAACTGGCGGGGCTCAACGTATTGCTGACGCGACCACAGTTGCAGTCAGCAAGTCTGGTGGCGGCGATCGGTGATCGTGGCGGCCGGGTGTGTGAGGTGCCACTGATCGAGATCGAGCCGGTGACTGACCGCGAGGCCTGCGAAGTCATCAAGCGCCGGATATTGAGTCTCGACCAGTACCATGCAGCAATTTTCATCAGCACCAATGCCGCCCGCCTCGGATTGGAGTGGATTGATGCCTGGTGGCCGCAAGTGCCGACCGGGTTGTCTGCCTACGCGGTTGGGCCGGGCACGGCGAACGCGCTGAAGGTTCTGGACTGGCCGGTGTTCTATTCGGACCGGGGGGTAACCAGCGAACATCTGCTGGCATTGCCCGGCCTGCAGGACATCAATGGGCAGCGCATTGCCCTGTTCCGCGGCGTGGGAGGCCGGGAGCTGATTGCAGAGACGCTGCGGGATCGCGGCGCGACCGTCGACTATATCGAGCTGTACCATCGACGCACACCCGATTATGGCAGTGACATGCTGCTCGAGCTGATTGGGCAGCAGCACATCAACGCCATTGTTGTCACCAGCGCCCAGATCCTGGATGTGCTGTTGCATTTTTTACAAAACGATCCGACAGCAATCACCTCAATTCCGGTGATTGTACCGTCGGAGCGTATCCGCCAGTATGCGCTGGATGCTGGTCTGGTGCGGGTCATCAACGCCGGTGGTGCGGATGACAAAACAGTATTGGAGGCGCTGGCAACCATCGCCAGCCCGACGAGGTAAAACCCATGTCCGACGCAGATCAGCCGATCACCGGTGAAGACCCGTTCCAGAGTCGCAGGAAACTGGATACATCGAGCGTGCTTGATGAAATAGGCCGCAAGAACCACGCTGCTCCCAGGCGCAGCGGCACCGGCGCGGGTGCCAAAACGGCCATGGCCGTGCTGTTTGTGCTGGTGCTGTCGCTGGCGGGCGCCACCGGTTGGCTGGGTTACCAGCAGTGGCTGGCCCAGGATCGTGTCTCGCAGGCGGTGGCCGGTGTGCAGGCCGAGAATATTCGCCTGCAGCAGCTTATGGCCGGACTGCGCACCGAGATGGAAACCGAGCGTGAGCGCCTGCAAACCGACCTGACTGAGCAGGCGGCCCTGTTGCGTGACGGCAATCGTGCCGTGCAGGCAGCACTGACTGAGGTGGATGAACAGGAGCAGATGGATCAGCAGCGCCTGAACCGCCTGCAGCAACAGGTCAGCAGGGATCTGAGCGATGTGCAGGGGCTGGTCACTGCGTTACAGCGTCAGGTGGGCAACCTGCAGCAACGGGACAGGCGCTGGCTGAATGCAGAGGCCAATTACCTGATGCGTCTGGCGCAACAGAAGCTGCAGCTGGAAACCGACCTTGCGTCCACAGTCCTGTTACTGCGCACCATCGAATCATTACTGGCCGATCAGGACGGTCTGCTGGTGGCCACCGCACGACAGAATCTGGCAGATGACCTGCGTGCGCTGCAGAATGTCCGGTTGCCTGACCGCGCGGCTTTGTCGCAGCGGTTGTCGGCGTTGAGCGCTGAGCTTGAGCAGCTGACGCTGGCAGGATCGCGTCAGCAAGGTTATCAGGAACGCGTTCAGGAACAGTGGCAGCAAACTCCGGCCACGATGCAAGAGGGCAGTTGGCTGGACGCGGGCATCGCGCTGCTGCGCAGTATATTTGTCTGGCGGGAGTGGGAAGAAATGCCTGCGGACGTGTTACCCCCACAGCAGGAGAGTATTCTGAAACAGCAATTGCAATTGCAGCTGGAGCAGGCACAACTGGCCATGCTGCAGGGTGACGAAATGTTGTATGAACAGGTGTTGGGGCAGGTCATCAGAAATCTGCAGCGGTATTTTGAAGCTGACGATGATCGCAGTCGTCAACTGTTGGCAGAACTGGAGCGTCTGCAGGCGGAAGAGTTGCAAGTGGCGCTGCCTGACCTGTCGGCGACGGCAGAACTGATTCGGCAGCTCGCCAGCTCCGCAGCGCCGATAATACCGACAGGCAGTGAGCCACCTCTTGACTGACTGGCCGGGGACGGAGAGATGACATGAAGAAGCTGTTTGTTCTGGTACTGCTGGCGCTGATTGCGGGTGTGGCCCTGGCTATTCAGTTGGCACGTGACCCGGGCTACATCTTGATCGCCTACGGTAACTACACCTTCGAAACCAGTCTGTTTGCGTTGCTGGTGGCGCTGCTGCTGCTCCTGGTTGTCATCAAGCTGGTGCTGAGCCTGTTGGGATGGCTTAATCCGATGCGTTGGGGTGCTGGTAAGCGCACTCGTTCTTGAGGGGCGCTGTTCCGGGCAGAATGTCATAGGTCAGTGAGGAGCTACCTGAACAAGGGGTGGGGTCGGCAAGCGACCGCACTCCCTTGTCCAGGCACCTCTCAGAGTCAGTGCAACTCTGCAGCACAACTTTGTTCGGGGTCGGTGCGGTCTGCAAGAACGCTGCAGCAGGGGACGGCGTAAGGCGGGCGTGCGGTCGCTTGCCGACCCCACCCCGCTTTACGCTAGACCCGGGACGCGGGCACTTCCCGTCGTGCAAACTCGATCAGATGCCCAGCTCATCCCAGAGTGAATCGATCTTTTTCTTGACGCCTTCGTCCATGGTGATCGGCGTACCCCATTCGCGGGTGCTTTCGCCGGACCACTTGTTGGTGGCGTCCATGCCGATTTTGGAACCCAGGCCCGACACGGGCGACGCGAAGTCCAGGTAATCAATGGGAGTGTTTTCAATCATTATTGTGTCGCGTGCCGGATCCATGCGTGTTGTCATCGCCCAGATCACGTCCTGCCAGTTGCGGATATCAACGTCGTCGTCGGTGACAATGACAAATTTGGTATACATGAACTGGCGCAGGAATGACCAGGCGCCCATCATCACGCGTTTGGCATGGCCGGGATACTGTTTGCGGATACTGATCACTGCCAGGCGATAGGAACAGCCTTCGGGCGGCAGATAAAAATCGACAATTTCCGGGTACTGCTTTTGCAGCAGGGGCACAAACACTTCATTGAGCGCTACACCGAGCATTGCCGGTTCGTCCGGTGGCCGGCCAGTGTAGGTGCTGTGATAAATCGGGTCCTTGCGATGGGTGATTTTTTTCACGGTAAAGACCGGGAATTTATCAACCTCATTGTAATAACCGGTGTGGTCTCCGAACGGGCCTTCATCTGCCATGTCGTCCGGTTCGATGACGCCTTCCAGGACAAATTCGGCGCTGGCCGGCACCTGCAGATCATTGCTGATGCATTTGATGACTTCGGTTTTGCTGCCGCGTAGCAGGCCGGCAAAGGCATATTCCGATAGCGTGTCGGGGATGGGCGTCACTGTCGCCAGGATGGTGGCCGGGTCCGCGCCGATGGCGATGGACACCGGGAAACCTTCACCGGGATGTTTAAGCTGCCAGTCACGGAAATCCAGTGCGCCGCCGCGATGTGACAGCCAGCGCATGATCAGACGGTTTTTGCCGATCACCTGCATGCGATAGATGCCCAGGTTCTGTCGTTCTTTCTCTGGCCCGCGGGTAATCACCAGCGGCCAGGTTACCAGCGGACCGGCGTCACCGGGCCAGCAGGTCTGTACCGGCAACATGCCCAGATCAACATCCGCTTCATTGATCACGACATCCTGACACGGCGCTTTTTTGCGCACCGAGGGCGCGATGTTGAGCACCTGTTTGTAGGTCGGCAGATTCTGCCAGATATCTTTCCAGCCCTTGGGCGGGGTGGGTTCTTTCAAAAATGCCAGCAGCGTGCCGACGTCACGTAATCCCTGCAGATCCTGCTGCCCCATGGCCAGCGCGATGCGGCGGGTGTTGCCAAACAGGTTGCCCAGCAAGGGAATATCGGAACCAATGGGGTTTTCAAACAGCAGGGCCGGACCGCCAGCGCGCAGCGTGCGGTCACAAATCTCGGTTATTTCCAGGTTGGGGTCGACGGGGACGGTGATGCGTTTGAGTTCGCCTTCAGATTCCAGCAGGGTGATGAATTCTCTGAGGTCTTTGAATGACATTGTTTCTTCCTGGCTTGTATTGAATCGAGGTAGCGTCCCGGGTCCAGATTAAAGCGGGGTGGGGTCGGCCAGCGACCGCACACCCGCTTGAATCTGAACCCTGCTGCAGCGTTCTTTTTAGCCACGCTGCGAAGGAAAGTCGCAGTCTTGCGCCGGCCTGGAGAGCTGTCTGGGCAAGGGAGTGCGGTCGCTTGCCGACCCCACCCCTTGTTCAGGCGGCTCCTCACTGACCCTTACGGAGCTGCTGGGGAAAGGGATGACGAACCGATACGGAAGATCGGTCAAAATCCCTCCGTCCCCTTTACGTTTCAGGCAGCTTAAATTACTTGCGCTTCATCATGTTGAAGAACTCATCGTTGGTCTTGCTGTCCTTCAGCTTGTCCAGGATGAACTCGGCGGCCTGCACGTCTTCCATGGTGCTGAGAATCTTGCGCAGAATCCACATGCGTTGCAGTTCTTCTTCCGACGTCAGCAGTTCTTCGCGGCGGGTGCCGGAGCGTCGAACGTTGATGGCGGGGTAGATGCGCTTTTCAGCGATCTTTCGGTCAAGATGGATTTCCATATTGCCCGTACCCTTGAATTCTTCGTAGATCACTTCGTCCATCTTCGAGCCGGTTTCCACCAGCGCCGTGGCGATAATGGTCAGGCTGCCGCCTTCTTCCAGATTACGCGCAGCGCCGAAGAAACGCTTGGGGCGTTCCAGTGCGTGTGCGTCGACACCACCGGTCAGTACTTTGCCTGACGATGGCACGATGGTGTTGTAGGCACGGGCCAGGCGCGTGATCGAGTCGAGCAGAATAACCACGTCCTCTTTGTGTTCTACCAGACGCTTGGCTTTTTCAATAACCATCTCGGCCACCTGCACGTGACGCGCCGGTGGCTCGTCAAACGTACTGGCAACCACTTCACCGCGCACGGAGCGCTGCATGTCGGTCACTTCTTCCGGGCGCTCGTCAATCAGCAGCACGATAAGACGACATTCAGGATTGTTGCGGGTGATGGACTGGGCGATGTTCTGCAGCAGCAGTGTTTTACCGGCTTTGGGTGGAGAGACGATGAGGCCGCGCTGGCCTTTGCCGATAGGTGCTGTCAGATCAATGATACGTGCGCTGAGGTCTTCGGTGCTGCCGTTGCCCAGTTCCAGTTTCAGGCGTTCGGTGGGGAACAGTGGGGTCAGGTTTTCAAAAAGGATTTTGTGTTTCGAGTTTTCCGGTTTGGCAAAATTGACTTCAGCAATCTTTAGCAGGGCAAAGTATCGCTCGCCATCTTTGGGCGGCCGGATCTTGCCTTCAATCGTGTCGCCCGTACGCAGGTTGAAGCGTCTGATCTGGCTGGGAGACACATAGATGTCATCGGGACCTGCCAGGTAAGAGGAATCGGCCGAGCGTAGAAAGCCAAAGCCATCCGCGAGAATTTCCAGCACGCCATCGCCGCTGATGTCCTCGCCGTTCTTGGCGTGTTTCTTCAGGATAGCAAAGATGATGTCTTGTTTGCGGGTGCGGGAGAGGTTTTCGAGGCCCATTTCCACGGCGGTTTCGAGAAGCTGGGCAATGGGTTGCTTTTTAAGATCGGTAAGATTCATAGGCTAGGTTTTTAGTTTCTTTTGGGATACAGGAAGTCTGTAACGGGCAGCGCAGCCGAAGCACATATAACGAAGGTATGAGTACAGGCTGGGTGCCGCTCTGGTTTAAGGATCAGGTTTAAAAAGTCGGGTTTAAAATCGGGCTTTGTAAAGTCGGATTCAACTCAAGGATTCTGGTTTGGTATCGTTCGGGTAAGAGACTAGAATCCGCGCCGCCGAAACGGGGATGCGGCTGAATATAAATGCTTATAACGCCCCTGTCTACAAAAATCTGCATTATTTTTCCACCCTGGTGTCGACTGCAAATGACACAGTAACACCAGGGAGGAATTGAACAATCAGATCACGCTGTCTATGAACGCGGCGAGCTGGGATTTAGACAGGGCGCCAACTTTGGTGCCCTCAATTTGACCATTTTTGAAAATAATCAGCGTCGGGATGCCGCGCACGCCATAACGCGGTGCGGTGTCCGGATTTGAGTCAATGTTCAGCTTGCAGATCTTCAGGCGGCCGGAATATTCCTCTGACAGCTCGTCCAGCACGGGAGCGATCATTTTGCAGGGGCCGCACCATTCAGCCCAGAAATCGACCATGACCGGGCCATCGGCTTTCAATACATCTTGTTCGAAACTCGCGTCAGTTGTGTGAACGATTTTGTCGCTCATAGGACATTCCTTCATTGTTGGGTCAGGGTAAGCATCATGCCTCGGGTTAAACAAGAGGAGCTTGAGCGGCTTAATGACGGGCTGGGTTCATTGTCACTATCAATGGTAACTACCAATAGTCACTATCATAAGGCCTAAAAATATCGTTTCAAGTGCTTTGCAGCAGCCGTGCCGCCTTTTTGGCGAAATAGGTCAGGATGGCGTCGGCGCCGGCGCGTTTGATACAGACCAGCGATTCCATGGCCACGGCGTTCTCGTCCAGCCAGCCATTGCGGGCCGCCGCCATATGCATGGCGTACTCGCCACTGACCTGGTACACCATGGTAGGGGCGCCGAATTCGTCTTTCACCCGGCGTACAATATCCAGGTAGGGCATGCCCGGTTTGACCATGATCATGTCTGCCCCTTCAGCCAGATCCAGGCCCACTTCGTGAAGGGCTTCATCGCTGTTGGCAATGTCCATCTGATAGGTATGCTTGTTGCCCTTGCCCAGATTGCCGCTGGAGCCAACGGCGTCGCGGAAGGGGCCATAGTAGGCGGATGCGTATTTGGCTGAATACGCCAGAATGCGGGTGTAAATATAGTTGTGCTCTTCCAATGCGTGCCGTATGGCGCCGATGCGCCCGTCCATCATGTCGGACGGTGCGACAATGTCGGCCCCTGCCGCTGCATGCGACAGTGCCTGTTTGACCAGGGCGGTGACGGTTTCTTCATTGAGCACATAACCGTTGTCATCGATGATCCCGTCCTGGCCGTGCGTCGTATACGGATCAAGCGCCACGTCAGTGATGACGCCCAGGTCAGGGAAATCGGCTTTCAGTGCCCGGACTGCCCGTTGCACAAGGCCTTCCGGATTCCAGGCTTCCCGGCCATCCAGTGACTTGCTGTCCTGGGCGGGCGACGGGAACAGCGCGATGGCCGGAATGCCCAGTTGACTGATCTCGGCCGCCTCTTTCAGCAGCTCGTCGATGCTGAGCCGGAAGATGTCAGGCATGGATGGAATTTCCTGCCGCTGACCGCTGCCTTCGACGATAAACAGGGGAAAAATCAGATCATCAGTGCTCAATTGCGTTTCACGCATCAGGCGCCGACTGAATTCGTCGCGGCGCATACGGCGCAGGCGGGTAAGAGGAAATTGGCGCTTGGCGCTGCTACGTGAGGTATGATCGGTCACAGATTCGTTGCTCTCGGTTCATTGTTAAGGGGCTGACTGGTAACAAAAACTATAGCACAGCGTCCTATGGGATCAAAAACCGTCCCCAGCGGCGGGATCAAAAACCGGCCCCAGCGGCCGGCCAAATCGGGAAATCGGGAAATCGGGAAATCGGGAGAAACATGAATAAAACCAGATGGGCTGTGGTGGCCCTCCTAGTTGCCGCAGTCGTTGCCTACATCAGCCTGGACCTGGGTCAGTACCTGACCCTGGCCTACGTCCAGTCGCAGCTCGATACACTGCGCGATATCAGCAGCCGGAACTTTGCGCTGGCCGCAGGAGCCTATTTTGTCATTTATGTGGTGGTGACGGCGCTGTCATTGCCCGGTGCCGCCATTATGACGCTGCTGGGCGGGGCGATCTTCGGCCTTGGCTGGGGGCTGGTGCTGGTGTCGTTCGCCAGCAGTGTGGGCGCGACCCTTGCGTTTCTGGTATCGCGGCTGCTGCTGCGAGACTGGGTGCAAAACCGTTTTGGCAACTCGCTGAAAACCATCAATAAGGGTGTTGAACGGGACGGCGCGTTTTATCTGTTCAGCCTGCGTCTGGTGCCGGTGTTTCCGTTTTTCCTGATCAATCTGGTGATGGGTCTGACGCCGCTCAAAACCTTTACCTTTTACTGGGTCAGTCAGGTTGGCATGTTGCTGGGCACCGCGGTTTACGTCAACGCCGGCGTGGAGCTGGGCGAGCTCAGTTCACTTGGCGGGCTGCTCAGTGCTGACCTGATTCTGTCGTTTGTATTGCTGGCGGCAATGCCGTGGCTGGGCAAGGCCGTCATTGCCGTCATCCGACGTAACCGCCTGGCCAGAGCCTATAAAAAGCCGGCGAAGTTTGATACCAACCTGGTCGTAATCGGTGCCGGCTCTGGGGGGCTGGTGGCGTCCATTGTGGCGGCCGGCGCCAAGGCCAGCGTGACTCTGATTGAAAAACACAAGATGGGTGGCGATTGCCTGAACACTGGCTGCGTGCCCAGTAAATCGCTGATCGCCAGCGCCAAGGTAGCCGAGACCATCCGGCAGGCGGAAGCGTTTGGTATCAAGGATGCCGGTGGACAGGTGGATTTTGCCGCAGTGATGGAACGGGTGCAGGGCGTCATCAAAACCATTGAGCCCCACGACTCGGTGGAACGTTTTACCTCGCTGGGCGTTGATTGTGTGCAGGGTGAGGCATTCATCCGTTCTCCCTGGACGGTTGAGGTCAATGGCCGCACCATCAACACCCGTGCAATTATTGTTGCTACCGGCGCCCGTCCGATGATTCCCGAGGTGCCAGGTCTGGCCGATATCAGTTATCTGCATTCGGATAATGTCTGGGAGCTGCGCGAACTGCCCAAACGACTGCTAGTGCTGGGCGGTGGGCCTATCGGTTGCGAGCTGGCGCAGGCCTTTGCCAGGCTCGGGTCCGAAGTGACGTTACTGGACCGCGCGGAACACCTGATGGGCCGCGAAGATGAGGACGCCTCGAGCATAATCGAGCAGGCCTTCCGTGAGCGTGGCATAACGCTGCTGCTTGGACATGAAATGAAACATTTCCGCGCCGGTGACGCCGGAGATCTGCTGACCGCAACCGCACCCGATGGAACCGACCGGGACATCGGTTTTGACAAGGTACTGGTGGCCCTGGGACGCAAACCCAATGTCGAAGGCTTCGGTCTGGAGGAGCTGAAAGTACCGCTCACCGAGCGCGGATCTATCCAGGTCGACAGCGCCATGCGCACGGCTTACCCCAGTATTCTGGCCTGCGGCGACGTCGCCGGTCCCTATCAGTTTACCCACATGGCATCGTTTCAGGCATGGTACGCAACACTCAACGCGCTGGCCGGAGCCCTGAAAACGTTTCGTGCCGATTACCGGGTGGTGCCGCACGCTACGTTTACCGATCCCGAAGTGGCACGCGTGGGACTGAACGAGAAGGAAGCGCGGGAACAGGATATCGACTATGAATTGACGCGCTACGACCTGGATCATCTGGACCGGGCGCTGGCCGATGGCCATGCACATGGCTTCGTCAAGGTGCTGACCGTGCCGGGCAGCGACCGGATTCTGGGCGCCAGTATTGTCGGCCCACATGCCGGGGAGCTGATCGGCAGTTTTGTGTTTGCCATGACCCATAACATGGGCCTGAAAAAGATCGCCGGCACCACGCATATCTACCCGACACTGCTGGAAGCCAACCGCTTTACGGCCAACGCCTGGCGTAGCGCCCGCGTGCCGGCAAAACTCATGCCCTGGGCCGAGCGCTATTTCCGTGCCCGCTTGTGACCGGTCCCGCATTGATGGCTGCAGTGCCGGCCTGGCAAGAAAAGATGGGGTGAGACAGCGTTAGCGCTGTATCACGAAAGATGTGAAGTACAGGTTGATCACCTGGCTGGAAGCGCCCGGACCTTCCAGCAGGTCCAGCGCCTGCTTGATCTCGTTAATGGCATCGGTGCGCAGCTGTTCCTTGCCCCGTATGGACGTCAGGTCTTCCTCCAGCTGTGAGGACAGCAGCGTGACCAGGCGGTTGCGGATATACGGCAGATGGCGATCCAGCATGGCCGCTGAGCCGGGCTGGATGCGCACCGTGACGTCGGACTTCAGGTACTTGAGGCGGCCGGCGCCGTCATAGTTGGTGATAAAGCTTGGCCCCAGGCTGTAATAAATCAGGTCGGCCATGCCGCTGCCCGCTTCCCCGTCATCCGGAGCGGCGGCCGCTGCGGCCAGCACCGTGGGCGTCAGCCACAGAGCCGCCAGTAATCCGGTCAGGGCCAGCCAGGATTTGCGGCGTTGTTGTATTTTAGTAATACTAATCAATGTGTTATCCAGTTTGGATGGCTGCTGATGGTCATCGGCAGAGCAGGTCAGTTAATTCATTATCGGCTGACGATGGCGCCACTGAAGCCTTCTTTGGTAGCATGGGCGCTGTTTTTGCGGCCCCAATGGTACGCATATCGGATCCGGGTCCGGTCGCGCATCCATGCGGCCTACAGAATACCACGCCAGAGAAAACGATTGCATGCCTGAGTTTTTAACGCAACAACTGCCCGATCAGATCACCGTCTGGCTGGAAACCCATGAATGGGTTTCCATCGCCGGCGCGCTACTGATCCTGCTGGCAGTAGCCTGGCTGTTCAATTTTGTCACCAAGCGCGTGCTGGTGCGAGGGCTGTTCTCACTGCTGGAAGGGCCTCCGCAAACGGACGAAAACGGCAAGCGCAAAAAACCCGATGCAGGTATCTACTACCGGTTCGGTTTCATCCGCCGGCTGGCCAATGTCATCCCGGCGCTGGTGATCACGCTTGGTATCCGGCTGATTCCCGAGATGCCCGAGGCTGCGGTGACCATAGTCACCAATGTTGGCAATGCCTTTATTGTGCTGACCATTGCCCTGGCACTGGGCTCGATCATGGATCTGGTCAACGATCTGTATCAGCGCCGCCCCGACGCCATGGACAGGCCGATCAAGGGTTATCTGCAGGTGCTCAAGATCGTGCTGTACGCCATCGCTGTGTTGCTGGTGATTGCCACGCTGCTGGATCGCTCACCCGTCATTCTGCTGTCCGGCCTGGGTGCGCTGGCGGCAGTGCTGATGCTGGTGTTCCAGGACACCATTCTGTCGCTGGTGGCCAGTGTGCAGATTACCTCGAACGACATGGTGCGTGTGGGCGACTGGATTGAGATGCCCGAACTCAATGCCGATGGTGATGTCATCGATATCGCATTGCATATCGTCAAGGTGCAGAACTGGGACAAAACCATCACCACCATTCCCACCCGACGTTTTATCAGCGGGTCTTTCAAGAACTGGCGGGGCATGAAGGAAACCGGTGGACGCCGGATCAAGCGCGCAGTGTACCTGGACCAGAACAGCGTGCATTTTTTGAGCAGCGAAGAAATAGAACGGCTGGGGCGTGTCTCGTTGCTGCAGGATTATCTCCGGGAAAAACAGGAGGAACTGGATTCCTGGAACACCAAACTGGAAGAGCGCGGCAAGGAACCTGTCAATACCCGCCGCATGACCAATCTGGGAACGTTCAGGGCCTATATGGTCAACTATCTGCGGGCGAGTGATCGGATCCGCCAGGACCTGACCATGATTGTGCGTCACCTGGGGCCAGGTCCGGAGGGGCTGCCCGTCGAGATTTACTGTTTCACCAATACCGTCGAGTGGGTGGGCTATGAAGGTATTCAGTCCGACATTTTTGACCATCTGTTGGCGATTCTGCCGGAGTTCGGTTTGCAGGTCTTCCAGCAGCCCAGCGGTGTGGACATGCGCGCGCTTGCCCAGGGACGTTCGCAGTCAGATAATACCGCAGACGACGATAACCGTAGCCTGAAAGACTCCCCTGAAGGTGAGCCGGGCGAAAACGACGCGGAGACCGAAAGCGTGTCCTCCGATCATCCAACCGATCATCCAACCAACCATTCAACCAAGCAGGAAGAAACCAGATGATAGCCCGACTAATGGCGCTGATGCCGAACCCAAGATTACTGAATCTGCTGATTTTTCTGGCGACTGCGCTGATTATTGGTGCTGCGCTGTATATGGAACACGTGATGCTGCTTGAACCCTGCGGCCTGTGTATCACCCAGCGCGTGTTCGTGGTGGCAGCCGGTCTGGTCTGCCTGGCGGCGGCGATTCACAATCCCGGTCAGAGCGGTCGGCGCAACTACGGTATGCTGGCCGCTGCCATGTGCGTGGCTGGCGCCTATTTTGCCATCCGCCAGATCTGGCTGACCTATTTGCCGGAAGACCAGGTGCCTGCCTGCGGCCCGGGCTTCAGCTATATGCTGGACAACTTTCCGCTGATGGACACGCTGAGTTTTCTGCTGGTGGGCGATGGCAACTGTGCCGAGGTCAGCTGGCGCTTCCTGGGCATCTTCTCAATTCCCGAGCTGGCCTTGATGGGATTCGTGGCGCTGTTCAGTCTGTGTCTGTTTCAGGCATTCCGGCGCGAATGACCGCTGGTCTCAACAATGATTACCGACCTTAAAGGCGGTAATCATTCCACTGGGCCAGGAAGCTTTCAAAATCCAGTTCGTCGCTGGCTTCGGCATGTGCCTGCGCGGCGAGCGACTGGGCGCTGGCGGCGGTGAAGTGATCAAGCCTGGACGGTAGCAGAGTGCTTTTCATGAATCCCTGTTGAACGGCTTCCGAGTGCTGCATGCCAAACTTGCAGAATGGCTGACTGTTGTCGCGCAACGCCTGCAGTATTTTTGCCGACGGCGTTTGTGACGGATCGTCCACCTTGGTCTGTTGAGCTGCCAAAGCATCACTGTAGGCACTGGTGTCATGAGCGTGGTCCAGCAGGCCGGCGCTGAATCCGATATCTGCCAGCAACTCATCAGCCCAGCTTTTCAGGCTGATGGCCTCACTATTGCGGTGCAGTTCCAGCCCCGCCTCACGACCGCGATTGACGGTAAGCGCCAGGTTCTTCTCTATTTCGGCAGCCTCTGTCTGCACGCACTCCGGACTGTCGGCGAGCAGGCAGTAGACCAGAAAGGCATCCAGGAAGCGGATCTGCTCGGCGTCAATACCCATCGGCAGAAAGGGGTTGAGATCCAGCGCCCGGACTTCGATGTACTGGATACCGCTTTCCTTCAGCAATTGCAGAGGACGCTTGCCATCACCGACCCGCTTGGGACGGATGGTGGCGTAAAATTCATTTTCCAGTTGCAGCAGATTGGCATTGATCTGCAGGTGGTGGTCTTCCTGTTTCAGACCGATACGCTGATACGGCGGATAGGGTGTCGACAGTGCCGAATACAGGCTGTCAATATAGTTGTTGAGGTCGTTGTAACATACATAAATCGAGCGCTGGGCATCGCTTTTGTATCCCAGGTCGCCCATGCGCAGGCAGGTGGCGTCGGGCTTGTACAGGGTGGCTGCATCCAGTGACTGCAGGTCATGATTGCGATCATCGGTAAAGCAGCGGCAGACCGCCGGTGAGGCGCCGAACAGGTAGACCAGCAGCCACGAATAACGGTGGAAGTTGCGGATCAGGTGCAGATATTTGCGCGTCTGAAATGCCTGCATGGACTCGGTGGAACCGGAGACTGAACGGAAATCCTCCCAGAACGCATCGGGCATGGAAAAATTGTAGTGAATGCCGGCAATGGTCTGCATCAGGCGGCCATAACGATGACCCAGGCCTTCGCGGTACAGGGTCTTCAACCGGCCCATATTGGAGCTGCCGTATTGCGCCAGTGGTATCTGCGCTTCGCTTTCCAGCAGGCAGGGCATGCTGGAGACCCAGAGGCGTTCGCCTTCGGGCAGGTTGTGATAAACAAATTTGTGCAGATCCTCAAGAAACGTCAGGCACTCGTCAATCGAATCGGAAACCGGGGTAATCAGTTCCACCAGCGCTTCGGAATAATCCGTGGTGATATAGGGATGGGTAAGCGCTGAACCCAGGGCTGCCGGGTGCGGCGTCTGCGCCAGTCGTCCTTCCGGGGTTACCCGCAGGCTTTCTTTTTCAATGCCCCGCTGGATCCTGGCCCAGGATGGCTTGAATGCCGGCAGCTGGAACCGCTCAAGTGATGCTTTGAATGATCTGGACAAGATGTCAGCCTCTGGTGAACTGCTGCCGCTTCGGGCCGCCACGATGACAGCGTGATCGCTGCCATCTGTCTGTGGGGGCGCTACAGGCGCTTTACAAGGGCTGCGGGCCCGCTGCCACGATGGCGTCGGAAACCACAAAACGCTTGAAGTTATTGTTGAATTGCCCGATCAGGTCTGCCGCCTTGGCGTCATACTTTGTCGGATCTTCCCAGGTATTGCGCGGGTTAAGCAGCGCCGTGTCGACGCCGGGCACCCGGGTCGGAATGGTCAGGTTGATGCCGGGCAGGTGTTCAGTGTCGACATCGCGCAGCGCGCCGCTCTGTATGGCATGCAACACGGATCGGGTCACCGGAATACTGAAGCGTTTGCCGATGCCGTGTGGCCCGCCGGTCCAGCCGGTATTGACCAGGTATACCTGGCTGTCGAATTCAGCGATACGTCTTATCAACAGATCAGCGTACACGCCAGCGGGCCGCGGGAAAAACGGCGCACCGAAGCAGGTGGAGAACGTCGACTTGATGCCATCACCGGCGCCCACCTCGGTGGAACCGACCAGTGCCGTGTAGCCGCTGAGGAAGTGATAGGCGGCCGCTTCGGGAGACAGAATGGACACCGGCGGCAGGACACCGGTCAGGTCGCAGGTCAGAAATACAATGGCTTTGGGCTCGCCAGCACGATTGGCGTCGATGCGGTTTTTGATATGCGTCAACGGGTAACAGGCCCGGCTGTTTTCAGTCAGGTGTGTGTCACTGTAATCGGCGACGCGGGTCTTTTCATCAATGCTGACGTTTTCAATCACCGAGCCAAACTTGATGGCCTCCCAGATCACGGGTTCGTTCTTCTGGCTCAGGTCGATGCACTTGGCGTAACAACCACCTTCCAGATTGAAAACAGTGCCTTTGCCCCAGCCGTGTTCGTCATCACCAATCAGGTAACGTTCTTCGTCAGCTGACAGTGTGGTTTTGCCGGTACCGGACAGGCCGAAAAACAGGCAGACATCCCCGGCCTCGCCCACGTTGGCGGAGCAGTGCATGGGTAACACGTCCTTGGCCGGCAGCAGGAAATTCTGTACCGAGAACATGGATTTTTTCATCTCGCCGGCATAACGCATGCCTGCCAGCAGTACTTTGCGCTGGGCAAAGTTGATGATCACTGTGCCATCGGAATTGGTGCCGTCGCGCTCCGGTTCACAGACAAAGTCCGGTGCGCTGAGTATCTGCCAGACGTCCTTGCTGCCCGGGTTATAGTTGTCAGCGGCCTTGATGAACAGGGTGCTGCCAAACAGGCAATGCCAGGCGTATTGTGCTGTCACATGCACAGGGATGTAGTGTTCAGGGTCAGCGCCAACATGCAGGTCGGCGGTAAACAGATCTTTGTCGGCCAGGTAGTCGCTCACCCGTTGCCACAGCGCATCGAAGGTCTCCGGTGCCAGTGGCTGGTTGACCGCGCCCCAATCGATCAGGTCAGCGGTGCCGGGTTCCTGCACGATAAAGCGATCCTTGGGACTGCGCCCGGTTCGCCTTCCGGTTTCCACAACCAGTGCACCGTTGTTGGCCAGTTTGCCTTCGTGCCGCTGCAGGGCTATTTCAACAAGCTGGCTGGGCGTAAGATTCTGATAGATGGTGCGGTTGTTGTCCTGGCGAACTTCCTGGATTATTTTTGGCATGCCTGTCGTCACCTTGTCTGTTAGTGTCGGCATTATGGCAAAAAAACCCGGGAGTGAATACCTGACAGCAACGGTTGCCGGTGGCTGTCGGATTACTCGAAGCGCCCCTTCATGGCCTGACGCAGACGTCTGTCTTTTTTGTTAGGTTTATCATGCGCATACTGGCCTGCAGCCTGCATCTTGCGCTGTTCCGCCAGGGCCAGACGCTGTTTGATGCTGTCATCCGTCTCGCTGTACAGCTGCTGCGCTTCGCTCGCGCCGCGGCGCTGCTCTGACAAACCGGTAACGGTCAGGGTTTTTTCGTCCCAGCCCTGACGTACTGTCATCACTGTACCCACTGAGATCTCTTTGCCGGCTTTGGCTTTCTGGCCACCGATTTGCACCTTGCCGCCTTCGATGGCGGTTTTTGCCAGCGCGCGGGTTTTGAACAGGCGGGCGGCCCACAACCACTTGTCCAGCCGGACTTTGCCGGCACTGGCCTGTGCTGACTTTGTGTGAGAATCACCGGTCATGGTGAGCAGCCCCTGCCATTGGCGGCATGATCTGTTTGAAGTCGTGCAGGCAGACAAACTCATCATGCTGCACCGGCGGTCGCTGGCTGTCGGGCAGGGTGATGCCGAACAGGTGCCGGATGCCTTCGGTGCGGGCGCGCTGGAGGACATTAAAGTTGTCATCAAACAGCACCGTGCGTTCGGGGTCGTAGGGCTCCAGCCGGCGCAGCGCGGTCCAGAAACCTTCGTTTTCCTTGGCCAGGCCGAGTTCGTGGGAACTGATGAGACGCTGGAAGTGTTTCTGCAGGCCGGTATGCTGCATCTTCAGGTTGAGGCTGCCCGGATGGGCATTGGTGACCAGCAGGACCTTCTTGCCGTGTGTCTGCAGGCGGTCAAGCAGAGGCAATACATTGGGGCGCAGCGCGATTTTGTCGCGCGCGTCGTTCTTCATGCCCTGGATGTCAAGCTGCAGCCTGTCGGTCCAGTAATCGATGCAGTACCAGTCCAGTTTGCCGTGCAGGGCGCGGTACTCCTGCTGCAGGTGCGTCCAGGCCGCCTCCACGTCCAGGCCGATGCGTTGGCCATAGGTGGTTGGCACCAGGGTTTCCCAAAAATAATTGTCGAAATGCAGGTCGAGCAGCGTGCCATCCATGTCAAACATGACAGTGTCGACGTCAGTCCAGTTCAGCATCGGGTGCAGGCTTTAGTGTGGAAATACAATACCGGGTTCATATCACGCATTATGCCGCCGGGATGGTCGTCAGACAAGGCGGGCTGACAACCATCCGGGAGGGTCGGCGGGTGTCACTCCACGGTAATGGTGATCTTTTCCGACATTACCGGCGGATTGTGCGGCACGTGCATGTGGTCGCCCAGGACCAGCTGCAGTGTGTGCTCACCGGGTTCCAGGGTGACGGTTGCCTGGGTTTGTCCCAGTCCGAAGTGCATGACGTCTGCACCCAGTGCCTGGCCCAGATCCGGCAACTGATCCTTGTTGATGAGCAGGTGATGATGGCCGGTGTTGGGCATGGCAATGCCGGCGGGCGCCACGCCCATGTTGGCCAGACCAAACACCACCGTGAAGCTGGTGCCAACGGTGTCACCGTCCTGTGGTGACACAATGTAGACCTGAGCGCCCTCGGGCGCCGTTGATGGCTGTGCGAAAAGGCTTGCCGACAGGCCCAGGGCCGCTACCAGACCAACAGCTGACAGTGTCTTTTGCAACGTTCTCATCTTTTTCTCCAGTGTTAAGAGGACAGGGGATGTAAAGGGGACGGAGGATATTAGCATAGCTAATTACCTCCGTCCCCTTTACCGCTTTACTGCCCTTTCTACCTTTGTCTGAAAAGTCACACTGTGTCACAAAATGTATTGAAACGGATGTTCGTCAGTTATAGACTTTGAGTCGGTCTTGGACAATTAAAGGACGTCGTTGAATCCACGTAGTTGTATCTGTGGTGTTTTTCGGACCTTGTCTCGTGGCGCTAACGCGCCGCGCAACAGCGTTAAAAAACATTAAGCAGTAAAATAAAAACAAGAACTACAGGAGAGTGACCCATGCGACATGTCTATACAGGCAAACGCAAAACGTTGGTCCTGGCCATCATGATGGCCGGTACGGCACTACCCCTAGCCGCCCAGGAAACCGAAATCGAAGAAGTGGTTGTAACCGGTTCCCTGATTCGCGGTACCCCCCTCGATGCAGCCCTGCCCGTTGAAGTGTTTTCCGCCGCCGAGCTACAGGAAACCGGTAGCCCGACAGCGCTCGATTTCGCCAAAACCCTGACTGCCGGGGGCCCAATCACTGGCGAAGCATATTATTTTGGCGGCTCCGGAAACACGGGCAACGTCAGTTTCAATCTGCGCGGCATCGGCTCGGACAAAACCCTGACGCTTTTCAACGGGCGTCGCACGCCACAGAACGCATCGGTATTCCCGTCCTCGGTCACCAGCCGGATAGAAATCCTGAAGGACGGTGCAGCAGTAACCTATGGAGCGGACGCCACCGGTGGTGTGGTGAACTTTATTACCGAAGACAGCTACCAGGGCTTTGAGCTGAGTTCCCAATACAAGGGTGGATTTGACTCGGACGGCGACTGGAATGTGTCTGCCAAGGCCGGTTGGGATGTGGGTGACAGCAACCTGATGGTGGCCGCGGAGTGGGACCACCGTTCGCGTCTGCGAACCACAGAACGGGATTTTGCCAGCCTGCCCTATGGTGTCAACCCGGCACCCTGGTCGGGGCTGACTAACCTGGCCGGGTGGGTACCACGCGCCAGCCTGCCGGCTACGCCGGGCAATACCGCCAACTCCGAATGGGGCACGCCGCTGGGCCTGGTGTCCGACTTTACCCAGTCGTCCTGTGAGGCAGTGGGAGGGGTTTTTGTCGGCTCATTTACTTGTAACTACGGCTACCTGCCGTATTACAACATTGTTGAAGAAAACGAGATCTACCGTCTGTTCGGCCAGATCACCACGCAGATGTCGGACAGCATGGAGTTCTATGCACGCGCTGCCTACAGCCGGGTCCATACGCCCGAAGCATACGGCTCGCCGTCACAACCGGTGGTCCGCGGACCGGCACAGACGTCCGGCCTGACCTATCAACTGTATGCACCGGTGACCAACCCTTACGTCAGCGAATTTGTGCAGCGCACTGGCTGGGCCAATAACCCGTTGTCAGCCATTACCCAGGGCTTTACGCCAATCACCTATCGAGCCTTTGCCCACGGTGGTAACGACACGTTAGCCGGCTCCGGTTTGCACAGTACACCTAACGAGAATGAAGCGCGTTACTGGCATATTGCGACCGGCATAAACGGTGAGTTCGACAACGAGATCAGTTACGACTTTGCCATAACCTATAACCAGTTTGACGGTCGCGGTTCGGCACCGGACATCATGGGTGCGCGGCTGCAGAATGCCCTGTACGGTTTTGGTGGGCCCAACTGTAATGCTTCGGATCAGAACCCGAATCGTCTGGGTACCCAGAATCCGGCCCAGGCCGGCGTGGGTGACTGTATGTACTGGAACCCGTTTGCCTCCAACTTTGCCGGTCAGCCGGTGCTTGGCCTGGCAAACCCCAGCTATGACCCCAGTCTGGAAAACCCCCAGGAACTTCGCGAGTGGGTATTCAATGATCGTTACGGTGAAACCACGTCGTGGAACGCAACCGTGGATCTGGTCTTCAGTGGTCAGACCGGAATCGAACTGCCAGGCGGCAACATTGCCTGGGGTGCAGGTGTGCAATATCGGGATACCAGAAACCGTGAGACCAACCCGGACCCCATCTACAACGGCGCAACCCCCTGCTTCTGGCCGGAACAGCGACCGCTGGATCCGAACAATCCTGAGTACAACGGTTGCACCCCGGATGGCCCCGGTCCGTTCTTCTTCTTTGGCATAGATCCGCCGGACTCCACCAAGCAGGATCAGCGCTCAGCATTTGCCGAGTTCAACCTGCCGTTCCTGGACACCCTGCAAATGACTGCAGCGGTGCGCCACGAAGCCTTCAGTGGCGACCTGAGTGCTACGGTATACAAGGTATCGGGCAAATATGATCTGACCGACAACCTGTCCTTCCGTGGATCCTACGGCACCAACTATCAGGCGCCTGGCGCCGGGCTGGTTCCTGGCGAAATCAACAACGGTGTTAACAGCTACACCATCGCTGGCGGTGACTGGCGCGGCGCCACCACAATTACAGCGACCGGTATTGAGCCGGAGACAGCCACAGTGTGGAGCACCGGTGCCATCTGGCAGTCGCAGGGCTTTGATGTCTCGCACGACTTCCAGTTCATTGTGGATTATTTCAGCATCGAGACGGAAGACGAGCTGGGGCTGTTGGCCTCAGCCAACGATATTGCCAGCTCGGTGTTCAGCATTCCACCGCCCGGCGCGACCAATGTGCCGTCCAACCGAACGGCACTGGCCGATTGCTCACATCCGCTGGTCGGACGTGTGCAGTTTAACGGCGGGACCTGTACTCAGGGCGTGACCACGGCAAACGATTTTGCCAACATCACAACCGAGTACGGCAATGGCCCGGGTCAGACCACCAACGGTTTTGACGTGCAGGCGCGCTACAGTTTCCCGGCATTCGCCGGCGACATGCGTCTGGGTCTGACGCTGACCAAGGTGGAGGAATTCACCTTTGGTGAAACGGTACTTGATGGCTTTCAGCTGGATCCGGGTGATGACCGTCTGGGTACTCTGAATTTTGCCACCATCGCACAGGCTGCACCGGAATGGCGTGCCAATCTCAATGTCAACTATGGGCAGGGCGATCACAATTTCCGCTTTGTACTGAGCTACATTGATGGTGTGAAGGACGAGCGCTACTACAATGACGATGGCAGTGTGAACGAAGCGGCGTTAGTACCCGGCGGTTTCCAGCCGGGCACCACCACGCCGTTCGGTCCGTCTTACTACGGTGTTGATCCGGGCGGCTGGCTGGCCGGTGACCTGCACTGGATATGGGATCACGAATGGGCATCGTTCAGTGCTTCTGTGACCAATATCACGGACGAAGATCCTCCCGCGTCACGTCAGGAATTCGGCTATGATCCACGAATCGGCAACCCGCTGGGTCGTGTGTTTGAAGTCGGTATCCGCAAAGAGTTCTGATGCGGTAACGTAAAGGAACTAACGTAAAGGGGGCGGCGCGGGTAAAGCCGCCCCCTTTACACTTTACGTTTCACAGCCCGCGGATTCACCATGTTCTCCGGCTTCAAAATCTCCAGCAGTGTCTCCTCATCCAGCAGATTTTCCTCCCTGACCAGCTCCAGCACACTGCGGCCGCTTTCCAGCGCCACACGTGCAATGCGCGTGGCATCCTCGTAACCGATATAGGGATTCAGGGCGGTGATCAGGCCAATGGAATTGTTCACCAGCTCGCGGCAGCGTTCCCGGTTCGCGGTGATACCGACGATGCAACGCTCGCGCAGCATGTCCATGGCGCGACGCAACAGGCGCATCGATTCCATGATCTTGTAGGCGATCAGCGGCTCCATGACATTGAGCTGTAACTGCCCTGCCTCTGCCGCCATGGTAATGGCCAGGTCGTTACCGATAACCTGATAGGCCACCTGGTTGACAGCTTCGGGAATCACCGGATTCACCTTGCCCGGCATGATGGAAGAGCCCGGTTGTTGCGGTGGCAGGTTGATTTCATTAAAGCCGGTGCGCGGCCCACTGGACAGCAGGCGCAGATCATTGCAGATCTTTGACAGTTTGATGGCCAGACGTTTGGTCATGCCGGAAAAAAGGACAAACGCCCCCATGTCCGATGTGGCTTCAATAAGGTCGGTGGCCAGTCGCATCGGGTGCCCGCACACGTCACTCAAATGCGCGACTGCCAGCACCGCGTAACGCGGATCGGCATTGATGCCAGTGCCGATGGCCGTGCCGCCCAGATTGACCTCGCGCAGCAGGTCATAAAGACCGGCAATACGCTCGATGTCCTCGCCCAGTGTGGTGGCGTAGGCGCCGAATTCCTGGCCCAGCGTCATCGGTACGGCATCCTGGAGTTGTGTGCGGCCCATCTTGATGACATCGTGGAACTCGTCGCGCTTGGCGGCAAATGCCTGCTGCAGCAGCGCAAGGCTGTCGACCAGTTCGGCGTGAGACAATTGCAGGCCCACCCTGATGGCCGTTGGATAGGCATCGTTGGTGGACTGCGACATATTGACATCATTGTTGGGGTGCAGGTGTTTGTATTCACCCTTGCCGTGGCCCATGTATTCCAGTGCCACATTGGCGATCACTTCATTGGCGTTCATGTTGGTTGATGTGCCGGCGCCTCCCTGAATCATGTCGACGACAAACTGCTCATGAAACTCACCGGCGATCAGGCGATCGCAGGCGTGAGCGATGGCTTCGTATTTGCCGGCGCTCAGTTCGCCAATGTCGCGGTTGGCAGCGGCCGCCGCTTTTTTAACCATGGCCAGACCAATCACCAGTTTGGGGAAGTGCGCCAGCGGCACGCCGGACAGGACAAAATTCTCCAGAGCGCGCTGGGTCTGCACGCCATAATAAGCATCGGCCGGAACTGCCAGCGAGCCCAGCAGGTCTTTTTCAATGCGATGCGGTTGATCAACAAGCTGTTCCTGACGGGGTGTTTCGACGATCATGATGTGATCACTCTGGTTGACTGCAATAAGGATCGAGAGGGTTCTCCATTCTTGTCAACCTATGGTAGGGTCACTGTGTGTACTTGGCAATCGTGAGAGGGAATATCATGGCTTTTACTCCGACGGATCCGATAAAGATGATTTTTGCCGTACTGTTACCACCGGTGGGCGTATTCATGGAGGTGGGAATCAAGTTCCCCTTCTGGTTGAATATCCTGCTGACAATGCTGGGGTTTATTCCCGGCATTATTCATGCGTTTTATGTGATCTTCAAGCACTGAGAAGGGCTTGGCCGAGCGTGCAACGCCGGGCTTAGTCCTCAGGCTCACACTCCTGATAGGATGATTCCAGACAGGCCTGCGCGGCGTGACGGGCGCGGGCCAGCTGCTCTGAGGACATTTGCGCTGCGAACTCGTCGCGGGTGCGCAGTGTGCGCCCGCGACGCGCAATGGATGCTCCCTGGGCGGCAATGTCCAGCCACATATAGGCGAGTTCCAGGTTCTGCGCAACGCCGGCGCCATGGCCGTTCATGAGTCCCAGTTCGTACTGTGCATCGGCAGAGCCCTGGATGGCAGCCCGGCGGAACCACGAAGCGGCCTCCGCATAATCTGCATCGACACCATCGCCACTGACCAGCAGGACTGCCAGGTGGTATTGAGCCGATGTATGTCCTTGCTGTGCCGCCTGACGATACCAGTGAGCGGCCTGGGCGAAATCGCGTTCGACGCCCGTACCATTGCGGTACATCACACCCAGATTGAATTGTCCGCCGGCCAGGCCTTGCGCGGCAGCCATCCGAAAGCGTCGCAGAGCCTCCGGGTAGTCCTGGCGAACGCCATACCCGTATTTGTGCATCACGGCGAGATCGTTTTGTGCGGCCGCGTGCCCCTGATCGGCGGCCAATGTATACCAGCGGGCTGCCTCGGCATGATCCAGCTCGACGCCGGCTCCCGTGTCGTATAGTTGGCCCAGGCTGTATTGGGCATCAACGTGGCCCTGCGTGGCTGCGGCCTGATGCCAGCGGGCCGCTTCGGTCATGTTCTGAGGTGTGCCCTGTCCCAGCGCATGCATGATGGCCAGGTTATATTGCGCAGGGGCGTCGCCCTGATGGGCGGCCTGCGTCAACCAGCTCAGTGCCAGGATCAGGTTCTGTTGGCCCTCATTGCCGGAGGCGTAAAGGTAGCCCAGCTCGCTCTGCGCAGCGGCTTCACCGGCAAGAGCGCGTCGGAGCAGATCGGCGTCCTGGCCTGCGGCCGGCGTGCTGATGGTCAGTGCAAGACACAGGCAGAGCAGGTGTAGGCGGGGATAGCTCAAAATAGCCGGGCTCCGGTCAGGATGGAATTTGTCTGAAGACTATAACTGTTGGTGCGGAAGCAGGTAAAGAACAGCTTGGGCTGAAGTAGGGTCAAACCACGTCGGCGGTTCTCATCCGCCCCTGGGCACCACATACAAAAAAGCCCCGCTTAAGCGAGGCTTTTTGAATGTGGTGCCCAGGGGCGGAACTTTAACTAAAGCGTAAGCAAATGATATATATAGAGAAAAGGAAAGTAAAAAATATCTGGTGTACAAATAGGATACAAGCTTAGCGTATAAAGGCTATATTTTGCGCAGACTAAGACTATCCATCTAGATCCAGTCAGCGTTTAAAACAGTTCATGTTAGTTCAATAATGTGCAATCCGGTATAAGTGCGTCCAAAACAGTACAGCCCAGCAAATGCGCCTACCTGGTTTGGTTTAATTTACATGCTTGCGTAGCTTAGTTCCCCAGTCTGCAAAGGAAGATCTCAGATGGGTTGACCTCCACTATTTTAAGGATGTTCACACCGAAATTTTGCACGCTAAAGGGTGGGATACAGGGTCATTTTTTGAGGCGCAATTAAGCCTATCCTGATGTTGTTTCAGGGTGGCATTTTTGTCAGTTGCGAGGGCTGTTCCAGACAGGCAAAAACAGCAAAAATTAACTGGTTGTCCTGATATGCAGTTTCTAGCTTTTCTGCATTGTTTTTCATCCTCTCTTATTTTGCTTGTGACAGTTAGGACATTTGTGACAGCCTTTAAAATCAACAGGTTAAGCGGCCCATTTGTCACAAATCCCGTCACAATGTCACAAGAATTTAGGGGTGAATTTAGTAAAAGCGGAAGAAAAACTGGTTTTAACAGCATAGACGCTGTCACAAGTGTCACAACTACAAAAAACACACTTGTGACAAAAATAGAGGCGTAGTTTAGGCATAAGGCACTGATAATTAATAATAATATAGCTTTGTCCTAAATGTCCTAAATGTCACAACTGTTTTATATGAGCAAAGTTTTTATTTGTACTATGTCCCCTTCCTGGCGTGCAAATTTCCGGCCGGAATTCGTGGAAAATGTCGCCAGAAATACGCAGCGGCCACGGCCCAGAAAAGCGAGAGTTTTACTATCCGGTTTTGTTCGTCACAATTCTGTGTGGACACTCCCTGCTGGATTACCGAGATCTTCGCAAAATGACCTGACTTGAATGTTCGCCGATGGACTGGGGGCAATAGAAAGCCCGCCGTTGAAGATCCCAATCCTTCGTAGACATCAGGAACCGCCTAAACCAGGTGTCAGCAGTGCTCCCAAGAGCATATACAATAAGAAATGAAAACCGATTGAATGCTATATTGTTGGGATGGACTGCGAGTAGTCCTGTCCAAGTCCATTTTGACCAGCAACTAAGCCCTGGAGCCGCGCGCGGGCACCGTCACAATCCAATTTGAATTTGCAAACCTGTAAATCCGCATACTTTTTGAGGGTTCATCTGCTGGCCATAGCGTCAAGCCTGGTGGCTCTGTGGCGCTATGCGGACTTTCAAAATAAATAACACGTAAAGAGCGCTGGCGGGGCGGGGAGTTGACGGCGCGCCGAGATTGCTGGCAGGCGCGGTTGGCGGTGCGAGGTCCGCGACGTCTGCCGACACCATAGGGCTCGGCGACGCTGCCGCAGGGGTCGAGTGCAAGGGTGGCTGTGAAGGGCCTCAGAGGCTCTCTGGTGTGGCACGGTCTGATGACGGTAATCGGGAGGGGTCGAAAGCAGAATGATAAAGCAAATACTAGAAGAGATACTGGCCGAGCTGAAGGCGCAACGGGTGCCGAGGCTATGGAGCACAAATGAAGTCGGTCTTTATTTCGGAGTCGGCAGCAAGGCCGCATGCCGGATCGTCGCGGCCCCAGCCTTTCCGGACCCAATCTGCGCACCAGGCGTCCGGCGCCGCTGGGTGCCCAGCGAAGTGCAGGTATGGGCAACTAAAAACCGTAAAAAAAAGGCCATATGTTAAAACAGAGGCCTATATGAGCGTGTTTATCCAGGCTATCGAAATTCTGGCGGGCTGGGAGTTGACAGTCCGCTGGCCATGGGCAGCAAGACCATTGTGTGTCTGTCGTAAGTAAGGGGGGTATCGTTGAAGCGGGCTTCTTTTGCAAAAAGCTTGTTAAACGAAACAATAATGGGGCATAATCCCGTTTAACGAAACCTCGGTGAGAGCTTAACAATGATCAATTCTAGTCAAGATTCGATACCAGCGCTGTTAATAAGAGATATTTCACGTGATTTGGTCATGGCCGTGGAGGAAGCCTTAATTGTCGGAGCACAGAGGGCATTTAAGACATCCACCGGCATGGATAAGGGACATTTGCCTCACGCGCTAGGGCAGCTTCGACACTTCCATATGAATGAGTCCTTCCATAGAGCGTTAGAGGTAGGGTCAGCCTCTCCCTCGCCGGTTAAGGGAAACAGTATTGTAACGGGTCGCACCGGAATATTTACTCTTGCACGTTTTAACATTTCTCACGGGGTGTGGATAAACGGCCGAAGGAGTCGGACTCGTCGGCAAATGTCCGCCGCGAATAAAGCTATTGAGCCATTGGTTATTGCTGATCTTCTGGACGAGTACGTCACTCCTTCCGCTGCGACAGCTTTTTTCGTGTCCTGCTTCTCTGGTTCATTAGTTTTCCAGCCTGACGTTCCGATCTCGGTGCAGATTGCAGTGCCAAATAAAGATATGACGGGGTGGCTTTTCAGGGAGCCGCTTCAGAAATTCTTGCAGCGATACGAAGAAATACCCACGAGCCAAGAAGATTTGGTTATGCCAGTCCTTAAGAAATCTAAAAAGAAAAGTGACGAAGGAATTTAATTATGAGTCGTGGTGGGGTGCAGGGTTTTCAAAGTGATCGACTGAAACAGGTACTGGCTGCGCGCCGGCTTACTCAGGTTCAGTTGGCCTCATTAGTAGGAGTGTCTCCTGCAACGATAAGCAAATGGAGAGCAGGCTCACAGGCACCAGAGCGTAGTGCATTGGATAGATTAGCCAGTGTAGTTAATGTGTCGCCTGAGTGGTTTACGAGAGGGAGCTTGACAGCAGTTTCCCTACCCCTTTTCCGCAGTAATGCTTCAGCTCATGTTGCTGCTCGGGCAATGCTGGAAGCACGTATGGAATGGGCTCAAGACTTAGCATATTCGCTTTCTGAATTTGTAGACTACCCTCAGGTTAATTTGCCAAAAAGGGAATTCAGGGACCCTGACGAAATAACCTCCGAGGATATAGAACTTGCTGCCAAAGAGTGCCGAGACTTATGGCGTCTTGGGAGCACAGCGATCCAAGATCTAGCGCTAGCGGTAGAGGGCGCAGGTGTAGTCCTGGTGAGAGAGGAGACAGGCGTCTCTCAGATCGAGGGACTGTCCGCATGGAGTGAAGTATTAGAACGGCCGATGATTCTACTATCGGCAGATAAGGACAATGGTTATAGAAGTCGCTTTGACCTTGCCCATGAGCTTGGTCATTTGATACTTCATCGCTATATATCCAGAGCAACTGACCGTGAACGTCACAATCAGATGGAGAAGCAAGCGCATAGATTCGCAGGAGCTTTTTTGCTCCCGGCTGAAACCTTTGCGAGCGACGTACGTACTCCGGTCACACTTGATGATCTGCTTTTGTTGAAACGACGATGGGGCGTTTCTGTCGCGGCTATTGTAATGCGTCTTCGTGCTTTAGAAATACTTGATGATGATAGCGCACAGTTATTGTTTAAAAGAAGGTCAGCGAGGTGGGGGGGGAAGTCCGAGCCTGGAGACGCTGATAGGGCACCAGAGTGGCCACGGCTATTGAGTCGTACAATTGGTTTGCTGGTAGAACAGAACGTTATGCCTTTGGATGCTATACCTAGGCATATAGGTCTATCCTCCCACGATATTGAGAAGTTGGCTGGATTGCCAGAGGGGTATTTCCAAGGTAAAACAAAAATAGTTGAGCTGGCGCGTTTACGGGCATCCTCGGGTAAAAACGAAACACACCGAGGTAGTAAGAGTGGGACCTTATTGCCCTTTAAGTTGCCAGCGAATTAGTTGGAGTTAGGCCAATTTGCTTTAAAGAAACTCTACAAAACCACCGCCTACTCTGGGCCATGAAACCCCAAGGCAAGCCAGTCTGCGCCCGGTAAGGTCAATCTGGCATGCATGGCAAAACTTGTTATTCTCCGGATCTACTCGGAACACCTCCGGGCCTATAATCATGGCGCAGTTGCTGTCAATCTCATTGGTGGCAACCACGCCAGGCACCCCTTTTTTTGCTAACCAATCCGCTAGGTGTTCAGTACAGCATTCACCTTCGGAGTTTGGCGATAATATTCTGACCATCAAGCCCGCCTTTGTGGCAGCTTTGAGGGTACTCAAAGCGGGTAACAGGTAATCTGTAGGCGTTGGGTCATCATTGCCTAGCTCAGGGTTCATAAACAATGCTATCCATTTGGACATGCCGATCTCCTCTACTGAATGACGCCTGATGATTTTAGTCTCGCGACTGCCTCCCTTGCGGCAAACGGACTTGCGGTGACGTTCGTCAACTCATAAGGACTCGGTGGCAGGGGAGTGCTGCAGAAAGCAACGTCATCAGTGTTACCCAGGCTACTCCAATGGCGCTTAATGAAATCGTAGATAAAATTTTGCGCCCGTGTCCTGGTAAGCTCTGATTCCATTTCATCCACAGGTATTCCAACAGACTGAGGAGCGGCTCTGACAATTTCCTGAATCCAAGTATCATTTCGACAATCGGTTTCAACCTGCCTTGTCTGATAGGCCAGCAGGTTTAACATCTGTTTCCCCTGCTCTGTAGAAAAAACCTCCTGAGCTAGCGCATCCAGTTTGGCATTTAGTTTCGATCTATCTTCCCGGTAAAATGCGGTTAAATACAATTCACGTGCTTGAGCTGTTGTGGTCTGTAAATCGCGGAATATGGGTTCCAGCTCTGATACCAGGACGTCGAATTCCTCGGCAGTTTCCCTGGCGGCAATCTCTCGCTGCTTAATTTCTCTTACGGGCTTTACTATGTCTCCACCGGACGCACGAAGAGCTGCTCTCCATTCCTCACTGGTTGTGGTGGCCTCTGCTTTAGCGGCCTCCGCCGTTTTGCGGTACTTATCGAGCAAGCGGCCGCGCTCCGAAAGAGGCTCCAAAAGTGCCACGTAGGCGGATTCCGCTTTTTTCAAGGATTCTGAAAACACGTTTTCCGCTGTACGTGTGCCGGTGGTTTTTGCAGTTTTCATGGTGCTAGTCCTCTGGGTGATAAACGGTTAATTAGTTTGTAACTTCTCGGGATCAATCACATAGAACCATGCGCGACTCCCGCCTGGTGTTCTACGCTGGACCTGGTATCCTTTGTTCCCCTTGCCTCCATCATCCGATTGAATTGCGTTGGCGGTTTTCAGTGCAAGCAATATCCGATCCTTAGTGAAACCTTTAGCTGCCTCTCTCAGTGCATTGAGAGTGAAAAGGTAGTTGCGTGACAGATTAGCTGTTGACTGATCGTAGTACCCGGCTCGGTGGTAGACGACACGTGGGTTATCACCCATTTCGCGAATGGAGGAAAACCGACTGTCACCGTGGGCGTCTATAAAGTCAGCGATCCCTTGCAGGATCTGTCGGTCCTCCGTGTTGCCATTACCGACAGAGTCGAGCCACTCAGCAAACAACTTTTTGCATGCATTTAGTGCGGTGCCCTTACGCCACGGCAGCAATCCTTTTGCTATGGCGTATTCTCCAGCAGTGGCCACCGCACAGAAGCGGTCTGCAACTCTACCGGACTGTGCACTGTCTGAGTCGAAATGCTCTCTCAGCTTTCCGTAAAGGGAAGGAATTTCATCCTCGCTCCTCTCTTGAATAAGAATTTCAACTAGCGCCGGACCTGCCTGTCCATAATTCCCCATTACTGCAACGGAAAGAGCGCGATGAAACGCCTCTCCCGTCATTCCGTGCGTGTCATCGAATGCACGAAAGTTTCGGGTTCCAGCATTGATATCAACCATGCGTAGCTCCGCTCCTGCATGAGCGGGATTTCCCGAAAGCGCTGCGTGCTCGGTCAACGGACGTTCACCGCTAGATAAAAAGAAGAGGAGCCACACCAATTTATGTCGTGCCTGACGTTCGGCGTTCATAGTGCCTTTCCCCATGCCATTAGCAAGGGAATAGGCCATTTCTTGTATGTAGCGGGGATCCGCCCTCTTTATCTCATCGAGTAACAGGACGGTTTCATTTCTTGCGGAAGCCTCTATTTCCAAACCATTCTTAGTGACAGCCCAGGAGGCGGCAAATCGGTCTGGGTTCCCCCACACCGTGGCCGCCACACGCTGAGCCAGTGATTTCCCGCTGGAGGAATCGCCTACCAAGTGGAACCCGCCACCAACAACACCTAGGCGCGCAAGCAACGGGCCGGTGAGGGCGCAACATAACGACAGGATCAGTACCGTGTTTCCGGCACAAATGGAAGCTACCTCTTTTTTCCAGTCATCGAGTGAACCACGGTTAGAAAAAATCTCGGCGGCGCGACCTGTATCCTGGTATTTCACAGTATCGC